>CAZJDN010000083.1:0-9299 GCA_964544775.1 uncultured Thiothrix sp.
GCGTAAACCAAGGGAAACAATACCCCCCAACGTTCAAATTGCCTGACATGCACACGTTCGTGTACGCGGCTGCTAGCTAAATGTGCAGGTGAAACGCCTACCACAACATGCCCGACCGTGAAGGCATTCACTGCGCCGAAAAGCGGAATGCCGTTATCCAACCATTTGCCAACGATACCGCCTTCTATTTCCAATACGCCCGTATGCCATGCGTAACTACCGCCCGTCCAACGCGCAACCCATGCCAATGGCACGAACCAAAGGCTGATCGGTGCAACCCATACGTAACGTATAATTTTTATACTGTAAAAGCGGATTTTCATGTTTCTCGATTGAACCAAATTTAAACAATCACGACTTACCCTAAGCGAGGGGCGATTTAAATAGCCATTTGGGGTTGTCCCCCCTGCTTAATCCGTTAAACTCCAGCATAGCGACAGGCATAAACAATTCAAGGATCGCAAACCTGCGCAAAGGGGACTATGTGGAAAACATCGCACAAGCTAATCACGCCGTTGATATATTACACAGTATCTTATTGTTATTAGTGCTTTCTGTGGGGGCTGTTGCTACGTTTCGCTCCTTCAGCTTACCGCCTATTTTGGGCTACCTGCTCGTTGGGGCACTAACAGGGGAATACGCGCTTGGCTGGTTTCCTAGCAATGATGACTTCGCTTTCATGGGTGAAGTCGGTGTAGTGTTTTTACTATTCGCCATTGGTTTGGAATTTTCGGTCAAACAGTTCATGGCGATGCGCAATACCATCCTTGGTTTGGGTGGATTACAAGTCATTTTATCGACATTAAGTGGGCTTGGCATCCTGACTTACTTTGGCATGTCATGGCAAGGGGCATTAATCGCTGCTGGCGCATTAGCCATGTCTTCCACCGCCATTGTGGTCAAACAACTGACCGATCAAGCGGAAATGCGAGCAAAACACGGGCAAATGGCATTAGGCATTTTACTGTTCCAAGACATTGCTGTTGTCCCGTTTTTAGTCGTGATTCCAATTTTATCGGGGGAAAATGCCAAAACCCAATCGGTACTGGAAATGCTCCTCAGTGCCGCACAAGGCGGATTACTGTTTTTTGCCATGATGGTGGTTGGGCATTACACCTTACGCCCCTTGTTTCATTACATCTCGCAGGCAAAATCCACCGAGCTATTTAATATTACCGTCTTGCTCGTGGCATTAACTTCAGCTTGGATTACGGAATCGCAAGGCTTATCACTGGCATTAGGCGCGTTCCTTGCGGGGATGTTACTAAGCGAAACGGAATATAAACATCAAATCGAAAGCGAGATACGCCCCTTCCGCGATATTTTAATGGGGGTTTTCTTTATTACCGTGGGAGCAAAGCTGAATCTCGCGGTATTACCTGATTTATGGCAACCAATTTTGTATTTGGTGGCGTGCATTACGGTGGGTAAAGGTTTACTGATTGCATTTCTAACGCGCTATTTCGCGGTGGATGATGGTACAGCATTACGCACGGGGCTGGTATTAGCCCAAGGCGGGGAATTCGGCTTTGCCTTACTCGCTTTGGCATTAGACAATGAATTACTGACAGTGAATGAATCGCAAGCAGTCTTGGCTGCCATTGTACTGAGCATGGCAATTTCCCCGATTATTCTTCGCCACAATGAAACCTTGGCTAAAAAGTTATTGGGGAATACCTATTTACACCAACGATTTAAAGATACCCACGAAGTTAGCGCAGCAACCCAAGAAATCGAAGATCACGTTTTAATCTGCGGTTTCCGGCGTATGGGGCAAAACTTAGCGCGGTTATTGGAAACGCAAGGCGTGAATTACGTCGCCCTCGACCTCGACCCTGTGATTGTGCGCGAAGCGTGGGAAGCAGGTGAAAAAGTGTATTTCGCTGACGGCACGCGCCCCGAAATCTTGCTAGCAGCAGGTTTAGACCGCGCTCGCATGGTGGTTATTACCGTGTTGGATATGGAAGTTGCCAAACGCATCACCGAAGCCGCACGCCAAACCCGTGCTGATATTCCGATTTTTGTCCGTACCCGTGATGATTTCCACATGGAAACGCTGGAAAAACTCGGTGCAACCACGGTATTACCCGAAACGCTCGAAGCAACCGTAGTCATCGCGGAACACATGCTGCAACAATTGGGCATGGCTTCCGATGAATTACTGCCTGTGGTGGAAAGCATCCGGCGTGATGGCTACAAAGTGTTACGCAGCTACTACCACGGTGATAGCGTAAAGTCCGCCCGTGCAACGGGGGAAACGTTCTTACACACCTTTATTTTGCAAGCCAAGGACTATGCCAACGGTAAACAAATCGGCGAATTGGAACTAGAACGCTTTGGTATTAGTATAAAAACCTTACGTCGGGGAGACATTCGGGGTGATCATCCAGACGCTTCCATGCGCTTACAAGCAGGTGACAAACTGGTCTTAGAAGGGAAAGCAGACCGCTTTGGCGCGGCAGAAAACCTGCTGCGTAACGGGACAAAAGCTGCTAAAAATCAACCTAACAGTGCGTAATTGTAAAGAAAATACCAATGTATCGCACTTTTCAACTACAATTAGACCGCTTAAATAGTAAATTCTAATTAGGAGCAATAACGTGCCAAAACGTATCCATTACCTTTTCGTCACCCTTTTTTGTCTGGGGATGTTGGGTGTCGCCTTATTTTTCCAATTAGTTGTTGGTCTTGAACCTTGCCCACTGTGCATTTTCCAACGCATTGCCTTAATGTTTATTGGAATCATTGGCTTATTCGCCTTTTTGCACAACTCACAAGGCTGGATGGATCGCATCTATGGGCTACTGCTGATCCTCGGTGGCATTGCCAGCGTCAGTGTTGCCTCTCGCCATATTTGGCTGTTAAGTCTACCCAAAGATGAAGCTGCGTCTTGTGGTCCGGGTATGGAAACTATCCTTGACCGATTCATTAGCTTCTTACCACAAGGTCAAGTGACAGAAACCTTATTCCGCAGTGGGGCGGAATGTACCGAAGTAACTTGGTCGCTTTTTGGGCTAGGAATTCCGCAACTTTCCTACCCAGTTCTCATCCTATTTGCTGCTTATTTGGTCTGGTTATTCTTCAAACGCGATAACAAGCGTATGTTTTACTGAGCAATTACGCTGTGCAGGTGAAACCTTTATGTACGCTGAAAATCTACCATCTGCGAATGTTTTTTAGCCGTTCGTCTGTTACGTGGGTATTTTTCATGCTCATAATGGTAATCTTTTAACTGAAGTTATGCGTTAACTGGATGCTTACCATAGGTTCATATACACTCGGCAGCAATTTGTTGCTCGCGCCGATGGCAGGGGTAACGGATTATCCGTTTCGGCGATTGTGTAGGCAGTACGGAGCTGCCTTAACGACATCCGAAATGCTTAGTGCCGATATGAGCCTGTGGGGAAGTAAAAAGTCCCTAACACGGTTTCCACAGCAAGAGGAAGCTGCCCCGCGCAGTGTCCAAATTGCGGGTAGTGAGCCAGAACAGATGGCTGAAGCAGCGCGTGCAAGCGTGCAAATGGGCGCACACATTGTTGACATCAACATGGGTTGCCCTGCGAAAAAAGTCTGTAATAAAGCCGCTGGTTCCGCCTTGCTCAAGGATAAACCATTAGTACGGGATATTTTGCAAGCCGTTGTTTCTGCTGTCAGCGTACCCGTGACGCTGAAATTCAGAACGGGTTGGTCAGTGTCGATGCGTAATGCGGTGGAAATTGCTCAACTTGCTGAAGCGATAGGAGTCAAAGCAATTGCAATTCACGGCAGAACGCGAGCCGATGCTTATCAAGGGCATGCAGAATATGAAACCATCCGGCGGGTTAAAGCGTCTATCACAATTCCTGTTATTGCGAATGGTGATATTCGTACACCGCAAGATGCAGCTTTCATCCTCAGTTACACACAGGCTGACGGTCTGATGCTGGGACGCTCAACTTGGGGACAACCGTGGATATTTCGGCAAATTGGGGAATTTCTCACAACGGGGAAACTTTCCAAGGAACTCGATGTCCATATTAGGTTGCAAGTTGTGCTTGATCACATCAGGGCTATTCATGACTTTTACGGTGCGGATACAGGTGTCCGAGTCGCAAGGAAGCATATTGGCTGGTATCTTGACCGGATGACATCCGATCAGGTCTACAAGCAACGGATTTTCTCCATCACTTGTTCCAGTAAGCAGTTAGCTGCGGTTAATGAATCATTAGGTATGATCGCACTAACACAATATTAAAAAAGGTTGTACAAACATGACGAATACATCTTCTCGTTCAGCTGGTCTGGACTCTTCCTTGTCAGAAACGGTAAACCGTACCCTGCAAGATTATTTGGATACATTGGGTGATCACGACGCGACAAACATTTACCGTCTTGTTTTGGATGAAGTCGAGCGTCCTATGCTGGAAATTATGATGCGTTATACACACGGCAATCAATCGCGTGCAGCACAATGCCTCGGTATTAACCGCGCAACCCTGCGCACTAAATTGAAACGTCACAACCTGCTCTAATATAAGGGCAGATAGTGCCGGATGCATCAATCTAACAGTACCCGCATTAGGTGGGTACTGTCTCAAGGTTTTAGTTTGTCATTTTCCACTCAATCTCTTTAGCTATTAATTTTAATTATCCAGTCTTTATAAATTTTAAATAATCCCCCGTCTTATCGCTAATACTCCAAATGGTAGATTTAGGCAGATAAACTCACTCACTCTTTAATCCATAGCAATGCAATAATGGTTTTTAACCCCATCACAAACCATGATTGTTTTGATTATGCGATTATTAATTGCCACCTTGGCTTGCACTGCATTATTAGCAGGCTGCGAAGCAAAAACACCGATTACTAATACCAATACCCCAGTAAATGGTTCTGCTCCGGTATTACGGGAAGATGTGGATATACAGCTTGATCAATTAATTAAGCAAATGGGTTTAACAGGCAACCCAGCCACAAAACCTGCAATAGCAGTATCTGACCCGAAAGCACAATTGGGGATGAAGTTATTCTTTAGTAAAACACTTTCGGGTAATTTAGATGTCGCTTGCGCTTCTTGCCACCACCCATTATTAGGCGGTGGTGATAATTTATCTTTATCCATTGGTGTTGATGCGGCTGACCCCGATATAATCGGACACGAACGCTATTTAAAAGGCAATCAAGCACCCGGTGTACCGCGCAATGCCCCCACTACGTTCAATATAGCCCTGTGGCAACAATTCATGTTTTTCGACGGGCGGGTTGCTCAAACAGACAAAGGCATTATCACCCCTGATAAACCGTTTCCCCAAATCGACCCGAATGCCGGGGCAAACATTATCCACGCGCAAGCACGCTTTCCTGTTACTTCCACCAGTGAAATGCGCGGCAAAAACTTTGATGTGCACGGCAACCCGCAATCCTGCCGCGATTTGCTGGCGGGGCGTTTAGGCGGTTACTCACCTACTGCCCCCAAAGCCTTACAACCCGCCGAAACACGCTACTGGCTTGCGGAATTTCGTAAAGCCTTTCAAGCTCCAGAAGCGAATGCTCGCACCTTAATTACCGAGCAACACATTGCGGAAGCCCTTGCGAATTACGAACGTTCACAAGTATTCGTCGATAATCCGTGGCGGAAATACGTACAAGGTGATCTCACCGCGCTCAATGATAATGCCAAACAAGGGGCATTATTGTTTTTCAGGAAACGCAATGAAGGCGGATTTGACTGCGCTAGCTGCCATAAAGGCGACTTTTTTACTGACGAACAATTCTACAATGTACTGATGCCACCTCTAGGACCAGGTAAAGCGAAACAAGGGGAAGAAAACCCCGCTCAACAAGACTTAGGGCGAGCATTAGTGACTGCAAAAACAGAAGACCGCTACCGTTTTCGTACCCCTAGTTTGTTAAATGTGGCGGTTACTGGGCCGTGGGGTCATAACGGTGCGTATGTTTCCCTCAATGCAGCGGTGGAACACATGCTAAACCCGTTTCATGCCGCCTTGTACTATGACCCCGCACAATTGCGCCAACCGCACGTACAAAGCCAACACTTACAAGAAAACCTGCGTGATATGTTAGGTACAAATAGCGATTTAGCAGGGCAAAACTACCAAGCAGACGATGTGCGTAAATTGGTGGCGTTTTTGCAAACCTTGACTGACCCTTGCGTGACGAACCCTGAATGCATGGCGAAATGGATTCCCGCACCGGAACAACAAGACCCGATGCGGTTGCAATTGAATGCTAAAATGTAGCGGTTAAATACCGTATTGATCGCGGTAGGCTTGGACACTGGCTAATAAAGCCGGATCGTTCAAACTGCTACCAACGTGGTTAATGACTTCTTGCAAACCCACAATGCTAATCACCGTAATACCGTACAGGGATTCCACTTCTTGTACAGCGGACTGTTCCCCTTTACCGCGCTCTTGGCGGTCAAGGGAAATGGCAACACCCGCGAGTTTTGCCCCTTGTGCGGCAACAATCTCTGCCGACTCACGGATCGCCGTCCCCGCCGTAATTACGTCATCAATGACCAATACGCGACCGTGTAATGGTGCACCAACAATCGTACCGCCCTCGCCGTGAGCTTTGGCTTCTTTACGATTAAAAGCATACGGGTAATCTTTGCCGTGGTATTCGTACAATGCCACGGCCGTCGCTGCTGCTAACGGAATGCCTTTGTAAGCAGGGCCAAACAACATATCGAATTCCACACCGGATTCAATAATGGCTTGAGCATAAAACTTACCCAAACGTGCCAAAGCAGAACCCGTTTGGAACAAACCTGCATTAAAGAAATACGGGCTAACTCGCCCTGATTTGAGGGTAAATTCGCCAAACCGTAACACACCTTGCCCGATGGCAAACTGTAAAAACGCCTGTTGATACGCTTTCATTCTTTCACCTTACGCTTGTAAATCTGCCAATGCTTGCCCCAGTTTGACGGGCATATCCGCACTTAAACCCTTTGCCCATGCAGCATTATTTTCCAACAACACAATCACGGTTGAACCCATATTAAACCGCCCCATTTCTTCGCCTTTAGCCAATGCGACATGAGGAAAAACCTGCCGTTTAATGCCCCAACCTTGCGGTGGTGTAACCAAACCATCCCACACGGTTTCGATAGCGGCAACATTAATCGCCCCCACCAATACCATTGCCAGTTTGCCGAATGCGGTGTCAAAAATGGCAACAACCCGCTCATTTCGCGCAAATAAACGCGGCACAGTTCGCACCGTATGTGGTGCAACGCTAAATAAACGCCCCGGTACGTACACTTGTTCACACAGCGTTGCCGCCATTGGCATGTGAATACGGTGGTAATCGCGCGGCGACAAATAAATCGTCATGAACTGCCCCCCCATAAACGGAGCAGCACGTTGTTCGTCCCCACCCAATAATTCTACCGCTGAGTAATCGTGCCCTTTGGCTTGAAAAATACGCCCCTGCTCAATGTTACCGAACTGGCTAATACGCCCGTCTACCGGGCAGGCAAAGACTTGTTCCCCTTCGGCAATTGGACGCAACCCTGCTTTTAATGGGCGGGTAAAAAATTGGTTGAAAGTTGCGTAACTGGCAGGATCAGGGTTCACCGCTTCATCCAGATTGACCTTAAATACATCACTGAACCAGCGAATGGCTTTAGGCACAAGCGTTGGGCATTGTACCCGCGTTAAACGAAACACCAAACGGGAAATCCAGTGGTGCGGCAACACATACAACGGCCACGATTTAAGAATGTCGGAGATATTCATTTGAGTTGCTGTTTTGGTTGTAAATGCGGGATGATACGGCAATTTTAAGCCAGTGTGTAACTTATGGATTTCAACCACACCGAACTGCAAACCATCAAGGATTATATCCGCTGGGGTGCGAGTCGTTTTGCACAAGCACAATTAAGTTTTGGGCACGGCATGGCTTCTGCCATTGACGAAGCCGCGTATTTAGTTTTGCACACCCTGCACATGCCTGTTGATACGCCCAGCTTGTATTTCGACAGCCGCCTCACCCACAACGAACGGGAGGCAGTTGCACAAATCATTCAACAACGCATTGAAACGCGCAAACCTGCTGCCTATTTAACCCATGAAGGTTGGTTCTGTGGCTTACCGTTTTACGTTGATGAGCGCGTGTTAGTGCCACGTTCACCCATTGCCGAATACATTGAAAAACAATTTTCCCCGTGGATTAATCCGAGTGCGGTCAATGCGGTGCTGGATTTGTGTACGGGTAGTGGTTGCATCGGCATTGCTTGCGCTTACGCCTTCCCCCATGCACAAATTGATTTAAGCGATATTTCCGCCGATGCATTGGAAGTCGCACAAGCCAACATTGAACGCCACAACCTCACAGGGCAAGCACAAGCGATTCAATCTGATTTATTCGCAGCCTTAGGAGGGCGTAAATACGACATTATCGTCAGTAACCCGCCGTATGTGGATGCGGATGACATGGCAGGGTTAACGGCAGAATACTGGCACGAACCTGCGGATTTGGCATTAGCTTCCGGCGACGATGGCTTGGATCATGCACACCGCATTTTGCATGATGCGGCAGAACATTTAACCGAACACGGTATTTTGGTGGTGGAAGTCGGTAACAGCCAATATGCTTTACAAGCGGCTTACCCGGATATGGACTTTCATTGGTTGGAATTTGAACGCGGCGGCGATGGCGTATTCCTGCTTACCGCCGCGCAAGTACGAGCACTAACCGCTTACTGATAACTGTAGTAAGAAACATCCCCGCGACCACCTGTCAAAGGATAGGTGGTTGTGTCGCCGCCCGTATTCACATTCGGCGATGGGTTATTGTTTGGCGCATTATTACCTGCGTAACAATTGGTACGTTGCGCCCCCGGTAAGCTGCTCAACAATGCAAATCCTTGCGTGCTTGCCGCTGCAACGGCATCACTTGGAATACTTAAGATATTGATTTTACCATCCGCCCCACCGCAGAAACTGGGGTACATACGCCCGTCTGTTCCACACGCACTATTCACCACCGGAATATTGGCAGCTTGCAATTGACGCTGCATTTCCGCTAATGGCACACCGCCATTTTCACACTGGCGCGAACCTTGCGATTTATACACATCGACGTAAGTAGGAGGCGTTGGCACTGGCGTAGGGTTAACAACGGGTGCCCACGGGTTTACTAAACCGCCATTCATCATATTAGGCGCACATGCACCCAAACACAGTGCGGAAATCAGGGCAATTCCCCCAAAACGAATCAATGACATAAACAGCTCCTAGAATGGTTGTAGTATTAGCGGGTTTGACTCAGCAAATAGCTTTGCAGTTCC
>CAZJDN010000084.1:0-9261 GCA_964544775.1 uncultured Thiothrix sp.
GCATGACTGAATTTAGGTATCGCGTAAGGCTTAAAGCGGGGTATTGTAGTACGCACGGGCGTTACGCTCAAATAAGCGCAGTAACGGTAATTACCGTGCAAAAACGCTTTACCACGCTTTATACACCAGCACAGCACCGGAAATAACCGCAGACAGCAGGAACATTTCCTTGAGGAATTTATTCCCCTTTTTGATTCCCAATGACGCGCCAAGGTACGAGCCAGAAACCGCGCCAATAATTAACCCCGGCGCAATCGCCCAGTAAATGTGCCCCAATGTCAGGTGCGCAATCGCACCAATCGCGTTCCACACCAAACCGTTTGCCGCCAGTGTCATTGCCGTAGCGTGCAATTGGTCAAAACGCAGCAAGTAAATGTATAACAAGGTAGTAAATACCCCACTTGCCACCGAAATCCAGCCCGAATAAAACGCAATAGGCAGTAAAATCAAACTGCCGTAAATGACTTGTTTACGCCCAACCACGGGTGCATGTGCCATGCCTTGTGCTTTGCGCCAATACGACACCGCTGCCATGAGTAAGATGAAAACCCCTGCTAGCAATAACATAACTTGCTGATCAAGCGCGGTGGCAAACAACGTTCCAGCTACCACAAAAGGTGCACCGAGAATGGCATTCCACCAAAAGATTTTCCAATCGATTAAATTGGCTTTGGCGTAACGCAAGGTACTCCCGATACCAATAAAGCCTACCGCCAATTTGTGCGAAGCCAGCGCGTTAATAAACGGTAAGCCACTGATAATCAAGATCGGTAACAAAATCAACCCCGCCCCGCCGCCAGCTAAAGAAGAAAAAAAGCACGCAAAAAAACTGGCGACAGCACTCACCACAACCAAGCCCAAGGATATATCCATAACGCCTTAAACCACCTATCTGAAAAAGTAGAGCACGTATCAGCAACGTGTTACGTTGTGCGCACCCCATAACAAAACTAAAGAAAATAATAACAATGAATACAGCCGAGACAGAACTGGAGTTTATACCTCCCGCGCAAGACAAAAACCTTGATATGGTGCGTAACATCCTATTTGGCGAGCAAAGCCGCGAAAGTGAGCGACGTTTAGCCAACTTAGAACGCTTTGTCAAAGTGTGGACCAACTCCGTGCGCGACGAAATCCGCAAAAGCCACGACTCCCTGAACCACGAATTACACCTTGTCCACGACATGCTTGCGGAAGAATCCCGCGCCCGTATTGCCGACGCAGGCATTGCGCGTAAGCATTACGAACAAGCAGGAACTAGCATTGAAAGCCTGTTCCGCCAGTTACAGCATACGCAAGATGCCTTTGCACAACGTATGGAACAACAGCGTGAAGACATCGTAAATGAGTTGAAACACGCCGCAGACCAATTGCGCCAAGACAAAATCGACCGCAAAACACTGGCTTCCTTGCTGGATAACCTCAGCCGCCAACTGACCATTGATCCGGTGTAAGGTGTCATGACGGGGACACCCGACGTTGAGCAATTACGTCGCCTATTGTTCGGCAAGGACTACGACGCGCTGCTGGCGTTAAAAGCGCAGTTTGAAAACTCCGACAAATACACCGCCAGCGTTGCACGTATTCTTGCCGAAGCGATTCAGTTACGCCGCGAACAAGATGATGCGCTGACTGTTGCCCTTGCGCCAACAGTTGAGCAAGCGTTAACCAATTCCATCAGCAATAACCCGCAACGCATTGCAGACATGTTGTACCCGGTTATGGGTCCGGCGATTCGTAAATCCATTAACCAAGCCTTGAGTGAGGCACTGGAAAACCTCAATCGATTGTTGGAAAACAGCCTGTCGGTACGTTCATGGAAATGGCGTTTCGACGCATGGCGTACAGGGCAAAGCTACGCACAAGTGGCGTTGTTGCGCACGCTGGTCTATCAGGTTGAGCAAGTATTTCTGATTCACCGTCAAACGGGTCTGCTGCTGCAACACGTTGAATCACCGCACGCAATTAGCAAAGACCCAGCACTGGTTTCCAGCATGTTAACGGCGATTCAGGACTTTATTGCCGATTCCTTCGCGGTTGATCAAACCGATACCTTACGCACATTAAGCCTTGGTGAACTGACGGTTTTGGTGGAACACGCCCCTCAAGCGGTCTTGGCAATGGTAGTACGCGGTACTGTACCTAGCCATTTACACACCTTACTACTGGAAACCTCGGCGGCAATTCATAGCCAATACGCGGCTGCATTCAAAAACTATAACGGTGACGTAAAACCGTTTGCTAATACCAACAACTTACTACTCGATTGTTTAAAATCACAGCAGCAACCTAAACAACAAAGTCGCCCGTGGCTAGCATGGCTGCTGTTAACAACCCTGTTGGGCACGGTTGCTTATGGGGTTTACCTGCGTTACCAAACCCAACAAGCACAACAGCAGCAGGCATTTACCACCGCGCAGGCGCAACAAGCGATTGTGCAAACCCTGAACGAACGGCTCACGCAGTTACAAACCCATACAGCGGAATTACAAAACTCCCTGCACACCTTGACCGATCAACAGCGCGAACAAATAGCCCTGCAAACGCAACAACGCACCGCAACCCAGCAAACGTTAGCGCGTTTAACCCAAGTCATTGAAAGCAGTAACTACCCCTTTGAAACAGGCAAAGCCGAAGTGGATTTGACTAACCCTGAGTTACTTAAATTGGGGGAAACCATCCGCGAACTGATTGCTAATGCCCATCGCGTGGGTACAACCCCACAAATTTTAATCGCGGGTAATGTCGACGACACGGGCACAGAAGCCCTGAATCAAAAACTGGCACAGGAACGTGCTGAACATTTACGTGATGCCCTCATTCGTAACGGCGTACCCGCTTTCGCACTGGTGGCTTATGGCACGAACCAAGCAGGACAAGCGGCAAAATTGCAGAAAAATGAACGCAGCACCCGCTACCGAGTAGAGCTTTTTTAGGATACGCACATGATACAGAAAAAGATTTGTCTCTTAGGCTCTTTCTCCGTCGGCAAAACCAGTTTAATCAGCCGTTACGTCAACAGCCTATTTAGCGAAAAATACCTGACAACCGTTGGTGTGAAAATCGACAAAAAAGACTTACAGCTAAACGGTGAAGACCTTTCCCTCCTGATTTGGGACATAGCGGGTGAAGACGATTTCACCCACATTCGCACGGCGTATTTACGCGGCATGGCGGGTTACATCATTGTCATTGATGGCACACGCCTGAATTCGTGGGAAGTCGCCATTTCAATCAATGCAATGGTGAAAAATACGGTCGGCGAATTACCGATGATTTTTGCCCTCAACAAAGCCGACCTCAAATCCGAATGGCAGCTTGACGCGCAACATTTACGCATTTTGGCGCAATCCGGCTACCCCGTCATGGAAACCAGTGCACGACTCAATCAAGGCGTGACTGACGTTTTCACCACCCTAGCGCAACAATTGATGGTGCAACATGACTAAGCTGCTCAATGCAATTTACAACTCGCTCAATATCGTCGTGTTCGTGCGCGAAACTGACGGGCACTTTACGTTACACACCCCCGCTCCCGATTGGTTGGTATTTTTCTTAGGTAGGTCATCTTGCCCCCAGACCTGTGCGTTAGCCGATGTTTTCCCCTACCTCACCTGCTTCATGGACGATGCGGAACAGCACTGGCAAACCAAACAAGGCTTCCCGCTAACCTCCGGTTCGTGGATCGAATCGGACGCACTCGGCAATGAACTCGCCCTCGAAGCCACCGCACTGTGGCTAGAAGACCAAGCGGTGTTGCTGTTGCAAAATTTGGGCGAAAAATACCGCCAAGAAGTCAGCCGCTTACAACAAGTGCGTAACGGCTTACTGACACAAGAAAAGCTCGAAAACGAGATTCAAAAACGCACCCTTAAAATCAAGCAGCGCGAGGAAGAAATCGCCATCAAACTGGTAAGTATTACCAGTTACCGCGACGAAGAAACCGGAGCGCACGTCCGTCGCATTGGGCTTTACGCGGCGGCAATGGCAAAAGCCCTGAATTGGTCAACCCAAGCCATTGACGACATTCGCCTTGCCGCCCCCATGCACGACATTGGCAAAATTGGCATTCCCGACCGTATCTTATTGAAAAAAGGCAAACTCACTGACGCAGAATTTTCCATCATGAAACGCCACACCGAAATCGGCGCGAAAATGCTGCAAGATTCCAACATTCCCGCACTGGATATGGCGGCGGATATTGCGCTTTGCCATCACGAAAAATGGAACGGTACAGGGTATCCGCGTGAACTGAAGGGCGAAGAAATTCCAATTGCCGCACGGATTACCAGCATCGTCGACATTTACGACGCATTGGTACACGAGCGCGTTTACAAAAAAGCCATGAGTGAGAAAGATGCAATTATCCTCATGCAAAGCATGGCGGGGTCGCACCTTGACGCACAATTGTTCGAGGTATTCCTAGAATTGCTCCCCGTTATGCGCCGCATCCGCACCGAAGTACAAGAAATCGACGACCTGATTGTATCGTATTAAAACCTCTCGCCTAAATCTCGTTTTGTAACCAGCGGATAAGGATGTCCTTGTGCAACCACCAACCAACGTAGCTACCAACGACAAAGGATGAAACAAAATACCACCAGCCAAAGTGCTGCCAATAGCCAAATAAGAGAAAGATGAGGAATTTAAATACATTCATTAAGGAAAAATAGCTGCCGACCCCACTTAACCCCGCGTAGGTTTCCGCCAGATTCAGCAAATTTGCATCCAAACCAAACCACGGGATGAAATGAATGCAAATGTAAGACGTTGCTGCCAACACCAAGGCACTTGCTACAATCGTGGCATACAAACTTTCCAACCAGCCGCGCAATAAGGCTAATACAATGACGGCAACCCCAATGGTTAAAGGTGCGGTAAACAGCAATACATCGCTGAAACTTTTCGCCTCACCAAAGCCGTAGACAGGCAGTTCAATAGCCAGTTTACTAGCGATTAATTGCAACCAGCCCGAACCGAGTAAAATCGGGATCATGAGGAAATAGCCCACCCATTTTCTGACTTTTTGGACGGAAGCAATGTCCTTTTCCAGCCCTTGTAAAATGGGTGCACCGCAATGTGGGCAATTTTGGGCTTTGGAACTGACTTCGCGCTCGCATTCTGGGCAATTGATTAGTGCCATACATCCCCCCGCTGAATTGTCTTAAGTTGCTGACAACTATAGCCCATTCACTGCGCTTAGCCTACTTGCTGCCACTCGCCAGTCGATAAACCGTCTAAAGTCCACGACCCAATGCGGTAACGAATCAAACGCAAAGTGGGGAAACCAACCGCAGCGGTCATGCGCCGCACTTGCCGATTACGCCCTTCGCTAATGGTGATTTCTAGCCATGCGGTGGGAATGGCTTTACGCACCCGAATCGGCGGGTTACGTTCCCACAAGCCAGCAGGTTCGGGAATCAGGCGGACTTTCGCGGGGCGTGTCATGCCATCATTAAGCATTACGCCTTCACGTAACGGCTGTAATGCAGCATCCGTCGGTGTACCTTCCACTTGTACCCAGTACGTTTTACTGGTTTTGTGTTTGGGGTCAGCAATTTTGTGCTGTAAACGCCCATCATCGGTGAGGAGTAACAGACCTTCGCTGTCACGGTCTAACCGCCCAGCCGCATACACCCCCGCTACGGGGATAAAATCCGCCAGTGTTTGCCGCCTTTGCCCGTCGGTAAATTGGCATAACACATCAAAAGGCTTGTTAAACAGGATAATACGCGACATGGTTGTGATTTCACGCTAGGAGAAAAGCGCGAAACATAAACCATTCAGCCCAGATGTGCTACAGTAGCAACCACCTTAACCAACACCAATAATATGCAACCAAGCACGTATAACTGCCCACAATGCGGCAACTTGCTTCCCGTCAATTTCCGCCATAGCAAACTTGCGGTGTGCGACCATTGCAGTTCCACCATTTTCCTCGAAGATGACGCAGTACGCTTGGCGGGTAAAGCCGCCGTGCTGGCAGATTTACCCAGTTTGCTGCAATTACGCACGCCTTTTCAGTACAAGCACACAACTTACACTCCCGTTGGGCAGGTACGTTACACCTATAAAGGCGGTTTTTGGGATGAATGGTGGGTATTAGACCCAGCGGGTGCGGGGCGTTGGGTTAGCGTGGATGAAGGCGATTTTGCGTTTGAAATCCCCCTGCAATGGGCATTGCCATTCCCCGATATACGCGAAGCGCAAGTCGGGCAAGTGATTAAGCGCGGCACTCAGGAATGGGAAATTACCGAGAAAAACTTGTGTACCTGCGAAAGCATTCGCGGCGAGTTACCCGAACGTATCTTACCTGCGGAACGTATGGGCTACCTGCATTTATCGGGCAATGCGGGGGCATTAGTTACCTTGGAATACCCCTTCCAAGGCGAACCTGCCGCCTATCAAGGTAACTGGATTGACCCGTTTGAAATTACGGTAGCACTATGAGCGGAAACGCCAAAGCACGTAGCATTCGTTGTACTTCCTGTGGCGCACCGCTGGCATTGCACGGCGGTGGGCACAAAATCCTCACACTCAACTGCAATTACTGCGGGGCGGTAATGGATGCGCAGCAGGAATACGCTGTCCTTGCGCAATTCAAAAACCAACCCAAACCAGACTGCCCTTTAGCCATTGGGATGCAAGGCAACATCAAAGGCGTGGCATTTACCATTATCGGCATGGTGGGGCGATTCGCGGAAACAGCGTGGGTGGAATTGCTGCTGTACTCGCCAACCCACGGTTACGCATGGCTATCGTATGAAAATGGGCATTACACCTTTGACCGCCGCACCCGTACTTGTTTGGGTAGCCAATTGTGGACGCAAACCACCAAAGGAAGAGTGGAATGCGGGGAACAGACTTTCCGCTTGTACGAACGCTACGAAGCAGAAATTACCTACCTTGCTGGTGAATTAACGTGGGTTGCAAAAATCGGCGACCGCAGTTCCATTGCCGAAGCGATTGCCCCGCCGCTGTTACTGGCAGCCGAACGTACCAACGATGAAACCGAGCTGTATTGGTGCGAATACCTGACACCGGAAGCAGTATTCCGCAGCTTTAATTTGACCGACAAACCCGCACCCCGCATCGGCATACACATTGCGCAACCGTTTCATGCGCCGTGGCTAAAAATGCTCAGTATAGTGAGTAAACCGTTCGCCCTTGTCGCTTTGATTGCGGTGTTAGGCATTTGGCTATTTCTCAGTGGGCATCCGGTTTACCAAAAATCGGTTTACATTAACCCCCAGACTGCTGCGTCACAGACGGCTGAGTTCACCATTACGCAACCAACACGCTTAGTTGAATTAAGCATAGATACCGAGTTGAGTAATGCGTGGCTGTATTTTGAAGTAACACTATTGCATAACGGGCAAGAAATTTATTCCATCGGTAAAGAAGTCTCGTATTACGAAGGCTACGAAGACGGTGAAAGCTGGTCAGAAGGCAGTAAATCTGCCACCGCGTTAATCAAAGTGCCGGAAGCAGGCAAATACAGCTTACAAATCCAAACTCCTGAAGGCGGTACAGGCGAATCGGGAACAATTCCCCCCAATAGCACCATTACGCTGGAAGTGCGCGAAGGCTTTGTTGGCAAACGTTATTTTTTCATCTTGCTATTGTTAGCAGGCAGCGCTGCATTCGCCTACCCCTGCGGACGCTGGCTGTTTGATGCACGCCGTTGGCAAGCGGTAACAGCAGATGATTCCGACGACGAGGATGACGACTAATGGCGCGGGTAATGGCATTCATTTTCGTCCTTCTGACGCTGTTGGCAGCCTACCTCACGTACCAAAACGTAGGCATGGAAGAAACCCAATTTGATGAAAGTAACGCCAGCGTGCGCTCCGGCAGTTACGGCGGCGGCTTTAACTCTGGCGGCTATGACGCTGGCAAATAACGTGTAAGACTTAAAGGAAATCGCATGGCAGATTTATCATTTGACCACATTCTTTCCAGCCTTGTGTACGGCTTGATCGGCATGGGGCTGTTTATTTTCACCATTTACCTGTTGGAATGGATTCGCCCCTTCCCGCTGGAAAAGAAAATCGTCGAGGAAAACAACACCGCCGTTGCCATTGTGGTAGCCGCCGTCATTATTGCGTTGGGAATGATTTATTCCGCCGCCATTCGTTAAACTGCTGTTAAATAGACTGATTTAACCAGATCAGAGCCGTAAGTGCGCTCCAAACGGCGGACAATAAAATGTCCACGGCTCATGTTCTGGAAATGGTCAATAAACAAGGTATTGATTAACGCACCACCTGCTGCACCCGCAACAGGAACGGCTTGTGCAATGGCTTTTTGCGTAACGGGAATACCAAAACGTGCCGCGATTTGGGTAACAAATTGCACTAATGGCGGCGCAGTTTTTTGCGCAATGCTATTGGATGCAAGGTATTGCGAAGCATTTGATAACGACTTTGCCAATGCCGCTCGCACGGCAAAATAGGCAGAATCCACCGCATCATCGCTGCTACTGCTACTACCGAGGGCAAACACTTCTAAGCACGCAAGGCGCGTTTCCGGCAATTTAATGTTTTCACCTTCGCTGCGAGCAATGTCGGCAATCGAACGCAAAATAATCGTGGTCGACAACGGTAATTCCACTGCCAATGCAGGCAAACCAAACGCACCACCTGCCGCCCCCGTTACTCCCGCCACGGTTTTATGCAACCAGTTAGCGGCTTGTTGCGGTTGTTCGTCAAGGGTGGAAATGGCGAAATCCAGTGCCGATTCCAAGGCTTTGCGCGTGGCTTTGTTGATAATTTCCTGCGCACCTTCGGGCAGCATGGCTAAACCTTTTTCCAACGGCGTACCGATAGCATTGCTAATACGCATTGCCAGACCGAGATTTTCCAGCAACGATTTGGCGTAACGCAGGTCATTTAAGTCATCATTTGTCATCGAAAATACCACTTTCTGCAATCTGCACAGTGTTGGGTTACACTCGCCAAATAGCAATATTTCCCTACGAGTAATAGCATGACCACCCATGACATCAACCACACACCGCTGCAACGTCAGCAACAACTCGCTTTGCTTGCCGCAGCGTTTGTGATTGCGATTTGTGGGCTGATTTACGAATTACTGGCGGGAACATTATCGAGCTATTTGCTGGGTGATTCGGTGTATCAGTTTTCATTAGTCATCGGTTTGTTCATGAGTTCAATGGGTGTGGGTGCGTGGTGGTCACGGTTTTTAGATAGTGAATTACCGCGCCGTTTTGTGCAATTGCAATTGCTGATTGGTTTGATT
>CAZJDN010000085.1:0-8865 GCA_964544775.1 uncultured Thiothrix sp.
TATGTTTTTGTGTTGGTTTATGCAGGACAGCGTTTTTTATGGGAGTTTATCAAGCCCTATCCTGCGGTATTATTTCCATTCAACCTATTTCAGTTGGTGTGTTTGTTATTAATTGGTTATGCTGTGTGGATGTTAATTATGATGAGTAAAACACATGACTGACGATTCTGCACCATTACCATCCGCTCGTACAACGGGGGAACACGTTCTCTTTTGGATAATATGGATTGCTTTTGCATTGCTTACACTTATTTTATCGATAGGTGTAGTGTCAACCGCTGGTTGGATACTGCTAATACCCGTGATGATTCCGGTAGCCATTTTATATTTTTCACTAATACATTTTTTATCGTCAGATAAACCCTTCTCAAAGGTTATATTGCTATTACTTGGTGGTTCGCTGCTATTCTATTTTTTGGTAATTGGTGGCTGTTTTCTGATAGTTTTGGGACCATCTTCATCTTTTCTTAGGGGGCTACGTTGAGCAATAAAGCACGTCCTTATATTTTTTATGGGCAAACGCAATCGTTGTGTGAAGAATGCCTTACCGTTGTTCCCACAAAAATCTTATTCCAAAACGGCAATGTGTATTACCAAAAACGCTGTTTGGAACATGGGGTACAAAAAACACTGGTTTCCACCGATATTGAATATTTCAAACGTTGCAAAACGTATCTAAAACCCGGAGACATGCCACAAGCCTTCCAAACGTCGATTAATAAAGGTTGCCCACACGATTGTGGTTTATGCCCAGATCATGAACAACATTCGTGTTTGGCGTTGTTTGAAATCATTGATGAATGCAATATGCAGTGTCCAGTGTGTTTTGCTAATTCTGCACCGGGGAAAGGTAATCCACGCAGTATGCAAGACATTGAAATCATGTTGCAAACCTTATTAGCCAGCGAACAACAACCGGATTTGGTGCAGGTTTCAGGTGGTGAGCCCACTTTGCACCCGCAATTAATGCCGATTTTACGGCGTTTGAAAGCCAGCCCCATTCGTCATTTAATGTTAAATACTAATGGCATTCGCATTGCGCGTGATCCGCAATTAGTGGCAGAACTGGCAACATTAAAGCCGGGTTTTGAAGTGTATTTGCAGTTTGATTCATTAAAAGCGACGGCATTGCAAAATATTCGTGGGCAGGATATGCGGAATATTCGATTACAGGCATTGGAAAAGCTCGAACAATACAATATTTCCACCACTTTAGTCTGTGTGGTGCGCAAAGGTATTAATGATCACGAAATTAGCGAAATTATTCAATTTGCACAACAATGGAAATGTGTGCGCGGTATTACCTTCCAACCTGTGCAAGATGCAGGGCGCAATACGGGCAGCAAGGAAGGAAATCGTATTACTTTAAGTGAAATTCGTAGCCGTATTATCGATGCGGATAATCCCTTTACGGATAGCGATATGATTCCATTACCGTGTCACCCTGAAAATATTGCCATTGGCTACGGTATTAAACTCGGTGGGGAAATCATGCCAGTGACGGGGTTATTACCGCGTGAGGAATTGCTTAAAGGCGTGGATAATACCATTACCTTTGAAAAAAGCGCGGGACTAAAAGACGCTTTCCTGAAATTATTCTCGCTGGATGCGTGCAGCGAACAAACCACGGAAAACTTGCAAACCTTGTTGTGTTGTTTACCGCGTATTCAAAGCGAAGGTTTAACTTACGAAAACGTTTTCCGTATTGTGATCATGAGTTTTATGGATCGTTATGACTTTGACGTGGGGTCGGTAAAGCGTTCTTGCACGCACTTTGTCGAGCCGAATGGCAAGATTTATCCGTTTGATACCTGGAACTTGTTTTACCGCGACAAAATACGTGGTTAATAAAACTAACGGGTCATGTATGATTAGCTATCGTTAGGAATTGGAAATCACAAGCGTTCATCATGTCGCAACAACTGCCCCCTTTAAACGCGCTACGGGCGTTTGAAGCTGTCGCCCGTCACCGTAGTTTTACGAAAGCCGCAGCGGAGCTAAATGTGACCCGTGCTGCAATCAGTCATCAGATCAAATACTTGGAGGATTATTTGGGTCTGGTTCTGATTGAACGCAACAACCGCACCATTACGCTGACCAAAGGTGCAGAAGCCGCCATGCCTAAGTTGCGTATTGGTTTTGACCACCTTGCGCAAGCGGTCAATTTAATGCGGGGGGAAAAGCAAACGCAAAGTTTGACCGTGTGGTGTACAACGTCGTTTGCTTCTAAGTGGTTAGTGCCGCGTTTACACCGTTTTTCCCGTCAGCACCCCGAAATTGATATGCAAATCAGTGGGGATGCCAGTTTGGTGGATGCGGATGTGAGTTCCGAAAATAGCTCGATGGAACGTTTTTTCCGTGCGCAAAAAGTAGATGTCATGATTCGCTTTGGGTTTGGGCATTATTCTGGCTGTAAAGTGGATAAATTACTTGCCGTTACGGCTGTGCCTTTGTGTAGCCCCGTATTGGTAAGTGATGCTCACCCGCATCCAGTGCGTGAACCGGAAGACTTAATGTTCCATACGTTATTGCATGATGATACTGCCTACGTGGGGCATCCAACGTGGGCGCGTTGGTTAGAAGTGCAGGGGGTGGAGGGTGTAAATGCTAGCAGAGGTTTACATTTCAATCATGTATCACTCGCTTTGGATTCCGCTGTCGATGGGCAGGGTGTTTTATTAAGCATCCGTGACCTTGCGCAAGCCGATATTGATGCTGGCAGATTATGCATTCCCTTTGATTTAGCCATGCCTTTAGAGCACGCCTATTACATTATTCGCCCCCAGCAAAGTGGGGCAAATCAAGTAGCAGTCAATGCATTTGTTAGTTGGTTGCAAGCAGAAGCGCACCCGCGATAGGTAAGAAAATGTTGTGGTTAGTTTTACTAACCCTAGGGTTGAAAAATTATAGCTTGTATGTCAGCCATTAAATTCCTAATATTTGTTGCATTGCAATAGACGGGTGATCCTGAACCTCTCTCCTCCTCCTCCTAGCCAGGATCATTTGCAAGCACCTGCAATGGTAACACAACATCTCCTCCTCCTCCTCCAGATTGTGTTGCCATTGTAGGTGTCCCTTTTTCTCACACGCTTTCCCCATAAATTTTCCTTGCTCAGCCCTGTTTTCCTGCAATTAGGCATGAATTACATGCGCTTCCCATTGCCTGAAGTTCTTTTTGCGTTTAGTAAGCGTGATAGGGCGTAATCGGGTCAAGCACGGTGGGGATGCCATCCATCGCGGGGTCGGTTGCCGGGTAATCAAGGGTGTAGTGCAACCCTCGGCTTTCTTTACGCGATAATGCGGAGCGGATAATAAGCCGCGCAATCAAAGCCAGATTACGCAATTCGATTAAATCGTTGGTAATACGAAAATGTGCGTAATACTCATCAATTTCACGCAAGAGTAAATCAATGCGATTACGGGCGCGTTGCAGGCGTTTAGTTGTGCGTACAATACCCACATAATCCCACATAAAGCGACGGATTTCGTCCCAGTTATGGCTAATAACGACGCATTCATCCGAATCGGTAACACGGCTTTCATCCCACGTTGGTGGGGTTAAATCCAGCGGTGTTTCGTGTAAGCGGGTGGTAATGTCTTTGGCTGCCGCTTGCCCATACACAATGCATTCCAGCAGTGAATTGCTGGCCATGCGGTTTGCGCCGTGTAAACCTGTGTAAGAGGCTTCGCCAATGCAGTACAGCGCGTCGACATCGGTACGCCCGTGCTGATCCGTCATCACGCCGCCGCAGGTGTAATGTGCGGCTGGAACGACAGGTACGGGTTCTTTCGCCATGTCATAGCCGAATTTTTCGCAAGTGGCGTACACGTTGGGGAAGTGGCTTAAGATGAAATCTTTGGGTTTGTGGCTAATGTCGAGGTAAACGCAATCCAAACCCAGCCGCTTCATTTCGTGGTCAATTGCACGGGCTACAATGTCACGCGGGGCAAGTTCGGCGCGTGGGTCAAATTTCGGCATAAAGCGCGTGCCGTCGGGCAGCAGTAAACGCCCACCTTCGCCACGTACCGCTTCGGTAATCAGGCTGGATTTCGCGTGCGGATGATACAAACAGGTGGGGTGGAATTGCATGAATTCCATGTTTGCCACGCGGCAACCAGCACGCCACGCCATTGCAATGCCGTCGCCACTCGCCCCGTCAGGGTTACTGGTGTAAAGGTAAACTTTACTCGCGCCGCCCGTGGCAATGGTGGTAAAACGCGCTTGCAACGTCGTAATGCGTTTGGTTTTACGGTTGTAAATATACGCCCCGATGCAACGATTACCGCTGTAACCTAGCTTGCGACTGGTAATCAGGTCTATTGCAATGTGGTGTTCCAACACCATGATATTGCTGCGTTGATGGACTTGCGCAACCAAGGTATTTTCAATTGCCGCCCCACTTGCATCAGCCGCGTGGGCAATGCGGCGGTGGCTGTGCCCACCTTCGCGGGTTAAGTGTAAACGGTTTTGGTCGGTTTCATCGCGAGTAAAAGGTACACCCGCATCCAATAGCCATTCGATGGATTTCGCCCCGTTTTCGGCGGTAAATCTGACCGTATTGGCATCACACAAACCCGCCCCCGCATTGAGGGTGTCTTCTACGTGTGAATCCACGCTATCGGTGGCATCTAATACAGCGGACATCCCACCTTGCGCGTAAACCGTACTGCCTTCGGTAATGACATCCTTGCTTAATACCGCAATTTGGCAGCTTTCTGGCAGGCTTAGTGCCAGCGTTAATCCGGCTGCTCCACTCCCAATGATAAGCACATCGTACACAGTCAAGCTCCTTATAGGTTCATCATTGAACCAAGTTATGCATTATGGTGTTGACAGATAGTCTGTAGGATATAATCTTTGCGGAAAACAACCAAGGAGTACAGCCCTGATGGGCCCAAAGCCGACTGACCTCGAACTGGTGCAACGCATTCAGTCTGGGGACAAAAAATCATTTGATATTCTGGTTCTCAAGTACCAGCACAAAGTTATTAATTTGGTGCTGCGTTACGTGCATGACCATGATACCGCCCAAGATGTTGCGCAAGAAGCCTTCATCAAAGCATATCGTGGCTTAAAGAATTTTCGTGGCGAAAGTGCGTTTTACACATGGCTTTACCGGATTGCGATTAACACCGCGAAAAATTATTTAGTATCACAAGGTCGTCGGCTCCCCGATACCGATATTGATGCAAATGAAGCGGAACAAATTGGTGGTGAGTCTGCTCTAAAGGAATATGCAACGCCAGAACACGAGATATTGACGGAAGAAATCCAGCGCGTGGTCAATAATGCGATTGAATCGCTACCAGAGGATTTACGTACCGCAATCATGCTGCGTGAACTGGAAGGAATGAGTTATGAAGAAATTGCCGTGACAATGGAGTGTCCAATAGGTACTGTGCGTTCGCGGATTTTCCGTGCGCGTGAAGCGATCGATAAAGTCTTGAGGCCGCTGCTGAGTTAAAACCCCGGAGAGTAGTGTCTCAGGTGTAGGTGAAATGAAATGAACACAAGTAAAACAGAGTTCTTATCGGCTTTATTAGACGATGAGGCAGGTGAATTTGAGCAACGCCGAATGCTGGACGAGCTGAAAAAGGATGATGAACTGGGTCAAACCCTGTCACGTTATGCCTTGATCGGCGAAGCCATGCGAGCAGGTAACAGTGGGCAACGCTTAGGTGCGAGCACGTCCCTGTTAGCGCGTATTCACGATGAATTGGATGATGAACCGGAATACAACGAAACGGTTGTGGCGTTTCCTGCCGCTAAACCGCGTTATTCCTATCGCACTGTGGGTATGGGCATGGCGGCTGCGGTGGCAGCACTTGCTGTTGGTGGTTTGCTGTTTATGCAGCACCCAAATCAACCCAGCGTACAAGCCGTTGCGCAACTTCCTGTTGCCTCCCAAGCAAGCATGGCAGTAGCGGCGAATGCCAATACCGATGTTGATACCCGTATTCAGCAAGTTGGGCGGATTGACCCTGCAACCCGTGACGTACTGAAACAATATGTCGCACAGCATGTGAAATACGCTTCCACCACCACTTTTGCCCCCACTGTTCGAGCGGTATCGTATGCCAATGAACGTTAAACTTTCGGTTTCCGTCGCTGTTTTGGCGGGTGCGTTGCTGTTACCGCTGTCGGCGGCGGCAGATGAAGCGGCAGACTTACTCGCTAAAATGCGTACTGCTATCCACACCCTGAGCTACAACGGGACGCTGGTGTATGCGCAAGGTAATGAGCTTTCCACCTACCAAATCAGCCACACCTTAGAAGGCGGGGCAGAAAAGGAAAGTGTGTTACGGCTGGCGCAAGGCGGGAATGGCAGTGCCACGGATACGGTAGAAAGTTTTTCCTTAGCCAAACTCCAGCAAGTACAGCCACAAATGGAAAAGGCATACGTGCTGGATGTTGGTGGAGATGAATTTGTTGCGAATACCAAGTGTAAAATTGTCATTGCCCGTCCGCGTGACAAAATGCGCTACTTGCAACGCTATTGCATTGAGCCAGAAAGCGGCATGTTGCTGAAATATTCCTTGGTAGACCGTTCGCATGAAGCCGTGGAGCAACTCATGTTTACGGCGTTAACCTTGTCGCCTAGTGCTCCTGCTGCCAATGCACCAACGCCAACTCCGATTGCAACCGCTGACAAAGCGGCATTGCCTGTTGCGAGTGCTGCGGCGGCGGTAGCAAGTGAAGCAAAAGCCATTCCGAGTAATGCGTTTGGGTGGAAATTTACGAATTTGCCTGCGGGTTTCCAGCAAGTAAATAATTTGGAACAAGCGGGTGCGAACGGGCAAAAGCCTGTGCAACAAATTATTTTGTCGGATGGTATGACCTCCGTTTCGGTATTTATTGCTAGTCCAGACAGCCCCGGAACGGTAGAAAATGCTGCGTTGTCAGCAGGTGCGATGAATATTTTTTCAACAGAAGCAGACGGTTACAAAGTAACGCTAGTCGGTGAAGTGCCTGTCGCAACCTTAGAAAGTATTAGTAAGAGTTTGCACCGTGAGCATTGATCTGGAAGAGAATTTGGTTAAGTTTGAGGCAAGCTCATCTGCTTATGATAGTGGTATAACACATATAAGTGGGGCTAATAATATGATTGAGCAAACAGCAACGGTTGTCAGCGTGGAGGCTGGCTATGCCTGGGTTGTGCCACAACGCCGAGGCAGTGGATGCGGGGGGTGCTCATCCAGTAATGCTTGTTCCTCATCCGGTTCGACGCTTGCATTAATGCGTAAAGACCCGCAGAAAATGCGCGTTTTAAACCCTTTGTATGCTCGCCCCGGTGATGAAGTGGTGATTGGTATGCAAGGCGAAGCGTTAATCATTTATTCCTTGTTGGCTTACCTTTTGCCTTTGGTTGGTTTGATTCTGGCGGCTATTTTGGGTAATCAAATCTTCCTCTTATCCGGTATGTCTGGCGAATTAGGTGCAGTGCTAGGCGGCATCGCGGGGCTAATCGGTGGTTTACGCATTGCTAACAGTATCAGTACACGTTCGTTGCATTCTGTTGAATTCCAACCCGTGATTTTGCGCTCAAAAGAGCACATGGTTTATTCCGCCCATATCTTGCCATCCCCTTGATTCTTCGCCGTAACTTACTCATAGTTGCGGCTTCTTTGGCTTCCCTTACAACGGTGCTCTCATGTTAAAACGGTTTGTGCAAGCGGTAGTGCTTGTGTGCTGCCAATGGTATGCCGTAGGCGTATCTGCCCATGAGTTACCGCAATTTACCGAATTGGTAAAGCAAAATAGCCCCGCTGTGGTGAATATCAGTGCCACGCAAAATCCCGTGCCTGCCAAATCGTTGGGTAATTCCACCCCTGACAACGAAGAGCAAATGATTGATGAATTGATGAAACGATTTTTCGATTACGATGGAAGAGGGGCTAGCCCGTTTGATTATGGCGGCGATGCGTTGGGGTCTGGGTTTATTTATTCTGCTGATGGTTACATCGTGACCAATCGTCACGTTATTGATAATGCGCATGAGATTAAAGTCAAACTCAGTGATGGGCGTGAGTTAGCCGCTAGCGTGGTTGGTAGCGATGATCGCAGTGACCTTGCATTACTGAAAATTGCAGCAGATAACTTACCTGTATTGAAAATGGGTGATTCTGAGCAGTTGGAAGTGGGTGAATGGGTGCTGGCAATTGGGTCGCCTTTTGGGTTTGATCACAGTGCTACGGTGGGTATCGTGAGTGCGAAAGGGCGTAGTTTGCCGGATGATAGTTACGTGCCATTCATTCAAACCGATGTTGCTATTAACCCCGGCAATTCGGGTGGACCGTTGTTTAACCTCAAGGGCGAAGTGGTCGGGATTAATTCGCAAATTTACAGCCGTTCCGGTGGTTTCATGGGGGTATCGTTTGCCATTCCAATGGCGGTTGCTAGCAATATTGTGGAGCAATTAAAGACCAATGGGCGTGTTACACGCGGCTGGTTGGGGATTTATATCCAAGATTTGGATGCCGATTTAGCCCAATCTTTTCAGCTTGATCAGCCCACGGGGGCATTGATTACGCAAATTATGCCGACCGGACCGACTGCGCAGATTTTAAAGTCCGGTGATGTCGTTTTGGCATTTAATGGGCAAACGGTGCATAACGCGGCGGAATTACCTTTGTTAGTGGCAGGAACAACCGTGGGGTCACAGGTAAAACTCAAGGTCTGGCGTGCGGGTAAGATTGAAACAGTAGCCGTTACTGTGGCGGAATTACCCAACAGCAACCGTTTGGAAACTGACAATTAAGGTCGCAGCGAATGCAACAGAGTAAAGCAAAATATTGTTTGACCGTGTATCATCGCGAGGGCTGTCATCTCTGTGACGAAATGACGGCTCTTTTGGCTGAATTTCA
>CAZJDN010000086.1:0-2411 GCA_964544775.1 uncultured Thiothrix sp.
CATACCAGCATTTTGCAACTCAATATATGGTGTTTTGTGGAACGCAATTCGACCATGAATCACAAGCAACCTCGGACAATACCAAGCTCCATCACCCGCGCTTTATTTATTAGCATTATCCGCTGCGGGGGCTTGCGGCGCATCCGCAGGTTTATCACTTGCCGCATCACCCGTACCATCACCGTATTTCTTAGTAAAAATTACCGATGGGTCGCCGTTACGGTTAAAAAAGTGTAACATACCGCCTTCTTGCTGCACACTGCCTGCCCGCATCAAAGTACGCAGGTAATCGCCTTCCCAGTTACCCACATTGATTGTCGGACCACCGGGCGTAGTAGGAATAACATTGCAAGAATTACGCCCTTTATCGTAATTGGTCATCATGAAACCCGTATGCCCTACCCGCTTAAAGAACGCGGTGTAATCGTTACAGCCTGCATTCCCCGTCAAGGTATTTTCACCGACTTCCATTGTGATTTCCATTTCCGGCGGGGTTTCATGCCCGTAAACAGAAAACAACCGCCATTGCGACCCCAGCAGTGAAGGGCCACCACTGTTCAAAGGGCAAGCACCGGGGGGCAAAGGTGGCGTTTCCGCAGCAACCAGACGACCCGCCATCAGTGCCAAAGGTAATAACAGCAAACGCCGACGGCTCTGCATGAATGACTGGGAAGTAATAGATTTTATACTCATTAGAGTTCCCTCTCGTGACATAAAGGTTTGGATGACTTTAGCCAACCAAAAGAAACACGTTTCGTTGATTACCTCGCGTAAACGAATGTGTTTTTTTGGCAACACCCTATGAGTATAGTTTAGAGAAGGAATTTTGCAGGAATGAATACTTTTTGCACTTTTTGTTGTTCAAAAACAACAACTAAAAAATAACTTGTACACCCTTCACCGCATCAATATGGATCGAAAAGACAGCAGCATAAGACAAGTTCATCCGTTGCTGGGCTGCCAAGGGCGCACCCATTAATTGCGTCGCAATCGCCCGCATTGTCCCGGCATGAGAAACCAGCAAAACAGACTGCCCCGCGTATTTCTCATGCACATACTGAAAGGCTTGCATGACACGCCGAGTAAAATCTGCCAATGGCTCAGCTCCATTAGGACGACAATGAATCGGGTCAACATACAAAGCGTGGTAAGCCTCGGCTTGCGTTTGCTGTAAATATTCTGGGCTTAAACCTTCCCACACGCCGTAACCTGCCTCCCGTAAATCGGGCACGACCTCGACGGGCAACTGGTACTTTTCCCCTACCGCTTGCGCAAAGGCTTGGCAACGTTGCATCGGTGAACAAACGATCTGTTCCCACCCGCCTTTACCCTCAATCGCTGCCCACATTTGTTGCCAACCTAACGCGCTCAACGGGTGATCGGTTTCACTACCACGGTACAAATTCCCCCCAACTGGTTCACCATGACGCAATAAATCAATCTGTGTTTTCATGCGGGTAACTCCACTGCAAACTGCTGACTCAAACGCTGCCAATCAAAAAATGCGCCCGGATCTGTTTTACGCCCCGGAGCAATGTGTTCATGCCCCGTAATGTGCACCAAACTTAAGGTCGGGTAAGCCGCCACTAATGCGGGTAATAACACCACTAACTGCTGGTATTGCGCTTCGGTGAATGGCACAAAATCCGTTCCTTCCAACTCAATGCCGATGGAAAAGTCATTACAACGTTCGCGCCCGTGATAGTTTGACACGCCCGCATGAAAAGCCCGTTTATGCAAGGGTACGTATTGCACAATTTCCCCATCCCGCCGGATCAATAAATGACTTGCCACGCGCAAATGGCAAATTTCTGTAAAAAAAGGGTGCGCATTTGGATCAAGTTGATTGGTAAAGAGTTGATCAATTGCTTCTCCGCCAAATTCATACGGCGGCAAACTGATATTGTGTAACACGATCAAATCCGGCACACAATCAGCGGGACGTTCATCAAAATTCGGCGAAGGGCATTGCCGTGCACAGTCCAACAAACCAGTGCTAGGGTCGATATTCATGGCTCATCCTCGGCGGGAAACTAGAAGACTTACGATCATCATACCCGACATTATATGCTGCAAAGCAACAAGACGAAACACACACCACTTATCACATAAGGCTTGCCACTTACGCCACCTTACGCAAAATATGCACACAGCCCCTTACGTGAGATTAAGCCCAATGAAAAAAATCCCGCTATTACTAACCATCAGCGTGCTGTTAGCACCCATTGCAAATCAATGTTTTGCTAAGGAAATCATTAACGATACCTGTGAACGTAAAAAAGGCGAGCAAAAGTGTGAATGTTACGCAGACAAAGCAGACTACTACGAAGACCAAATGCGTTCCGGCTACACTGCCAGCGAATACAATGCCTTGGAAGAAAACCGCAAATACTTCCGTGAAAAAGCCTTTA
>CAZJDN010000086.1:2511-8796 GCA_964544775.1 uncultured Thiothrix sp.
TCTTTCGCCTGACCTGCGACATAACCCGCTTCATAAGCGGCTGTTGAACGCTGCTCTTCGCGTTTAGGGTTCAATAAATAACCACCTTGCCACCCTTGCAGAAACTCCGCATCAACATCGGCTTTTTCCATTGCCACAATCGCATTGTAGTACTGCATATTCATTGCCATGTCCTCTTTAATCAAAACGAAAATAAACGTGGTGCTATAATGCAGCACGCAATGTTGTTAGGGCTTGCCCACTGTCCAAGGTAGCTCTGACCGCATTCGCCGCTGCGGATAGCGTCGGATAACGTTGTAAATGCGTCAACGCAATGGAAGTTGCATAAACCAAACTGTCATACATTAGCCCCTTTTCCCCCGCTAACGCTGCCATACCCAACTCAGCGGCTTTTGCAGCTAATGCATCACTGTCCACCAACGTTGCAATTTCATCCCCAATCACGGGGGCTGGCGGTAAATCTTCGGGCAAAGGCACAGCCCGTACCTCAGCCACAATACCCAAATCTTGCGGCGACAAATCCCGCTGTTGCACGTCTTCTTGCGCAACGTAGTAGAACAATTTCCCCGCTTGTTGCAGCGATGGAATAATGCCACCTTCCATACCGCGCACAAACATCGCGCTGTCAAAACCCGCTTGCCGCGCTAACGAAGCATAAATACTGGGGTAGGCTTTATGCACGTAACCGCCCATGCAATGCGTTTTACTTTTGCCCCGAATGGGAGCTAACAGTGTTTCCACCGTGGTTAAAATTTGCCGTTTAATCGTGCGCTGACGGATAGGGATCAACGCATGTAACGCAGGAGCAAATTGGCTTTGATCAATATACGTCCAACCGATCTTTTCCACCTGTGCCAGTGCTTCTGCGGGTGATAAATCTACCTTGATGCCTGCTGCGGTCAAAACTTTATGGTGAGTCGCGCCAAACTTAGGTCCAACTTGCGCCAAACCGTGCAATACCGAAGGCACACCCATTGTGGCTAACAGTGCAGGCACAAACGTCGATGCAGGAACACCCCGCGCATAACCATCATACGGGTCGGAAATATCCAGAATTTCATCAACATCCGCCGTCTGAATCACCGATGCATCAATCAAGGCTTGCAACGTACCGCGATTTTCTTCGTCAGTTTCCCGCTTCATGCGTAACGCAATGAAATACACCGCCACTTGCACAGGGTCAGCCTCCCCCGACAAAATGTGGCGCATGGCGTAATAAGCCTCCTCGTAACTCAAGTCCTTACTGTATTCCGGTCCTGTAGCTACTTTTTGGATGCATTGGCGCAGGTGAAGTTTAAGATTCAAAGCAGTATTTACGTCTGTCATTGCGGTTTTTTCCCTATCGCAGGAAGTTTAAGAAGGGTATGTCGGATACTGAATATCCCTATGGGGGTAACACGGCTACCTGTGGGGGCTATTTCGCCCTAGCCTACTGTGTGCGTTAAGATTGGGCGTAAGTTTAAATTCAAGGAGTACTGTATGTCACAAACTGACGCTCAAGCTATGGATTTTGCGAGCGGCATGGCAGCGTTTGAAGCCAAACACTTTTCCCGCGCCATGCAATTACTTTCCCCATTTGCAGCACAAGGCGATAAAGTGGCACAACATTTATGCGCCATCATGCATCAAAATGGGTTAGGCGTGGTGCGTAATGAACACATGGCTTATCAGCTAATGAAAGCCTCTGCGGAACAAGGCTACGGTTTAGCCCAGCACGGTATCGGTTTCATGCATTTAGAAGGCGAATGCGCCCCAAAAGATGGGCAAGAAGCCGCGAAATGGTTTCGCCTTGCAGGAGCGCAAGGTTTACAAGGCTCATTAACCACTCTTGCCTTGATGTACCAACAAGGTAATGGTGTACCACAAGATTTAGCCGAAGCAAAACGCCTTTATAAACAAGCAGGTTTCGACGATTTAGCTTAACGCCACCCGCTAGCGAGGCACAAAAGCTGAATACCACATGAATAAATAGTCCTTAAAAATCAGCATATTACAAATGCAAATAAAAGAATTTAATTAAGTATCGATTCAGCACAAACCTGTAATATACGCAGCAAGGAAGCAAGACAACCACAAATAACAACAAGTCTTGATTCAAAAGGAGTTGTAAAGGGAAAGCTCGTCGGCTCAACCATTTCGGTGGTGAGCCGATTCGATAGAAATACCCATCCACCACAGATTGTTAAGGGGTTGACAATCTTTCAGGTGAGCAGACCTGAAGGTTGGATGCTAATAATAAAAACAATGCGTTTCGTTTGTTCCGGGCTATTATAATAACAACAACAGCCCGGATTTACATTTTCTACCCGACGAACTGTATCAATAATCCTCACGCCGCCTGTACAGCTATTTGCTTAGACGTGTGAGTAATACGATTGTTCCGGTCGAAATACACCAATTGCGGCTTATGGCTCTCCACTTCCGCTTCACTGAAATTTGCATACGTACAAATAATCAGCAAATCGCCCGTGCGAGCTTTATGCGCCGCCGCCCCGTTGATTGAAATGACCCCACTGCCTGCTTCGGCACGAATAGCGTAAGTTGAAAAACGTTCGCCATTAGTTACATTATAGATATGCAGTTGTTCATATTCACGAATGTTTCCGGCAAGCAATAAATCATCATCAATTGCGCAAGAGCCTTCATAGTCCAACTCAGCATGAGTGACTGTAACACGGTGCAGTTTGGATTTAAGAAGCGTCAGCTCCATCGCGTTTCCTCCGTAAGCATCTTCTGCTGGTAATGTTGCAGGGCAATACTATTATGGTATTTCTGTTAAATTTTTCAATCGTAACGGGATATTATCTATCAATCGTGCTTTGCCCAGCCACGCTGAACCCAGCACCACTAAGTCAACATCCCCACTTACCGCTGGTTGCAAATCACAAGCACGGCGGATTTCCACATAATCAGGACGAAAACCACGCATTTCCAGTGACTTCGCTGCCTCATCCTGAAGAGAGGCGTAATCCTGCCTGCCTTTGTGCAAAGCGTCAACTACTTCGCGTAATGTCAAGTTGAATCCGGGAGCAATTTTCCGCTCTGCGGTCGTGAGATAGCCATTACGCGAACTCATGGCAAGCCCATCAGCTTCACGCACGGTAGCTAAACCTTCGATTTGAATAGCCATATCCAAATCACGCACCATTTGCCGAATCAGCATAAGTTGCTGAAAATCTTTCTCACCAAACACGGCAATGTCCGGTTGCACTAGATTAAACAACTTGCACACCACGGTCGAAACCCCGGTGAAATGCCCCGGACGTGAAGCCCCTTCCAATAACTGGCTAATCACAGGGACTTCTACTTTGGTTGCTAACCCACCATTGGGGTACATCATCGCAGGGGTCGGTGTGAACACCAAATCCGTTGCAGCAGTACGTAATTGATCGAAATCTGCCTCCAAAGTACGCGGATAAGCCGCGAGGTCTTCCTTACGGTCAAATTGGGTCGGGTTAACGAAAATCGATACCACGACCTTTGTTCCCAAGGCTTGCGCTCGTTTGACCAAGGCAATATGACCTGCGTGTAAATTCCCCATCGTCGGCACAAACGCGATGGTTTCACCCGCTTTACGCCATGCTTTCAGTTGCGTGCGTAAAGCCTCAATACTTTCACTAATAATCATGGGTATTTTAGAAGAAACAGTGTTGATCTTGTGGGAAAGTTCCCGCCTTTACGCCTTGCACGTAGGCTGCAATCGCTTGCGGAATGGTTGCGCCGTCACCAATGAAATCCTGCGAGAATTTCGGCGCACGCGGGGAAATCCCCAGCATGTCGTGAAGCACTAATACTTGCCCATCACATTCACGCCCTGCCCCGATACCGATTACTGGAATTTCAAGGGCTTGGCTGATTTGCTGCGCCAAACTGACAGGAACACATTCCAGCACTAACATATCCGCACCTGCATCTTGCAAGGCTTGTGCGTCTGCCAACATCTGTTTGGCAACGGTTTCATCACGCCCTTGCACGCGATAACCGCCGAGTTTATGCACCGATTGCGGTTGCAACCCCAAATGAGCGCACACAGGTACGCCGTGGTGTGCAAGCTGAGCAACGGTTGCTACTTGCGGTGCGCCGCCTTCGAGCTTGACCATGTGGGCACGCCCTTCTTGCATTAAACGCGCACTGTTACGCAATGCCATGTCGGGTGAGGTGTAACTCATGAACGGTAAATCTCCAATGACGAGGGCGCGTTGACTTGCCATCGTCACCGCACGGGTGTGATAAACCATTTCATCCATCGTCACCGGAACGGTGGTGTCATGCCCTTGAATCACCATGCCGAGTGAATCCCCAACAAGAATCACATCAACACCTTGCGTATCAAGCACACGGGCAAAACTAGCATCGTAAGCGGTTAACATGGCAATTTTATCACCTTCGCGCTTCATTTTACGCAGCGAGGTAACGTTCACGCGGGGGGCGGTTTTACTCATTTGTCTTGCTCCAAAAATCGACAAAATAGGGTGCGGTGCAGTTTAACACAATGCTTTCACCTGCCTACCAAGTCCAAGGGCAATTGGTCAATATCCAGTGTTTGCATCTCAATCAAGCTGGGCAATTCGTCCAAGGATTTTAGCCCAAAATAGTCTAGAAAATAGCGCGTTGTACCAAGCATTTCCGGTCTACCGGGGACTTCTTTATGACCAATAACACGCACCCAATCCCGTTCGATTAAGGTTTTAACAATATTGGCATTCACCGCAACCCCACGTACTTCTTCAATTTCTGCACGGGTAATCGGTTGCCGCCATGCAATTAAGGCTAAGGTTTCAAGAAATGCGCGGGAATATTTGGCGGGTCTTTCCTCATAATGGCGTTGTACCCACGCTTGAAATTCCGACCGCGTTTGCAAGCGAAAACCACTGGCAGTTTCTTTTAGCTCGAAACTTTGCCCAGCACACGCTTGTTTGAGTGCCTGTAATGCAGCACGAATTGCTACCCGCGTGGTGTGTTCATCGGGCTGGAAATAACCTTCCAATTGTTCAAGGGACAAAGGTTTATCTGCTGTTAAAAGAATTGCTTGCAGAATGTTTTCAAGCTGCATCAGTTGCCTTCAATATGTTATGGTTACACCGTAAAATTTTGGGATTATATCCGACAAAAGGATTTGAGATTCATGTTTCAACACCGCTTTTTGCGTAGCCACTGGGCTGCTTTTGCCTTGGTTTACAGCCTTGTTTTCAGTACGCCGACCCACGCCGAACCGATTACAGCCCCCATTACTTATGACATTGCACAAATTGCTGCCAAAATTGCCGCCGCACGCCCTAAAACAAGCGACACAGCAGGGTGGGCAAACGATATTTTACTGGCATTACAGGCGCACAATATACCGCAAACACCTGAAAACATTTGTGCAATGGTCGCAACCATTGACCAAGAATCAGCTTTTTCCGCAAATCCTGCCGTCCCTAACTTAGGTAAATTATCAGAAAAAGCGGTTATTAATAAACTCAACCAATACCCTTTTTTAGGCGGGCAAGCAGAGGCTTTTTTATATCAATTCCCCAGTTCGCGGGACAGTTTTATGCAACGTATCCGACGGGCGAAAACTGAACGCGATTTGGATATTACCTACCGCAATATCATGTCGAGCTTAGCGCAGGAATACCATTTAAGTTTTTTAATCAATAGTGATTACGCCCGTGATTTTATTGAAAGTCAAAATGAAATTAATACCTTGGGCGCAATGCAAGTTAATATTAAATTTGCCAGCCAATTTGAATCCACACGGCGCGGTGGTGCACCTTTATCCCTGAATGAAATTTACCAATTACGCAACGACCTTTATACCCGCAAGGTAGGTTTGTATTACGGGGCATTATTATTACTGGGATACGACACAGGCTATAACCGTAAACTGTATCGTTTCGCTGATTATAATGCAGGGCGATATTCCAGCCGCAATGCAGCGTTTCAAACAGTATTAGGCACACTAGCAAAATTACCGCTGGCAACTGATGGGGATTTATTACTGTATGAAAAAGGGCAAGTGAGTTCCGCCGTGAGTAGCACGGAACAAGCCACACGTTTTGTCGCCAATAAATACGGCTTGATTTTACCTGACCAACGTATTCGCAATGATTTAATGCAAGAAAAAACCTTGGGCTTTAATAATACGGCAACCTACAAAACCATTATGGAAGCCTACCGTTTAGTCAAGAAAACCATGCCACCTTACGCCATTGTTCCGCACATTGTGCTGCATAGCTCCAAAACAGCGCGTAAGCTGACTACCGAAAGTTACGCCAACATGGTCAATAAACGTTATCAAAA
>CAZJDN010000087.1:0-2278 GCA_964544775.1 uncultured Thiothrix sp.
GTTTGCCCACCTACGGGTGCATCGACAATGTAATCCAGTAAATCACCGAATTGTGCCGCGACGGCTTGCGCACTGCGGGCAGGCTCTTGCCCATTGAGATTCGCGCTGGTGGAAATCAGCGGATACCCCAAACTTTCGCATAAAGCCACACAGGTTGGATGTTGCGTAATCCGAATGGCTAACGTGTCGTGCTCACCGCGTATCAACGGTGAAACCGCTGGGTTTACAGGCAATAGCCACGTTGTTGGGTGCAATGTCGGAGTAAAAATGCGGGTTTTAAGCGCGTCGGTCAGGGGTAAAAGGTAAGGCATTACTTGCGTAATATTCGCGGCAATTAAGATCAACCCCTTGGATGCATGGCGTTGTTTCAGGTCGAGAACGCGCTGTACCGCTGTCAAATTGTCAGGGTTACACCCCAAACCGTAAACAGCCTCTGTCGGGTAGGCAATCACCCCACCCGCACGGATTGCACGTAAAGCGGGAAGTAAATCTTCCCCCTTCATTAGCTGACCTTTTTCTTCGGTGTGGCTTTTTTTGCGGTAGTTTTTGCCGCAGGTTTCGCTTCTACCGTTGCCGCTGCGGTGCTTTCTGCCTTTTTAGTGGCGGTTTTTTTCACAGGTTTAGCGGGTGTGGCAGCCGTAATCAAGGCTTGGCATTCTTCCAATGTCAGGCTGTCGATGTCGCGGTCTTTCGGCAGTTTGGCATTGATTTTACCTTGTTTGAGGAACGGTCCCCAACGTCCTTTAATGACTTGTAACCCATTGCCAAAATCACGCAGTAATTTTTCCGCATCCTTTTGCTGCTTTTCGGCGATTAAAGCTAAAGCGCGTTCCAAAGTAAGGGTGTAAGGGTCATCCTCTTTTTTCAGCGAGGCGTATTCCGCACCGTATTTGACGTAAGGTCCAAACCGCCCAACATTGGTGCTAATCGCTTTGCCGTCGGCAGTTTCACCCAAATGGCGCGGCAGTTTGAACAGTTCCAAGGCTTCTTCCAGCGTAACACTGTCCATTTTCATACCCGCGCGTAAGCTGGCGAAAATGGGTTTTTCCTCATCGTCTTTCGAGCCAATTTGCACAAACGGACCAAAGCGTCCCATGCGTACCGAAACGGGCTTACCCAATTCAGGGTGTATGCCTAATTCGCGGGATTGCAGGACATCGCTGCGGTTTACGCTGCCCATTTTGTCGTCCACCAGTTGGTGGAAGGGCTGCCAAAACGCATCCATTACCGGAACCCACGCTTTTTCGCCGCGTGAAATTTCATCCAACTGGTCTTCCAGATTGGCGGTAAAGGTGTAATCGACGTATTGGGTAAAATGTTCCGTCAAAAAGCGGTTCACAATGCGCCCAATATCCGTCGGGGTAAAACGGCGATTGTCCAATTCCACGTATTCGCGCGATAGCAAGGTGGAAATAATGCTAGCGTAAGTCGATGGGCGACCAATCCCAAACTCTTCCAAGGCTTTTACCAACGAGGCTTCGGAATAACGCGGCGGCGGTTCGGTAAAATGTTGTTCTGCCTTAATATCGCGCAAGTTTACTGTTTCGCCTTCAGCAAGCGGCGGCAAAGGGTTTTCTTTTTCGCTTTCTTTATCGTCCAAACCTTCTTCGTACACCAGTAAGAAACCGGGGTCACGAATGGTCGAACCACTGGCACGGAAAAAACTTCCCGCATCAGCATTCAAATCGGCAGCAACCGTATCCAGCGTGGCGTAGATCATTTGGCACGCCACTGTGCGTTTCCAAATCAAATCATACAACTTGAATTGCTCTTCGCTGAGAAAGGCTTTGACGCTCTCAGGAGTACGCAAAGCGGAAGTTGGGCGTACCGCTTCGTGTGCTTCTTGCGCATTTTTCGACTTGGTTTTGTAAAAATTGGGGGTTTCTGGCACTTTATCCGCGCCGTAACGTTGCCCAATTAATTCGCGCAATTCCGTAATGGCTTCATTGGCAAGGTTCACGGAGTCGGTACGCATGTAAGTAATCAAACCTACCGTACCGCCACTGCCAAGGTCGATCCCTTCGTACAATTGCTGGGCAATCCGCATTGCCCGTTGCGTGGAGAACCGCAGTTTACGCACAGCTTCCTGCTGCAATGTCGACGTAGTAAACGGCGGGGAGGGGTAACGTTTGCGCTGTTTCTTTTCGACTTTTGTTACCAGCAACTTGCCTTGCGCCGCTGTTAACAAGCGTTCACGCACTGCCATTGCTTGGGCTTCGTTTGCAATGTCGAATTGTTCCAGCTTGCGTTTATCCAAGGTGTGTAACCGCGCATTAAA
>CAZJDN010000087.1:2378-8786 GCA_964544775.1 uncultured Thiothrix sp.
CGGTGGACGGTTTTATTTTTCAGCGCACCACGTTCTTTCAGCAATTCATACAGATGCCACGAAATGGCTTCCCCTTCGCGGTCTGGGTCGGTTGCTAAATAAAGGGTGTCGGCTTTTTTCAACGCCCGCGCAATCGCATCGACATGCTTTTGGTTGCGGTCAATGATTTCGTAGCGCATGGCGTAACCGTTATTCGGATCAACCGCGCCTTCCTTCGGAATCAAATCCCGCACATGCCCATACGAAGCAAGGACTTCAAAGCCCTTACCCAGATATTTTTGAATGGTCTTACCCTTAGCCGGAGACTCAACGATTACCAGATTTTCGCTCATTATTTATAGGTGCAGTCTAAGCTGCTGATGTCCTGAATTATCACAGGGCGCATTTTATCCTGAGATTCAAGGCAAAAGTAAAGCACCGATGGCAGTATGTGCGGAAATTGCTTACATCGAGCTTGCATTTGCCCAGCGTAACAGGGCACGTTCACGCATATTTTGGCGCAAATGCGAATCAGGCAAGTACGCAACACTGCAAGGAGTTTCTGCCTGATAGTAAAGTGAGATCAAAAATTCTGGTGTAGTTTGCAGCGTTATTGCCACTTTATTAATAGTCCCCAGTCTGGCTTCTTCTACATCCGCTCGCAGTAATTTATACCACGTTTGGCGCGAAAGACCGGAGCGGTGTGCTGCTTCGACAGTCGTTAATCGTAAGGCTTGCAGGCGTTTTTTTACGTAGTACGCAAAGTTGCTGGCTGTCATGGGGTTTCCCTCTTAATCCCGTGTTCAGCTTTCAGTTTGTGTATCACGCGGCGGGGGAACAAGTGGAATTTTCCACATTGACAAAACCGAGCTGTCTATTATCATACCTTATGGTAAATACTTAGTATTCAATAGCTTACACGCTCGGAATTTTCTAAGCCAGTTTTCTATGGGAAGCATCCGTAACAGGGGGGCGTAATGCCCGGATACTTCCCACCCTTTCCCGCTGCTGACTTGACTCCCTCAACTGACCTTCGTCAGCACTGGATGGCCGTACCGCATGGTTACGGCCTTTTTCTTGGCTGGAATTACTCGCAAACACCATTTTATCAAGCTAACACGCGCTAGAACACGCAAGCAGTAGGTGTGGAAATCGGAATTTGCCGCTATTATGGCAATAGATTCTCAAACGAGGTGGACTATGAAGGGCTTAAGACCGTTAGTCTTAGTGTGTTGTTGTTCGTTGATGCTCGGTTTAGCAGGCTGCGGTGAAAAGCAGGCAGAAACGACCGCGCCCGTAGAAGTACTGGAAACGCATATCCAACACTTGGATTTAGCGGCGGATGATGTCCAGACCCGCTTTGGTAAATTGGAAATTACCCGTTCCGCTGAAAGTTCACCGTTAGATACCTTAAAGCTCAATGGTACGCAGGTTTTCCAGCAAGAAAGTGAATACCTGTCATTGCACGCTTACATCCAGCAAGCACAACGCGATTTGGTGGTGTTTGGCTCGAATTGCGGGGGAACAGCCTGCCCACAAAACGATTTCTATTTCCTCATTTTGGCGAAAGACAGCAAACCGAACGTGGTTACGCAGGATAATTTTTCCGCTTACCCCGCTGATTTGAAGGTGGATGTGGATGGCAAGAAAATCCTGCTGGATTTAGGTTTTGAAAGCGGTAAACACAAAACAGGTGTGTTGGACGGAGATGTGTTGAGCATTACGTTGACGGATGCCCCCAAAACCTTTATCGGCGAAGAAAACTGCCAGTGGTTACAGCATGATGGTTTGTCGGCGTGTATTGATTACCACGAAGTCGAGGAAAAATGCAGCGACCCACAAAGCGAATTCGCTGCTTACTTGAGTAGCGGTTTAGAGGGAATGAAAAATTACCCCGGCTTTGATGCTGCTGCCTTCGACCGCCATTGCATCACCGCCTGCCAAAGCCAACACGCGCCGGATTACGAAACCTTTGCCAAGGAAACGTGTAGCAAAGGACTTTAAGTGTGTCGTAACTGCCGCCGATTGCCGCTATTAGCGCGTTCCGGCGGTGCATTGCGGCGAAATTCACTCAAAAACGGTACTTGCCCTTTCTGCCCTGTTTTAGCGTAATCGGCTAATAGGGCGGCTTCCAATGCCTCACGCTCGATTTCCAGCACGGATTGCCCCGCTTGATGCACTAACACAAATAAGCGCGGTAAGGCGATTTGATGCGTTTGTTGCGCTTGGGTGTAAATCCATTCCGCTAACGCCCAAAAACGGGCGAAAGGTGCATCGCCTAACAATAACGGCAGCGTTTGCTCAAATCGCCCCGCGTTAGCAATTAAATCCCAGTAACGGGCAAAACGATTCATCTGTTGCATGGTGGCAAAATCCACGCAATCGGTTTGCAGAATGTTATACGGCGGTTGCGGGTTATACACCATGCGGTGGGTGCTGGTATGGCGGATAATGGGCGTACCGCGTAACCGTTTCAAAATCCCCAATTGGATTTCATGCGGGTTCAATGCCATTAGCTGATCAAAGCCGCGTCCAAAACTGGCAAGGTCTTCTCCCGGTAAACCAAAGATCAAATCCGTGTGCAAGTGCGCGTGCGATTGTTCACGCAACCAGCGGATGTTTTCTGCCGATTTCACATTATCTTGTTTACGACTGATGCGCGTTTGTACGCTGGGGTTGAAGGTCTGAATGCCGATTTCAAACTGCAATGTTCCTGCGGGGAAGCGTGTAATGCGTTCTTTTAGTGCATCTGGCAAGTGATCGGGGATCAATTCAAAGTGCAAAAAGGTTTCCGCATCCAAACGTTCTAAAAAGAAGTCCAAAATCGCAATGGTCGTGACAATTTTCAGATTAAAGGTACGGTCGACAAACCGGAATTGGCGTAAACCACGCTGCCAAAGTGTATCCATTGCGGCTAAAAAGCGTTGCAACTCGAACGGATAAGCGGTTTTATCCAAGGCAGAAAGGCAAAATTCGCACTTAAACGGGCAACCCCGCGAGGCTTCGACGTAAATGGCGCGGGTACGCAAGTCTTCGTCGGTGTAATACGCATAAGGTAAGGTTAATTGTTGCAGGGGAACTTGTTCGCCTTGGATTACTTTTTGCTCAGGCTCTTGCTGGCTGAGGAGTTGTTGACACAGTTTTTGGAAGCTGATTTCCCCCGCCCCTGTGATCACATAATCAGCAAATGTGGTTATATTTTGTTCTTCTGTTTCATAGCTGACTTCCGGTCCGCCGACAATAATGCGCGTTTTTGGGGAAAGTTGCTTCATTAACGCCACAACAGCGGTTGTTTCAGTAATGTTCCAAATATAAACCCCAAAACCGACGATTAAAGGATTTTTTTCCAATAATTGTTCCACGATGTCCAGCGGACGCATGGCGATGGTGAATTCCAGTATCTGTGAACGTGTTTGTAAGTCACCAAGATTTGCATACAAATAGCGCAAACCAAGTGCTGCATGGGTATAACGGGCATTGAGCGTGGTGAGAATAATGTCAGACATGGGTGAAATTTGCTGCTAAGAATGAGGCTCGATTCTAGCAGTAAACGCCCAAGAACGGGCAATTAGGGGAAAATTGACTGGCTAACCTGCTTTTTCAATCCAGCCAGAATAAAACCAAGAAAATAAAACAATAAATGACAATAGTGCAAATTTCATCTGCACAAAATCTGCAAATTTTAGTATAAATTTTCACCAATTGGTGACAAAAGTCAATATCTAGTCTACACTCTGCAAATCGTATGTTGTTGTTTGCTTACGTTAATTTAACCCTAAGGATTAAACGTAGTCAGATCGCTGCACGCGGGAAGCGAATGGATGCGCGTTTCCGTCTTGGCAGGTAGCTGGTTCCCGCAGAGAGTATTTTTATGCAAGGACAAATTAATAAATCAAAACCAAGTAGTGTGCGTTCCGTTTATCGGAATCACTTGAGAAGGGTTTTCTTCGTCACAGACTCTGTGCTAAGGTTCGCCCCCATCTTTCAACCGTATCCAAAATCAATCTATTCATACTTCATTAATATTCATTAAATCAATCATCTAGGTAAAAAGTCATGTTTACTGTAACTCGTTTTCTGGTAGTGCTTGCGCTCGCCATGGGTATGGCTGGCTCAGCGTTTGCTGGGAAAGAGCGGTCAAACAACCTTCGTGTTACCGCTACCGCTTACAACTCGATTCCGTCACAAACGGATGGGAATCCTAACCTCGCCGCATGGGGCGATCACCTCAGCCCTGGCATGAAAGCCATTGCTGTTTCAAGAGACTTGTTGGTTCAACACGGGCTGACCCGTGGCGACAGAGTAAAAATTGCAGGTCTCGATGGCGAGTACGTTGTTTTAGACAAAATGCACTCCCGTTGGCGCAAGAAGATCGATATTTATATGGGTAAAGATCGTCGTGCCGCACAACGTTGGGGTCGTCGCAACGTGACCATCCTCTGGTAAGATGACGGAATCGGTTGAAGGATTCACTAAGCCCGCACACGCGGGCTTTTTTCTACCTGCGATTTGGGTATGATGCACACCATGCAAAACTCAAACGTTTACGATGTCATTATTATTGGTGCAGGTGCTGCCGGATTAATGTGTGCCGCGCAAGCCGCCCAACGTTCCCGCCGTGTCCTGTTATTGGATAAAGCCGAAAAGGTTGGGAAGAAAATCCTCATTTCCGGCGGTGGACGTTGTAATTTCACCAACCTGAATGTCAATCCGAATGCGTATTTGTCGCAGAATCCGCACTTTTGCAAATCCGCATTGGCGCGTTTCACCGCACAAGATTTCCTCACACTCATGCGCCGCCACGGTTTAACGTGGAGCGAAAAAACGCTGGGGCAGTTGTTTTGCGAGCAAAAAGCTCCGGCGATTGTTGAAATGTTGTGGGTAGAATGCCAACAAGCAGGCGTGCAATTGCGCCTCAATACCGAGATAACCGCGATTAGTCGTGGGGATGATGCCCACTTTCAACTGCAAACCAGTAGCGGAATGTTTAGCAGCCAGTCGTTGGTGATTGCAACGGGTGGACCGTCGATTCCGCGCATGGGTTCGACCGACTTCGGCATTCACATTGCCAAACAGTTCGGCTTGAAAAATATCCCCTTTTCCCCCGCGCTCGTCCCCTTCACCTTTAGCCAAGACAAGCTGGACGGTTTGTTTGCCGGACTAGCGGGTTTGAGTACGGAAGTGGTCGCTAGTTGCGGTAAAGGCACATTCCGCGAAAACCTGCTGTTCACGCATCGTGGTCTCAGTGGCTCTGCCATGTTGCAAATTTCCTCGTATTGGCAAAAAGGCATGGCGGTGGAAATCGACTTGCTGCCCAATCGTGACGCTTACGCTTGGTTGCAAAGTGTGCAAAAACAACGCTCGAAAGCCGAACTCAAAACCATTCTCGGCGAAGTGTTACCTGCACGTTTGGCGCAACGGCTGTGTGAAACGCTGTTTCCCAATCGCCCAATGGGGCAATACGCCGACAAAAACTTGCAAGCCATCGCGCAACAATTGCACTGTTGGCAGCTTACACCCTCCGGCACGGAAGGAATGCGCACCGCCGAAGTGTGTTTAGGTGGCGTGGATACCCGCGAGCTTTCCTCTAAAACCTTAGAAGCCAACAAAGTACCCGGCTTGTATTTCATCGGCGAAACGGTGGATGTAACGGGTTGGTTGGGTGGCTACAACTTCCAATGGGCGTGGTCGTCTGGGTATTGCGCAGGGCAAGTGGTGTAAGTCCTAAGGTAATTTTATCATATTGGGGTAGTTTAACTCCCCCAATAAACCTTTTTCTCATAGCGACAAACTCAGGTAATATCGGACAAACGGCACTATTTCGCGCTGCTCGCAAGCGGCATGACTTTTTCCTTTCCTGCCTATCGATGCCGTATTTCACGATCACCCAATTGTTAGATGAGGACAATTAAAAAATATGAATGATGAAATAAACCAAGCCGCGTTGGATTATCACCGCTACCCGACACCGGGCAAATTAGAAGTTACGCCGACCAAAAACATGGTTAACCAACGCGACCTCGCGCTGGCATATTCCCCCGGTGTTGCAGCGGCGAGTATGGCGATTGCCGAAAATCCAGCGTGTGCAGCGGAATACACCACACGCGGTAACTTGGTGGCGGTCATTTCCAACGGTACAGCGGTACTGGGCTTAGGGGCTATTGGCGCGTTGGCTTCCAAACCTGTGATGGAAGGGAAAGCGGTTTTATTCAAGAAGTTCGCAGGTGTCAATGCGTTTGACATTGAAATGGATACCACCGACGTAGACCGTTTGGTGGATGCTATTAGCTTGCTCGAACCTACTTTCGGCGGGATCAACCTCGAAGACATCAAAGCCCCCGAATGTTTTGAAGTCGAACGCCGCCTGAAAGAAAAAATGAATATCCCCGTGTTCCACGATGACCAACACGGCACGGCGATTTGCGTGGC
>CAZJDN010000088.1:0-140 GCA_964544775.1 uncultured Thiothrix sp.
TGTGAAACACACCGCAACGTATCGGTAAGGCTGGCTTGCCAGCCACCGAATAACGCCACGGCTTGTCACTGATAAGCCGACAATTACTTACCAAGGTCTTGGAAAACATTGTTTTCTTGTATTTTCCGTGGTGGCATTGC
>CAZJDN010000088.1:240-8713 GCA_964544775.1 uncultured Thiothrix sp.
CTGTGGTGGCATTGCCTGTGGTGGCATTGCCTGTGGTGGCATTGCCTGTGGTGGCATTGCCTGTGGTGGCGCTTGATTTCTCACATATTGAAACTTATTTATAACTCCTGCACGCCGCCCTTTTCTTTGTTTTCCATCAGAAACCCTTAACGCATAAATCCCATCTTGCATATCAATGTTTTGGGCAGCATCAAATGAGAAATGATAGGTATTCCTGTGCACCGGAGGAATTACAACATCAATTTTTTTTCCTTCAATCACTTTATTATCAGGAGTTAATAATTCAAGCAATACCGTTGTTTTTTTCTCGAAGTTTAATGGATTTTGTATTATTATTTCACCGGAAATAAGCCCATGACCGTAGACTGCAACCGATCTTACTTCAATATCTCCACCCTTAGCAATAGGATTTGCTGAGGCGGAAATCAAAAAAAACACAGCCAGCGCAAACAACAAAAGTTTTAATGATCTCATGGATAACTCCAATTGTTAAAAACAAACCATCACATTAAAATCATGTGATGGTTTTGTTTTGATTTAAAACTAAGAAATATAAATGTTATTTACATTTTTATAATTTTCCGGCCCTCTCGCATAAAGATCATACTCTCCTTTTTTTACATCTGGAGCAGCACCATATCTATATGTATTTCTATGATACGGAGGAACTTCGTAAGAAGCATATTTCCCCCATGCTTCCGTCATATCTTCGCTTTTAACCAATTCAAATTTAACGTTATCAGATTTTGTATATTTTGTTTGATTACCTATTACTATATCTCCAGAGATTGCTTCGCCTACCGCCCACGATCCCGCCAGCACAGAGAGCATACGAATAAGGAAACCGAATAATGCCGGATTGGCTTCTGCATTTCCTGAGTAGAACGCCGTTGGAATAAGAACCCCCGCTGTCCCCAGAGTAAACATCTTTAGAAAGTTACGACGATTAACACTATTGAATGGCATTTCATCAATGAGCTTTTCATTGTATTCTCTAACTGAAACCGATTGTATCAATTCAACTTTCATTTTTAATCATCCTCATAAAAGTTTATTGTAAGTGTAATAGCCACCAACCTTTTGATGGATTCCGACGGAAATCTCAAACCAACTTCTATTCAGGATACATTCACAAAACAACAACAGTAAATTGACACAAAAACAATCAAATCACCATACCACCATGTACTAATATATACAATATATTGTTAAATTGTACAAATATGTCATTTTTTATATAAAAAATGACATTCATCTTTATAACTCAAAAATTATATGATAAAGTTTTACACAAGTTCACACTTTTGTAACATTTATTGCCACATTTTGCGCAAAATTGTACGCAACCAGAGACAGAATTATGGAAAACAGCGTCCTAAAGATCAGAAAGAGTAACTTACAGAGCTTGCTCTACAGCAAGTTCAAAGGCAACACCAAGAGTCTGGCGGCTGCGATTGGCTTGAAGTACTCCAGTACCAGCAAGTACCTATCAGAGACGGATACAGGGCGGGACATCCATTCCGGCGTGGCGCGAGAGATTGAGGATAAGCTGGGCTTGCCCCAACACTATCTGGATGCCCACAAACACGGGCTGCAAAATATTTACTACATCATGCTCAAAGTGACAGGCAATCATGTAACTGATGTGGTCAAGATGATGCTGGAGTACACCGAAATACAGGAATGTTCTGCCGTCTTGGGGGACTTCGACATCTTCGCCAAGGTAGAGGTGGAACAAGCTGACTTGTTGGAACTGCTGCTGAAACGTGTCTCCAAGTTTCCGGGGGTGCTGCGTACCCGTACCTTCACTTCCATTGATTCGATTCACTGGCAACGCAACCAGGCTGAAAGTTTCCGAATCAAGGAAAAGAAAGCGGTGTTTGATACCTTTGCTGAACGCTATATGTTCCAGCGCATCAATAAACATTTTGAAGACATCCGCGCTATTGAAGCTACTGGGGAAATTGTCATACCAGAAAAGGATATTAACTTTGATCGTGCGGAGATGCTTTCACACACTAAGAAAGAAATTTTTGCTGTCCGGCTAGAAGCTGAATTGAGCAAAAGGAATGAAGCGTATTTGAATGCAGAACGTGAGCGTATTGCAGCGGGTGTTACCTCAAAACGAATTATCATTATCAATGAAAAGAATATTATTAATAAGTTCCCTGAGATAAAAGCGCATGGTATGAAGTTGAAAGAAATAGGCTGCCGTGTGAAATTCTTGCTTGAAACCGATTGGTCGCCAACGCAATACAGCGTTTCACCGGAAAGTTTTGCTATTTTTGATGGTGCGTTCGTTTATATCCGAGATGACTCAAAGAAAAACACGCTGATAAGAACACAAACCGCTGTTGTCCTGACATACAAAGCGGCTTTTGAGGCGAATTGGGAGAAAGCCATTTCCTGCGAGGAGCTGGATACGTTACACCGTTGTTTGTATGACAAGGCGAATCTGTGAGGTTTAGGCTTCTGTTCAGTGCTAGGTTCTTTACTCATGTTTTGGTTTCTGTGGGTTTAGCTTTCGGTTTCTTCTTGTTCAGCCCTTCCCGCTCCAGCCAGTTGTAAAGCGTGGATTTGGAGCAATCTACCAACTTGGCGATGCTGCGCTTGCTGATGCCTTTTTTCAGGTAACGGTTGATTTCATCGCGGTGCTTATCCAGCCGCACCGTTTCCGCTTTGCCCTTGGGTCTGCCCAGCGTTTTGCCGTCGGCTTTGCGCTTTGCCAGTGCTTCCTTGGTGCGTAGGCTGATAAATTCGCGCTCGATCTCCGCCGCCAATCCCAACACGGTAGCGGTGATCTTGGAATTCAGAGAGTCGTCAAAGTGCATCCGCTGCTTGGCAATGTGAACCTTGAGATTGGTGGTGGTGGCATGTTCCAACATTTCCAGCACCTGTAAGGTACTCCGTGCCATGCGGGAGATTTCCGCGAAAACTACTGTATCCCCCGGCTGCATGGTCTTCAGCAACAGATCCCCGATTTTCCTTTCCCGCCACTTCACCTTGCCACTTACGGTGTCTTCCACAAACTGCAAGCCACTAATGCCCTGCTGGTTGGCGTACTCAAGGATGCCGTGGCGTTGGTTGTCCAAGTCCTGTTGGTCAGTACTGACGCGCAAGTAGGCGTAATTTGCCATGTTCTTTCCCTCTGTCCAACGAAAACCAATACACGCTTTTCACCGTGCTTATTTAGTACAAAACAAACCACTTCGTTTAAGCCATATTAGGCTTACCAAAACGACCGTTTTTACCAGTCTTTTTCATAGGTTGATTTTATCATAGAAATGAAATAAATTTTTTACCCCTTACGTCCCGCAATTTTGAACACTCAAATGGGGGCTAAAAATCGCATTTTCACAAGACACCACACAATTTCCAGTCATTTTCCTTTTACCCCATACAGATTTGGGGGCAGGTGGCGGTGATGTCCAGCAATAACAGACGAAAAAAAGCGAATAACAAGGCATGGAATTTCTAAAAATACGCCGGGGCACGGGGCAACTCCGCGCCGACGGTAGCCGCTACGCTGTCCCGCTGTACGTGACCAAAACGCGGCGCATGGGCAACACCATCAGCGAAGAAGCCATTTCCACCAAACGCCCCATTCTGGTGACAGGAGCGCACGACTCCGGCAAGACCAAATGGGTGGAACGCCTACACGAACACGCGGGGGAAATTTGGGGAACGAAGTCGAAAACTTCCCCGCTCTACCTCAATACCCTTAGCCCCCTGTCGGCTTGGTGCGATGAACCTGACGTTGAAAAATGGTGGGAAGGGTTGCGCGTAACCGAAGAAGCGGCTGATCCCACTACGGCGCGTGTGCCGTGGAAAGCCCTCAAACAACACGACCGCGCCGAAGCCCTGCCCGACTACTGCAAAGACACCAAAGCGGTGCTGTTCATCGACGACGCGCACAAACTCGCGGGGCGCAAACTCCAGATTGCCCGTAAGTGCGTGCTTGCTTCCCGCGTATTCGTGATCGCTGCCAGCGAAGAGCAACGGATGCCACCTAACCTGCGTACCGTCGTGATGCGACGTGACCCTCAGATTTTTAGACTTGATACGGACGTTTCCTATGACGCAACCAATTTATTCATGTGGGCGGTGCTGGTCGCCTGTCTTGCTGCTGGCTGGTTTGAAGCCGCAATGGTGCTGGGTGGGCTTAAAATGCTTGGCTCTGGTCGCCGTGCTGCTCGCGCCGATTAGTGCCAGTGCCGCCGATGAAGCCGCCGACTACGAAGCGGTGAAAGCCGAAACCCTACGCTTGGCAGGTGTCACCGCTCCGGTTGGTGCTGAGGAAGAGGATACCAAAGCATCCAATGAAACCGCCCCGGCATGGTGGCCTTGGAAAAGTGGTGAGGCGGAAAAACCGCCAGAACCCAAAATCTACAAAGTCCCGACGATGGCGGATGACGGTCTGGACTACCACGATAAACCCGCCGCTATTGTGCAAGCCCCCGCGTTGGATGCTGACGCAATTTACAAGGCGGTACTCGGCTGCTACCCAGAAAAGAGCAAATTCGATATTGATGTAGATTTACGCGCCGCGATTCGCTCCAGTGACGTTCTCGACCTGCAAGATATCACCACCGGACTGGGCAAATCTTACGTTGGAATCGTCGCCAGTATGCCGCTTTACTCCGGCAAAGAACTGGATCGGGAGAAAGAACGCGAATACATGCGCCGTAAAGACACTGCAAAAGCCGTGGCGGACTTTGTGACCGCTATTGCTGGGCGTAACCATGCTGTGCGAGAACTCGCCTTATATCGCAGTTTAGAGGCTCGTAGCGCGGTGCGGGTACAGCAAGGCGTGACAGAAGCCACTGAACAGGTTGGCTATCTGGAAAAAGTCGCCAGCTCGCAAGACAAGCTCATTGGGGAAGAAGCCAAGATCATGGAAAGCCGTCTGTTGCTGTCTGGAATGTGTGACCCTAAGAACGCGGAACGCATCGGTGAGTGGTTGCGTAAGGTATCGGCTGTACCCAGTGAAGACAACCACAAATGAGTATTTGAGTAAATGAGCATAACAAAATATGAAGTGGATTAACCATTTAGCCATTGCCGGGGCTACGACGGCATTGGTAAGCCCTGCCCTTGTGCCTGTTGCTTTGCTTGGCTCGACAGCTCCCGACTGGCTGGAATGGGTGCTTGACAAATTCGGGCATAGGGTACGCCACAGGACGCTAACGCATATCGTGCTGTACTGGGTGGCAGGTTTGGCGTTTGCGGCACTCCTGTGGGATTTTAGGGGGGTTCTGGCGGCATTCGCGTGGGGTGGCTTGTCGCACGTCCTCGCGGATTCGTTCACGGTGACGGGCGTACCCTTCTCGCCGTTCTCAGATCGGCGGTTTCACTTGTTTGGTGGCAGGCTACGCACGGGCGATAGCGGGGAATACATGGTTGCTTGGGGTGTTGTCGGCGTGTGCGTGGTGCTGGCGTTGCTGTTCAAGCCCGGTGGTGGGTCTGGGTGGTATCCGTTCTTCTACGACTGGCACGGGCTGTACCAGGATGGTGTGGTGGATGCAAAGGAGTGGAAGGACAACCGCTTGAAATTCTTCTAGCGGTTGCCTTGAGTTAGTGTAGGTAATGGTTAATCCATTCACTCACCAACGCTGACATTTCCTTGCCTTCCATTGCTGCCTTGGCTTTGAACTGCTTCATTACGGATTCAGGCAGGTTGACGTTCAAACGTTTTAATGGCTCTTTGGTCAGGTCGGCAATGGCTGCGGTTTTCTGGTCGGTGTCACGGCTCTTTTTGGCGGCTAGTGCGTCTTTCAAACTCACGGTAGTAACTCCAATACGTCTTTTGCTATTGTTTCAATTTCTTCAATGGCAGTGTTGCCCGGTTCGCTGAACACGGTCTGTCCGCTGGCGGCAGAAGTTGGGTAAATAACCCGCTGGGTTGTACCGTGCGCAAGGATAGGGAAACCGTACCCTTCCAATGCTTCCGCCACTTCACCCGACAGTTTGGTGTTCTTGATGGCACGGCTAATCACAAACGCGGCGGCGGGTTTGCCGTTGGTGATTTCTTGACGTGCCTTAATCACTTCTACTAGGTCGGCAGCCGCCCAAATGTCGTAAGGGCTAGGTTGTACCGGAATCAGCACCACGTCGGCAGACTTCACGGCGGCGGCGGCTAACTTCGCCACCTGTGGCGCACCGTCAATCACCACAAAATCGTAACCGCCCATGATGGCTTTAAGGTCGGTCGCCAGCGTTTCGCGGTCAAGCCCGACCACGGGCAGGAGTTGCCCCCCATTGGCTTCGTTCCAGTCTCGTGCGCTACCTTGAGGGTCGGAATCCACCAGCAATACCTTGGCATCCGCCAGCTTGAGCGCGTGAGCCAAGTTGGTGGCTAGGGTGGTTTTGCCCGACCCGCCCTTTTGGTTTAAAACGGCAATAACGTGAGCCATGAGTAAACCCTCGGATAAGTAAATGAGTATGTGAGTATAGATGAATCCGTAGAAAAACGCTCTTAACAACTGCTAAACCCTAACTTTAAATACTCAAATGAGTATATGAGTATTTAAAGCGATTTTTGAATCTTCTTCTTCCACCCTTCCATTCCGCACGGTGTTTGGTCGCGGGTTTGGTGGTTCAGTGTCTGTCTACCTTTCATCGCGCCTTGCAAGACCTCTTTCTTCCTATCTGTAAGCCTCTACAAGCCGTTTTCAGTGCATGGGGTATACGGAACTAGCCATAACACTCTTAAATTGCGTAGCGGCTAACGTAGTGCGTTTTCAACGCATCTCTTGGTTGCGAAAGCAACCCTAACACTTATCGAGCAAAGCGAGATTTCTTATTGCTGTGCGTTATCATAGGGTTAATGCTGCTAGTTGAGGGACTTGGCGTATGAGTTATCGGGAATTAACCGAAATAGAAAAAGACTATCTTGCCCAAGGTGGGCGGGTGTTTCTTGTTAGTGATGAAAATGAGGTTGTGATTCTGAAACAAGGTAAAAAGCCTCACTTCATCGGTGATCAAGAAACGCATGAACCTTATAAATTCCCAACAGAAGAAGTCGCACTGAGGAACGCTTGGGATACTGCTTGCCTTTCCGCAGACAAACCTATGGTTGAAGGGGTGGTCGTAGGTCTCTTGGTCAACGCCCCAACTGGCACGCTGCGTCCCTAGTTTTTATATACGTTTTTAAGAATAAGAGTTTTTAGGCTTGTGGATAACTTTCCTGAAAGCCTTGCCCTGCCTTGCTTTCCAGCCGCCTACCTAGCATCTAAATGGGACTTTTTTATGGTGTTTTCAGGTCTAACTAGGACTTTTTTATGGTGAACTAGGACTTTTTTACGGTTAAATGGGACTTTTTTATGGTGTTATCCACAGCCCATTTCTGCTTGTTTTTAGAGCTAATTAGGACTTCTTTATGGTGAGGTCATATTAATTAGGGCTTGATATACCGTAGTCCTAATTGTAATTTAGGACTATAAGTTATAAGGTTCTATTTCATGAGTGATTTGGTTAAGTACGCTGTTCCAGAAGGTGAATACGGCAATGGTATGACGCTGGACGAACTCCATGTGAACATGAGCAATCTTCTGGTTCGCGCTGCCCACGGGTTGAATCTTGTTGAGAAGCGTATTGTCATGGCTTGTGTTTCCCAGCTTGACAGTATGCGGGTGGGTGAACGTGAAGATTACAGCCAGTCGCTGGTTAAGCTGAGTGCCAAGGAGTACGGGGACAGTTTCGGCATTGATATGAAGAATGCCTATTCTGAATTGAAGTCGGCTTCTGAACGCCTGTTTGAGCGTTATATTGTGATGACGCGGCAAACGCCCAAAGGGATGAAAGAACATAAGTTCCGCTGGGTATCCGGGGTGCTGTACCAAGAAGGTGCTGGCAAGATAGAACTCAACTTTACCCGCGAGGTGATGCCCTACCTTACGCTTTTGCGTAACGATTACACCAGTTACAGATTAGGCATGGCTTCTGCCCTGCGCTCGATCTACTCGTGGCGGTTACTGGAACTGTTCAAGTCATGGAATAAGACCAAAGAGCTTTTCATCACGCTGGAAGACTTCCGGCGCACGATGGAGATCCCAGAAAGCTACCTCTACAAAGACGTGCGCGTGAAGTGCATCGACGTTGCTGTTAAAGAACTCCAAGAGAAAAACAACCTGAGCATCACTTGGACACCGATTAAGAAAAGCCGTGCGGTAACGTCTTTGCGTTTCAAATGGAAAGAAGATGATCAAATCAAGTTGAACCTAGAGGGCGGCGAAGCGGCAAAACCTGCACGTACCAGCAAGGCAAAACAGGCGGTCAAGATTGATAAGGCATTTATTGAGAGGCACGCCCGACCGGGGGAAACCTACAATCAGGCAAGAGAACGACTAACCAACAAGGAAAAAGGAGGTGGCTCAATCCAGTGAGTAAATGAGTATTTGAGTAAATGCGCCCTACCCCACCGCGCCAACGGTGAGATAGGACTTCACATTAACGACTAAACAGAGTCGAAAAT
>CAZJDN010000089.1:0-4026 GCA_964544775.1 uncultured Thiothrix sp.
GATGGCTAATTTGGTTCATCCGAAAATATGCCCCCGTTGTGTGTAAATGTGCGATTATAGGCGTTAGCGAGCTAGCGTTGAATACACCCGACAGTGGTGAAAGAGGTGTGCGATGATTCAGGTGATGTCTGTACCTGCCTTTACTGATAATTACATCTGGTTGATTAGTGATGAACAGCGTAAATCGGTGGCAATTGTTGACCCCGGTGACGCGCAGCCCGTGTTGGCGGCATTGCAACAGCACGCCATGCAGCCGATTGCGATTTTGATTACCCACCATCACCGTGATCACATCGGTGGTATTGAAAAATTGCTGGAAACCTACCCCGAATTGCCTGTGTATGGTCCTGCCAGCGAATTGATTCCGCACATGACACGCGCATTGGGCGAAGGGCAAAACGTTGTGTTACCGGAATTAAATCTGCAATTGGCGGTGTTGGATGTGCCGGGGCATACCGCAGGGCACATTGCGTACTATGGCGCAGGTTGTTTGTTTTGCGGTGATACCTTATTCGGTAACGGTTGTGGGCGCGTGTTCGACGGCACATTGCACGATTTACACCATTCCTTGCAGCGTTTGGCGCAATTACCACCGGAAACTTTGGTGTACTGCACCCACGAATACACCGTCGATAATTTGGGCTTTGCGAAATGGGTAGAGCCGGATAATGCGGCAGTAACAGCGCGTTTACAAGCCTGTTGGGATTTATTAGACGCGGGGCAAGCCACTGTGCCGTTTGAATTGGGTGGCGAGTTTGATTCCAACCCGTTTTTACGCACCCACATCCCCGAAGTAATCGCCAAAGCGGAAGAAATCGCGGGGCGAGAAACGCATACTTCGGCAGATGTGTTTGCGGTACTGCGTATCTGGAAAGATACCGAATACGATTAAAGCCGAATAAAATGCTCGCGGTAGTGTTTTAACTCGTCAATCGAATCGTGAATGTCGTCCATTGCCAGATGCCGCGATTCCTTTTTGAAAGCCGCGACAGCACTGGGTTTCCAGCGGCTAGCTAATTCTTTCAGCGTGCTCACGTCTAAATTGCGGTAATGGAAGAATTTTTCCAAGGTAGGCATTTGTCGGGCGAGAAAGCGGCGGTCTTGGCAAATGCTGTTGCCGCACATCGGTGATGCACCCGCAGGCACGTACTGACGCAAGAATGCCAGCGTTGCTTGTTCGGCTTGGGCTTCCGTCCACGTACTGGCTTTGACACGCGCTACCAAACCCGAACCGCCGTGCTGCTTTTGATTCCAATCGTCCATTTTTGCCAAAGTTTCATCGGTTTGATGAATCGCAATCACCGGACCTTCCGCCAAAATAGTGAGGTGTTTGTCGGTGACGACAGTGGCAATTTCGATAATAACATCGTTAAACGTGTCTAATCCGGTCATTTCCAGATCAATCCAGATAAGATTTTCCTGATTTACGCTCATATATTTTGCTGCTTGGTTTACACTTGCTTACACTTTAGGGGATTGGAAATTCTAACAGAAACACTATGCAAACATTTACTTACATTTTTCTTGCCTTTCTTTTTGTTTCGACCTTGGTGCAACTGTATTTGTCCTTGCGGCAAAAGCAGTATGTGCAAAGTCACCGCGCGGCTGTTCCGGCGGCATTTGTGGGGGCAATTCGTTTGGAAGAACACCAAAAGGCAGCGGATTACACCTTGGCAAAAGGGCGTTTCGGGCGGGTGGAATTATTCATCGGTTTGGTGATCCTGCTGGGGTGGACGCTAGCAGGTGGGTTGGCGTGGTTGGATGCGGCATGGCGTAGTGTCGGCTGGAATGCGTTGTATACGGGAACGGGTGTGATAGTGAGTTTGTTACTGCTTTCCAGCCTGTTGGACATGCCAAGTGCGTTGTATCGCAGCTTCGTGTTGGAGGAACGGTTTGGTTTTAACCAAATGACTCCCGCGACGTTTGCTAGCGATTTTATTAAAAGCACTGCGCTGTCATTGGTGATTGGTGTGCCTTTCGTGATGCTGATTTTGTGGTTGATGGAATCAGCAGGAACAGCGTGGTGGGTCTACGCTTGGGCGGCATTAACGGCTTTTTCGTTGCTTATGACATGGGCTTACCCCAAGTTTATTGCGCCGCTGTTTAATAAGTTTAACCCGTTGGAAGCGGGGGAAGTAGCAGACCGTATCAATGCACTGTTAACTCGCACAGGGTTTAATAGCCAAGGTGTGTTTGTGATGGATGGTTCACGCCGTTCGGCACACGGGAATGCGTATTTCACCGGATTTGGGAAAAACAAACGCATTGTATTTTTCGATACTTTGCTGAAACACTTAACCCCTGCGCAAGTGGAGGCGGTTTTGGCACACGAATTAGGGCATTTCAAACGCAAACACATTCTCAAAGGCATGCTGTTATCCATTAGCATGACCTTAGTGGGGTTTGCCGTGTTAGCGTGGTTGATGCAACAGGCGTGGTTTTACGCGGCATTCGGCGTGCAACCTTCTACTTACATGGCGTTAGTGTTGTTTGTCTTGGTTAGCCCTGCGTTTACTTTTTTCATTAGCCCGATCATGGCGTGGTGGTCGCGTAAACACGAGTTTGAAGCGGATGCTTTCGCTGCGGAACAATCCAGCAGTGCGGAACTGATTGCCGCGCTTGTCGGTCTTTACAGGGAGAATGCGAGTACGCTGACACCTGATCCGCTGTATTCGGCATTTTATGATTCGCATCCGCCCGCAGCGATACGGATTGCGCATTTACAACAACAACCCTGAAAGAGTAGTGATAAATGAAAGCTGTATTCCTTTTGTGTAGTGCTCTGCTGCTAATGCAGACTGCCGTGGCTGGCGGTGATGTAGCCAGTGGGCAAAAGCTGTTCGAGGCTTCACAGTGTTTAAGCTGCCACGGCACGGATGTTTTCACCCGTCCAGACCGTAAAGTGAAAAGCCTAACGGACTTGGAAACCCAAGTACGTCACTGTGATGCTAATTTGAGCAAAAACTGGTATGACGACGAAATATTGGATGTGGTCGCCTACCTCAATAGTACCTACTACAAGTTTGGTGCTCCTGCCGCTAATGCAAATACTGCCCCTAATGCAGGTGCGCAGTAAGTTTAGGCATTCGCAAATTGGGTGTTTTCCGTCACAATACCCGTTATGACGATGGAAAACACTCAATCTCCTCTACCTGCGGGTACAGGGCAAGTTATAACCCGCTTTGGTGCGGAGTTGATTATTGAAACGGCAACAGGTGAGCTATTGCGTTGTACCACGCGACGCAAGCTCGACCACATTAGTTGCGGTGATAATGTGCAATGGGAACGCCAAGCTCACGGCAATGCGGCTGTTACCCAATTGTTAGCGCGTAAAAATGTTCTCGAACGCCCCGATTTTCGCGGTAAGTTGCGACCCGTAGCAGCCAATATTGACCTATTGATTGTGGTAACGAGTTGGCAACCTGCGCCCGTGTGGGAAATGTTAGACCGTTACTTGATTGCCGCACGGCGTTTGGGGGCAGACGTTTTGCTGGTCATGAATAAAGCCGATTTACGCCCAACCCACAGTCATGCAGAAGCCGAAAGTTGTTTAGCCGAATACGTGCAAATTGGCTACCCAGTTGCGCATGTTAGTGCGGTTACACAAACCGGAATGACGGACGTATTCCACGCAATCCAAGGGCGCACTGCCATTGTTGTGGGGCAATCAGGAGTGGGGAAATCTTCCATCGCCGCGCAACTGTTACCCGATGCGGATATTCGTGTTGGTACGATTGCGGAAACAGGTGAAGGGCGGCATACCACTACGGTAGCAACTTTGTACCGCTTACCGCAGGGTGGCACATTGATTGATTCGCCCGGTGTGCGTGATTTTGGGTTAACGGGGTTGGATTTTACCACCTTGCAGGCGGGTTTCCCCGAATTTAACCCTTACCTTGGGGAATGCCGCTTTAATAATTGCACCCACAACCATGAGCCGGGGTGTGCGATTAAAGCTGCCGTGCAAGCGGGTACATTACCCGCTCGCCGTTTTGCGCGTTATTTGAGCTTATTGCGCAATATTGC
>CAZJDN010000089.1:4126-8488 GCA_964544775.1 uncultured Thiothrix sp.
TTGCAGCGTTTGCACCAGTTGTCCCGCGTTGCGGCAGGCTTTGTCATTGGGGTAGGGTGTTTGGTGTTACTCGGTTGGTGGCAAGGCATCGGTGAGTTGTACCAAATTAACCCGCAATTACCCCACGTTGAACCCAATTCGGCAATCGCGTTTATTTTTAGCGGTCTTGCTTTGTGGCTGTTACAACCTCGTCATATTTCCCGCCGCCGCCGTTTTGCTGGGCAACTGTTTGCCGTATTGGGTGGTTTGTTAGGTTTGTTTACCTTGTTGGAATATGCCGGATTCCTCCCCGATGGTGAAATTAACCACCTGTTGGTTGGGGTTTTACCGGGGCAGTTTTACCAGTTACACATGTCGGCGCACGCGGCATTGGTGTTTTTGCTGACCAATGTGGTGTTAATGCTGTTGAGTTCCGATGATGAAAACATTATGTACGTGGTGGAATGGTCGGCTTTTTTGGGCATTATGGCGTTAATGGGGGTGTTTTTAGGGTATGCCTATCACAGCGATTGGTTTAAAGCCTTGTTTGGGCGTGAGGGCATGGCGTTGCATTCGGCGACGGCTTTCGTGGTGTTGGGCTGGGGTATTGTGTTGGCGCGGGTGGAACAGGGTTTCTTTAGTATTTTAACCGCAGATACCGCTGGGGGGACGCTGGCACGGCGAGCCGTACCTTTGTTTGCGATTGCGCCCTTGGTGTTGGGTTGGTTGCCTTTGTGGTTGGCGGGGGCGAGTTTTTCCGAGCAGGGCGTACAATCGGTAGTCGCAACGACGTTGGTATTTATTTTGGTAACGGTCATTATTCGCCTTGCCTACCGTTTACACGAGCAGGATTTGGATTACCGCCAAATCAGCGAAGACGTACAACAACACCAAAGTGAGTTGGCGCACGTTGCCCGTTTGAATACGGTGGGGGAATTGGCTTCCGGCTTGGCGCATGAATTAAACCAGCCCTTAGCCGCCGTCAGTAATTACGCCGCTGCGTGTCAACGCATGATTCAAAACGGTTCGGGTGGGGAGCAATTACTTGAGCCATTGGGCAGTATCCAAAAGCAAGCGCAACGTGCGTCCGAAATCATTCGTCGCCTACGGGCTTTTGTGCGTAAACAGCAGCCGCATAAAGCACGGGCGAAATTGGAACGGGTGATTCGTGATTCCTTGGTGTTGATTGAGCACCAAACCCACCGGATGAACGTTCCGGTGCATTTCGATATTCAAGCCAATATGCCGGATGTGGCGGTGGATTCGATCCAGATTGAGCAAGTGATTTTAAACATTGTGCAAAACAGTTTGGATGCTATGTTGTCGGCGGCGACGGTGGATCGGCACATTTACATTCGCGCTTTTACCAATGCGGAACGCGCGTTGCAGGTCGATATTCAAGACACCGGACCAGGGATTAAAGACGAGTTAAAACCGCGTGTTTTCGATGCGTTTGTTACCACCAAAGGTATTAAAGGCATGGGGGTGGGGTTGGCATTGTGCCGCACGATTGTGGAGGCGCACGGGGGGCGTTTGTGGGTGGAATCGCAATTGGGCAAAGGCACAACGTTTTCCTTTACCTTGCAAGCCTTGGCAGCGACGAAGTGATTCGCCGTGCCAAGTGTGGGCGGAATTATTTTTTCACGCCTTCGATAGCTAAGATCATTTCCACTTCTTTAGAAGCTGGGCCTAAATCTTTTTCAATGCCGAAATCCGCCAGCGCGAATTTAGTCGAGCCTTCAAAACCACGGCGGAAGCCACCCCACGGATCAGCACCCGCGCCGATTGCTTTCACATCAATGGTAATCGGTTTGGTAATACCGTGCAGGGTTAGGTTGCCTTCGAGTTTGCCATTGCTGTATTTGCTGCTGACGAATTTTGCTTCAGGGAATTGTTTTACATCCAGTAATTCCGCGCTGCTCAAGTGTTTGTCACGCTCAGCATGATTGGTGTCAATGCTGGTGGTATCAATGGTGACTTCGACTTTCGCCTCTTCCGGTTTCTTTTCGTCGTAGCTGAAATTGCCGCTGAATTTGTCAAACCGACCATACAACCAGCTATAGCCTAAGTGTTTGATACGGAATTGAATGAAAGCGTGCATCCCTTCCGTATCAATGGTGTAGTCTTCCGCGTGTGCTGCTGTGCCTGCCAATAAACCGAGTGCCAGCAAAGAAGTGGCGATTACTTTTTTCATACTTTAGTCTCCTTGGGTGTTTTGCCTAACATGCGTGTTAGGGTGGTGTCATGCCAGTAAAAATGATGGAAAAACGCTGCCAGCGCGTGTACGCCAATCAGCACCATAAACAAGGTTGCGGCGATTTCATGGATGTCACCTGCCCATTCGCCGCGTTCCCCATTGCTAGGAAGCACAGCAGGTAACTCAAACCAGCCAAAAACACTGATACCGTGCCCTTTGGCGGTGGAAATCAGGTAGCCACTGACGATTAACAGCAGTAACAAGCCGTAAATCGCAGTGTGCCCCAGTGTTGCCAAAGTGTGCGTATACGCGGGGGCGTTACCCACGGGGGCAGGGCGTGGTTGGGTAACAACCCACACCAAGCGAAACAGCAGCAAACCTGCCAATACGACCCCAATCGATTTATGCAGCGGCGGTAAGGTGTGATACAAGCTGTCGTAATAGCCCAAATCCACCATGTATGTGCCGAGTGCGTACATTCCCAGCAAGGCGATTGCCATGCTCCAATGCAGCACGATGGAAACCCAGCCGTAACGGTGCGGCGTATTGCCCATTTGCATGGTTTTCCTCCTAAATATTTACGGTAAATCGAACAGCAGGAATTCGGCATTGCTTACGCTAGAAAAGTGCAATACGCCTGCGGTTTGAATGGCGGCAGCATCACCCGCGTGCAAGGTTTGCCCATTTAACTGCAACTCACCTTGTGCGACGTGGACGTAAGCCGAACGTTGGTGTGGAACGTGGTATTCCACCTGATCCCCTGTGTGCAAAATGCTGGCGTATAAATTTGCGTCCGTGTGCAGGGTCAGCGAACCGTCCCGCCCGTCGTTGGATGCCAATAATTGCAATTTGCCGTAACGCTGTTCCAACGGGAATAAGGCTTGCGCATACCCCGGTTGGATACCCGCTTGGCTAGGGCGAATCCAAATTTGCAGCAAGTGCAAGGTTTCATCGCCTGCATTGAACTCGGAATGCAAAATCCCGCGTCCGGCACTCATGCGCTGAATTTCACCGGGGCGAATCGTACTGCCATTGCCCAGACTGTCTTTGTGTGCCAATACGCCGGACATAACATAGGTAATGATTTCCATATCCCGATGCCCGTGCATGGGAAAACCACCCTTAGCAGCAACCCAATCTTCGTTAATAACACGCAAGGTCGAAAAACCCATGCGTTGCGGGTCGTAATACTCCGCGAAGGAAAAACTGTGGCGGCTATCTAACCAATCATTGCGGAAGCTGCCACGCGAATTCGCTTGAATAATTTCCATACTGCCTCCGGCGTGTTTGTCTTATACGAGTAAAATGATAGGATTTGAATGGAGATTGATAAAGACACCAAATTTGAATTCAGCTTTAACGGATAGTTAAATGAGCCGACTAGAATCCATGCAAAACTTTGTCGCAGTGGTGGATGCAGGTAGCATTACCGACGCAGCGGACAAGCGCGGTTTAACCATTGCAGCAGTCAGTAAACGCCTGAAAATGTTGGAAACGGAACTGGGCGTTAGGCTTTTAACCCGCAATACCCGCCAGCTTGCGGTGACGGAAGCAGGGCAATATTACTACCAACATTGCCGTGAAATCCTCGATGAAGTTGGGCGCGTCGAACAACATTTACACGCCATGCAAGGCAAACTCAGCGGGGCATTGCGCCTGAATATGCCCATGACTTACGGCAAAGTGCGTTTGACCAAGTTATTGCTGCGCTTTTTACAGCATCATCCCGCGATTCAACTCACGTTGCATTTGGATGATGCGTTGGTGGATGCGGCTAGCGGCGAATACGACATAGTGATTCGGATTGGGGCGTTGGATGATTCCGGTTTAGTGGCACGAAAGTTGGAAAACGCTTACCTGCAAGTGGCGGCATCGCCTGCGTATTTGGCGCGTTACGGTACGCCACAGACCCCGGCGGAACTCAGCCAACACCGTGGGCTAATTTACACCAATATCAACCAGCGTGAAGGCTGGACGTTTTTCACTGCCGACGGTAAACCGATTAATGTGCAATTGCGTGGACAGTTTTTCGCTAATAACGGTGAGGTGTTGAAACAAGCGGCGATTGCGGGGGTTGGTATTGCGTATTTACCCGATTTTGAAATGGAAGACGCGCTACTGTCCGGTGAATTAGTTCGCATTTTGCCGGATTACATCGCACCTTCAGTGACAGTGTACGCGGTTTA
>CAZJDN010000090.1:0-8487 GCA_964544775.1 uncultured Thiothrix sp.
TTCCCCACCGACAAAAACTTGCGGAAAGGTTGGGAACTGCGAAAAACGCGGTAAGTATTCGTAAATGAAGGGCGATTTCAACACATTGACGTAAGCGTATTCCGCACCCGTCTGGTTTAAATACGCGACGGCTTTACCCGAAAAACCGCATTCGGGCGCGGTGGGCGTGCCTTTCATGTAGATAATGACCGGATTTTCGTCGACCTGCTGCTGGATTTTTTCCAGTGTTTTATTGCTCATGGCACATCCTCATGCTGCGGGAAATAGCGGGTAACACGACCCGCCATGACATTGATGGTGCAACGGTTTACACCGCGCCCCACGCTTCGCGTTTGGCTTCGGTACGCGCTGCTAAGGCTTCGTCCAGCGACACGGTTTTGAATTTGGGTTTGAAATCTTTCAGGGCTTTGTAAGCGGTGACGACTTTATCTTCGGTGGATTGCCCTTTGAGGTCGGATTTTTCCAAATAGCACAGGTCGAGTAATTCATTCCAAATCATGCCGGAAATAATCGGCAACAAGGTGTAAGCACGCCCATCGACATCCACGACCATGCCTTCCTTGATGTTATCGACGTAGAACACAGGTTTGCATTCGTCGGCTAAATCAGTGGTAAAACGCGCCACAAACTCAGGTAATTCGTTTACGTCGGCGAAGTTACCCACCACCATCAGCAACTTATCTTCGGTTGCCAACATCACGGCTTCTTTGATCATGGCGATAGGCGGGTTGCGTTTGCCTGCGGCTTCGTTCATTTCGCCTTCTTTGACGACCAAATCACCGCGAAAGGCGTATTGCCCCGTTTTGGTTTTCGCGTTCACCGTAGTCAGCCAAATCAGGTCTTGTGCTTTGTAGGTATCCAGCAACATGGGGGTTCTCCTATTTGATAAACGAACAAATAGCCAAGGCACAGCAGATTTCGTGCCACTTGGAAAAACCTTTTATTTTCAGTGGGTAAGTGTTACGGGGTGGATGTGCTAAGTACGGCAAGTGACAGGCTGTTGTGAGCTTTCCGACAAGTTATTGGCTGGAAGGGTAGCGTATTGTGCATGTAATAAACCCAACATTTCTAGGTTTTTGTCACAAATGAAACGCGCAGCCATTGCTTGAAAAATCTAACCATATCAATGGAATAAGTGTGCTGGCACGCTCCCTGCATTGCACTGCTAAACAGACTATTTGCTCGGTAAGGTGGCGTAAGGAGAACACAGCAATGATCGCAGTAGTAGCTTTAATGTTATTGGGTGCAACGCTTGGCGGAATGTTGGGTATTGCGTCGCGTTACCTGCATGTGGAAAACGATAACCCATTGCAAGCGGAAATTGAGGCATTAATGCCCGGTTCGCAATGCGGTCAATGCGGTTATCCCGGTTGCGCACCTGCCGCTGAAGCGATTGCGAATGGGAAAGCAAAGGTCAATATCTGTACTCCCGGTGGGCGTGCTTTAGCCGAAACCTTAGCGGCAAAACTGGGCGTGAGTTTGGATATGTCGGATGTCGCCGATAAGGGGCCGAGTTTTGCTTACATCCACGAAAACCTGTGCATCGGTTGTACCAAATGTTTCAAACGTTGCCCAACGGATGCCATTGTGGGCGGGGCAAAACAAATTCATGCGGTTTTCGCCGATGCTTGTACGGGTTGTGAGAAATGCTTTGAAGTTTGCCCCACAGAATGCATCGAAATGCGCCCTGTCGCGCCTACCCTGCAAACGTGGTATTGGCCTAGCCCCAGTGTGGCGGCGTAACCCCTGTAAACGTGGCGGAGGTTTTTTATGTTAAACGTTGAGCCTGAAGATTTCACCGTAGTTCCCCCGATGGTGGAAGGTTTCGCCGCTGTTGTGGCGGTGGAAGGCAATACGGTCTGGTTAGAACCGGAACAAACCACCAGTTGCGGGGCGTGTGCGTCTTCAGCTTCTTGCGGGGTAAAAGGCATTGGTTCAACGGCTAGCCGTTTGGAAGCGCGGCGTTTCGCGCTCGATAATCCCGCGAATTTGCAACTGGGTGAACGGGTTGTGGTGGGTGTGCCTGAATCGGCGTTGTTATCCGCTGCATTGACCGCGTATGGCATTCCCTTGGGCACATTATTGGGTGCAGGGATTGCCGCGCAATTATGGGCAGGGCGAGACGGTATTACCCTGCTTGCCATGTTGGGAGGCTTAATCGTTGGGGTTGTTATCGCGCGGTTGCGAGCCAAGCGTTTGTCTACACAAGGGCATCTTGCGCCGCATTACTTGCGCCGCGCTAACGTGAGTGATTCCTGTTCAATTTGACTGCCGAAAGAGGTCGTACAATGGGTGAATATGTCATGCTAATGGTGGGCGCGGCGTTGGTTAACAACGTGATTTTAGCGCGTTTCTTGGGTTTGTGTTCGTTTATGGGGGTAACAACCCGCATTGATACTGCCATTGGTATGGGCATGGCGACCACATTCGTAATTACGGTTTCCTCAATGGCAAACTGGGCGGTGGAAGCCTTTTTGCTTGAGCCGTTTGGGTTGGGCTATTTACGCACGGTTGCGTTTATTTTGCTGATTGCGACGGCGGTACAGTTTACCGAAATGATGGTGAAAAAAGTTTCCCCGTCGTTATTTCAAATGCTGGGGATTTACTTGCCGTTAATTACGACTAACTGCGCGGTATTGGGCGTTACCTTGTTATTGGTGGAAGGGAAAATGAATTTCATTAATGCCACGTTGTTTGGCTTTTCCTCTTCCTTGGGTTATAGCTTGGTGATGATGATTTTCGCCGGATTGCGTGAACGCTTGGTATTAGCCAACGTACCGCGATTATTTGCAGGCCCGCCGATTGGTTTTATTGTCGCAAGTTTATTAGCATTGGCATTTATGGGCTTTTCTGGCATTCAAGCACATTAAGGAGAGCTAATCATGCAACAACGCACATTAATTCACGGGGTTATTTTAGGGCTGTTTTGTTTGGGTTTTGGAATTGTATTAGCCATTACGCAATCTTTAACGGCAGATGATATTGCCGCTCGCGCAATGGATGATCGCCAAGCCTCATTAAGTCAGGTTTTACCTGAAAAGATTCACGATAATAATCCCGCCACTGATACCGTGACGCTAAAAAATGCGGAAGGTAAGGATGTTGTTATTTATCGCGCCCGTAAAGAAGGCAAAGTAACTGGCGTGGCGTATGAAATCTTTGGTACAGGTTACGCAGGCGAAATCAAACTGATGTTAGGGGTGGATGCCAGTGGAAATGTTTTAGGTGTGCGTGTCTTAGCCCACAAAGAAACCCCCGGTTTAGGCGATAAAATCGAAACCAAAAAAGGCGACTGGATTTTGAAATTTACAGGTTTATCTTTGGGGAATCCGCCTGAAGATAAATGGAAGGTAAAAAAAGACGGTGGGCAATTTGACCAGTTTTCGGGTGCGACCATTACCCCGCGTGGCGTGGTTTTAGCGATTCGCAAAGGGCTAACGTTTTTCAATGAACACAAGGCTGAATTAGCGGAGGGTAAATAATGGAAGCGACACAAGGACAACATTACAGCCGCATTGTCCGCGATGGGCTGTGGGATAATAATGGCGTGCTGAGTATGTTGTTGGGTATGTGCCCTGCAATGGCAATGACGACCAGCGCGACTAACGGTTTAGGTATGGGTTTGGCTACGGCGGTAGTAATGGCTGCTTCCAATTTATTGGTGGCAGTCTTCCGTAATTGGATTACCCAAGAGGTGCGTATTCCTGTCTTTATTCTCATTGTTGCCGCAATGGTAACATTGGTTGATTTAACCATGAATGCGTGGATGCACGAACTGTATAAAGTATTGGGTTTATTTATTCCGCTCATTGTTTCTAACTGCTTGCCTTTAGCGCGAATGGAAGCCTTTGCCTCGCGGGAAAAGCCGATTCCAGCATTATTAGACGGTATCTTTATGGGCTTGGGTTTTACTTTAGCCTTGACTTTAATTGGTGCGGTGCGAGAAATCAGCGGTACAGGCACATTGTTTGCAGATGCTTCCTTATTATTGGGCGAGCATTTTAAATTCCTTGAAATGCGTATTTTGCCGGAAAACGTGGGCATGTTAATGATGGTTTTACCACCCGGCGGGTTTTTAGTAACCGGATTAATGGTTGTCGTAAAACGCTTATTTGACCTAGCCGCAGGTAAAGAAATCCAAATGGGTGGAGCGCACAGCGTCGGTTAATAAATCTAGCAAACTTTTAAATCTAGGCTAAATGAAGGGCAGAATTAGGAGGAATCTTAATTCTGCTTTGTCGTTTCTGCACTGCGAATCTGGCAATGTACTGCATTGCGGTAGTGGCTCTCGGCTTTGAGTGTGTGGTGTGGGAAACCTTGTCTTAAACCCGACATTACGCTGTTGTTGTCACAAATCACGCAAACAAAACCTCGTTAAAAGTTCAGTTAAATCAGTTATCTATTGGCTTTGTAAGGGCTGGCACGTTCCCTGCATAGGGAATCCCATAGCCATTTCAGGGAAAACGTTATGGGATTTCTAGCTACCCAAAAGATCACCAAGCTGTTCCGTATTCGGGGCGGTGTCCATCCTGATGATTGCAAAACGCTCAGTGCGGAACAAGCCATTGAAGATTTACCGTTGCCCAGTTTGTTGCACATTCCCTTGCAACAACACATTGGGGCGGCGGCAAAACCTGCTGTTAAACGCGGTGATTACGTGTTTAAAGGGCAATTACTCGCCAACAGTCAGGGGATGATTTCCGCACCGATCCACGCGCCGACTTCGGGGCGTATTGTGGGCGTAGGGCATTATCCCGCGCACCATTCCTCTGGTTTGTCGGTTCACACCATTACCTTGCAACCGGATGGCAAAGACGAATGGCTGGAACTTAACCCACCTGCTGATCCTTTTGCGTTAGAACCCACAGAAATTGCCGCGCGAGTTGCTGCCGCAGGCATTGTTGGTATGGGCGGTGCGACGTTCCCTTCTGCGGTGAAATTAAACCTGCGCAACCGTTACTCATTACACACGCTGGTAATTAATGGGGCGGAATGCGAGCCGTATTTAACCTGTGATGATCGTGTAATGCGCGAATATTCTGCGCAAGTGCTCGACGGTATTCGCCTCATGGCGTATGCCTTGGGGGTAGAAAACGTCATTATCGGTATTGAAAACAATAAACCGCAAGCGCAAGCCGCTATGCGTGAAGTTGCAAAACCGTTCTCGAATATTCAAGTGGTTGGTTTACCCATGCGCTACCCAATGGGGTCGGAAAAGCATCTGGTGCAAACGCTAACCGGGCAGGAAACGCCTGCGCGGGGCTTGACCGCTGACATTGGGATTGTGGTACATAACCCCGCGACGGCATTGGCAGTGCGTGATGCATTGCGCGAAGGGAAGCCGTTAGTATCACGGGTCGTTACTGTTTCTGGCAGTGCGATTAGCCAACCGCGTAACGTGCGCGTGTTACTGGGGACAAAAGTACAAGATGTACTGGATTTCTGCGGCGGTTTTCGCACTGAACCCCAGCGTTTAATCAGCGGTGGCCCCATGATGGGCAATGTATTACCCGATACTCGCGTACCAATGGTGAAAGGGTGTAACGGTATCCTCGCGTTAACCCCGCAAGAAGTGTCTGAAAATCAAGAGTCACCTTGTATCCGTTGTGCCAGTTGCGTGCAAGCCTGCCCGTGCGGTTTGTTACCGTTAGAAATGGCAAACAATGCGCGGGTAGGTAACTTGGATGCAGTAACAAAACTGGGCTTGATGGATTGCATTGCGTGCGGCTCTTGCTCTTACGTTTGCCCGTCACACATTCCCTTGGTGCAATATTTCAACTACGCCAAGGGGGAATTGGCAAACCGCCAACGCAGTAAACACAAGCAAGATGAAACCAAGCGTTTGGTGGAGTTACGCACTGCACGCATGGAAGCGCAAGAACGCGCGAAAAAGGAAATGATGGAACGGCGTAAACGCGAAGCAGCGGCAAAAAAAGCGGCAGCAGCGGCGGCTAAACCTGCACAGGAGGCAAGCGTATGAGCTTATTGATTAGCAGCCCTCACACGCATTCGGGCAACAGCGTTCAAACCACCATGTTACTGGTCATGCTGGCGTTAACCCCCGCGACGGTTTACGGCTTGTATTTGTTTGGTTGGCCGGCAATTAACCTGTTCTTGATTACCATTTTGACCTGTTTATTGGTGGAAACCATTGCCCTGAAAATCATGGGTAAGTCGATTAATAAATTCGCCCTGGATGGCTCAGCCATTTTAACAGGCTGGCTGTTGGCAATGAGTTTACCGCCTTCCGCGCCGTGGTGGATTGGTGTACTGGGCGGTTTGTTGGCGATTGTGATTGGGAAACAAGTCTTTGGCGGCATTGGGCAAAACCTGTTTAACCCTGCAATGGTGGCACGGGTTGCGTTGCTGATTTCCTTCCCGCTGGAAATGACAACGTGGGCGCACCCTAGCCCCTTGTTTAGTGCTACCGCGCCGGATTTTACGCAAGGGTTACAAATTACGTTTGGTGGCTGGATGCCAGATGGTTATTCCGGTGCAACAACGTTGGGGCATATCCGTACTGAGACTGGGCAAGGGCATGTCATCGCCAGTTTCGCAGAGCATTTACCCAACCTTAGCTCAATGGCATTGGGTAACATCGGGGGTAGCATGGGGGAAACCTCGGCGGTGTTACTCCTGCTGGGTGGGGTATTTTTACTGTGGAAACGGGTCATTACGTGGCATATTCCGCTGTCAATGATTGCGACACTGTTGGTTTTGGCGGGTTTGATGCATGGGTTAAACCCCGATAAATACCCCGGAATGGAAGTCCATTTATTGGCTGGTGCAACCTTGTTGGGGGCATTTTTCATTGCCACGGATTTAGTTACCTCACCCGTATCAGCGAAAGGGCAATTGGTGTTCGGGGCAGGGTGCGGGTTATTGGTTTACGTGATTCGGACATGGGCGGGGTATCCCGAAGGCATGGCATTTGCGGTGTTACTGATGAATGCTGTTACCCCGTTAATTGATCATTACCTGCGCCCACGCATTTACGGGCGTGACCGTAAGGGTGAACCATTGCAATACACCAATAAGGAGAATGCCGCATGAACGTTGGGATTGCTTACGCCGATAAATTCAAACAAACGTGGATGAAACTGGAAGTACCCGACGGGAGTACGGTGCTAGAAGCGATTGAACATTCGGGCATTCTCAAGCAATTCCCCGATGTGGATTTGAGCACGCAAGCCGTCGGTATTTTCGGCAAAATTACCAAGTTAGATGCGACCGTGGAAGAAGGGGATCGGGTGGAAATTTACCGCCCGATTACGGCAGACCCCGAAACGGTTGAACGCCGCGACCGTAACGACGACGAGTAACAGCGTGTTTGTTACCTGTGACGAGACTTGCCTTCTCCACGAGAGCAAGCCAGAATCGCCTGAAACATAGCAGTTAAGGTGACTCGAATGACGGTTTCTGTGGCAATTGTGTCGGATACGCACGGCTATCTTGATCCGCGCATTGCAGAAATAATCCGTGATTGCGATTACGCGATACACGCAGGCGACGTATGCGGGGAAAATGTGCTGGCCGCCATGCAGCCAAAATCCGCGTTAGTCATTGCGGTTGCGGGGAATAATGATCCCTATTGTATGCCGGAATTGACTTTGCCGTGGGTGAGCGAGTTGGCATTGCCTAGCGGGAAAATTTACGTCGAACACGGGCACAAGCATGGAATGCACTTACCCAGCCATGCTTCATTACGTCGTCAATACCCCGATGCGCGGTTGATTGTGTACGGGCATTCGCACCTCATGACGCAAGATCGGGCGGCATTACCGTGGGTCGTAAATCCCGGTGCAGCAGGGAAGACCCGCACACACGGCGGGGCTTCGTGTTTAGTGCTTACTGCCAATGCGCAAGCGTGGGAAATACGCGAAATCCGTTTCGCTGCTTGATTATTGCTGTACGTTGACCAATTCCACGTCGAAAATCAGCGTAGCATTGGGCGGAATCACGCCACCCGCGCCGTGTGCACCGTAACCCATTTCCGGCGGAATAATCAGCGTGCGTTGACCGCCGACTTTCATACCGACAACACCTGTGTCCCAACCCGGAATAACACTACCGCCGCCCAGTGGGAATAAAAATGGTTCGCCACGATCCCGTGAACTGTCAAATTTTTCCCCGTGTTTATCGGCGGCTTTCGGGTCATACAACCAGCCTGTGTAATGCACAGCAACGATTTTGCCTGCCGTTGCTTCCGCGCCCTCGCCGACTTTCACGTCGTTTTTAACCAATTGCGTAATCGGTGCAGCCGTTTCAGCAGGTTTTTCTGCCACTGTTGCTGCGGGTGTGCTGGCTGTAGCGGGTGCAGATGCACTGGTTTTTTCATTACATGCGGCAGTTAAGACGCACGTTGATAACACTAACGCGAGCGGGAAAAGCCGTTTTGCTTTCATCCTGATGATTTCCTGAACAAAAAGAAAGCGCACATTATGCAGCCTTTTCCACAGCCGTGCGAGTTGCCAACAGCCGATTCAC
>CAZJDN010000091.1:0-8372 GCA_964544775.1 uncultured Thiothrix sp.
CAGTTAGTGCAAATGATGGGCGGGAAATTGTCGGTAGAAAGCCAATTAGGGCAAGGAAGTCTGTTTTCTTTTCACATTCCGTTGCAAATCGTGGCGCAGGCTGCCACAGAAACGGAAGCGGATGTGCCCGTATTGGCGAATGCGTTGCGCCCCTTGTCGATTTTGTTAGCGGAAGATAATCTGGTGAATCGCATGGTTGCGGTGCGTTTATTGAACAAAGCGGGGCATAAGGTTTGTGTGGCAGAAAATGGACGTACTGCCCTGACGTTGTGGCAATCTTACCAACCGGATGTCATTTTGATGGATGTGCAAATGCCAATCATGGATGGTTTAGAAGCCACCCAACTCATCCGCGCCCAAGAACAGCGTTTGCAAGGCGCACGCACGCCGATTATCGCTTTAACTGCCAACGCCATGCTCAGTGACCGCGAACAATGTTTGCAAGCGGGTATGGATGATTTCCTTGCGAAACCGTTCAATATTCAAGATTTATTGCAAGTGTTGTCGAAATTAACGGTCGCGCTTGAACTCAATCATCAGGAGCGACAAATCGTCGGGTAGGGCAGCTTGTGGCGTGTTTAAATCCAACTGCGCTTTTAATTGCTCAATGATGTAGCTCATGGGCTTATCCATTAACTGTTGTAAACAATCTTGCAGGATGCGTTCGTCCAAGGCTTCGCCTGTGGTTTTATGCAGCTCTAACAAACCGTCGGAATACAAAATAAAGCGGCTATTCGGTGGAAAGGGGTAAGTTAGTGTTTCATACTGCACGCCATGCAATAGCCCCACGGGAAAGCCTGTGCAATCAAGGCGTTCCAATTTTTTCGTCGCAGGGTGGTATAAAAAGGGTTGAGGATGCCCCGCTTGCACAAAATGCAGTTGTTCCCGCCTACTGTCGATTACGCCCATGATCATGGTTAAGTAATGATCACCAATATCCAAGCGGTGCAATAAATGATCGTTTAATTGTTCGGCTAATAAGGCAGGAAAGCGTTCGATTTCCTGATTCCCCATTTGATCAGCGCAATGCAACTCGCTAGCGGCACTGAGTAGGCTTTGTAAACACATGGACAATAATGCAGAAGCAATACCGTGCCCGGAAACATCAATCGAGTAAAAAAACACCTGATCGTCATTAATGGCAAAGTAGTTAAAGGTATCGCCGCCAATGTATTGCGCAGGTTGGAAAAAATAATCAATGTTTAAACAACCAATGCTGCGTTGGTTAGGCAATACGCCTGCTTGTAAAATCGCGGCGCGTTCAAGGTCGCTGTGAATGCGGGTTTGTGCTTCGGATAACGACTGGTTAATGCGAGCAAGGTGGGTATTTTTTTCTTCTAGTTTGTGTTCCAAATCGAGAATACGCTGTGCCGCTCGCAGGCGTACTTCCAATTCTTCCCGCACAATGGGTTTGGTGGCAAAGTCATCCGCGCCTGCTTTCATGCCCTTAATTAGACTTTGCGTGCCAGACATGCCTGTCAGTAAGATGATGTAAATGTAATGAGGAAAATTTGCTTCCCGAATGGTTTTACACAGGGTTGGTCCATCCATTTCTGGCATGAGCCAATCGCTGACAACCACATGAAACGTGTGCCGTTGTAACAGTTCCCATGCTTCTAGCCCATGATTTGCTAATGTTACCTGATGCCCCAGTAAGGTCAGGATTCGGCGCAAAATCAGTTGCATGTCTCTAGCATCATCAACAACTAAAATATTCATCTTTGATTTATCATTTTTATGATGGAGTTAACACTCTTTATTGATTTATACTAACATCAGTCAAGAGCCAAAATATACAACTATAAGATAAGCGCAGGTAATGGACTATGATAACCGCGATGCACCTTCCCGCAGTGGATAATGACACCTACGTTGTGTTACAAGAAATTATGGCTGACGAATTTAATGAGTTGATTACCTTATTTAGGCAGGATACAGCGTTAGCTTTACAGCAGCTAACCTTTTGTCTTGAAGAAAAAAACAGTGAAAAAGTGGGCATTATTTGCCATAAATTAAAGTCCAGCAGTAAACTGATCGGCGCGTTTAATTTGGCTGAATTTGCTTGTTTATTAGAAAAATACAAAGATGATAAAAACCAACGCCAAGCATGGGTTAATTTGCTTAATTTACAAGCTGAATACAATGCAGTTATAGCATGGTTAGATAATAATCAAATGCTGTCGGTTTAATAGCGATTAAAAATAAAACAAGTGCAATAGGGGGAGTAAATGAAAGGGTTGATTTTTACTGAATTTCTCGACATGGTTGAGCGCAAGTTTTCGCCTGCAATGGTTGATGACATCATTGACGACGCGCAACTGCCATCCGGTGGGGTTTATACTACGGTGGGGACTTACCCGCATTCTGAAATGCTAGCCCTTGTGCAATGTTTATCCAAAGAAACACGCTTACCCATTCCCGCGCTAATGAAGTTGTTTGGGCATTATTTATTTGGGCGATTTTGGGAATTGTACCCGCATTTCTTCCGTGAAATTAGCAATGCGTTTGATTTTCTGGATTCGATTGAACATTACGTGCATACCGAAGTGCGGAAACTTTACCCTGATGCTGAGTTACCCACCTTTGAAACGACGCGCAGTGCGGACAATCAAACCTTGCACATGGAATACCGTTCAAAACATCCTTTTTCCAGTTTGGCAGAAGGGTTGATTGAAGGTTGTTTAGCGCATTTCAAAGAAAATGCGAAGGTAACGCGGCAAGATATTTCCGCAGGGCAGGGGACGCATGTGATCTTTCAGATTGTGCGGGTTGCGCCCTAATGGACGAAACCGCTGCCGAGGAAGTTATCCGTTTGGAAAAGCGCCTTGTGCGTGAACGGGCAGCGCGTAAGCAAGCGGAGCAGTTGCTCGAAGACAAAAGCCTCGATTTATACCGTGCTAATGTGGAGTTACGTGCTTTGGCGGATTCCTTAGAAGCACGCATGACAGAACGTACCCGTGAATTAATTGAAGCCCGTGATCAGGCATTGGCGGCAAATCGGGCGAAAAGTGCGTTTCTTGCTGCTATGAGTCATGAAATCCGTACCCCGATGAATGGCATTATCGGCATGGCGACATTATTGTACGATACGCCATTAAACACGAATCAATCCAAGCAAGTTGAAACCATTTTGCATTCTGCCCAATCTCTGTTGGGTATTATTAATGATATTTTAGATATTTCCCGTTTGGATGCAGGGAAATTAGCGTTAGTTGAAGAAACTTATTGTTTACGTGATACCTTACCCAGTATTTTAGAAACAATGGGGATTATTGCCAGTAAAAAAGGCTTGGAATTATTCTCTATTGTCGCACGCGATGTACCCAGTGAATTATTCGGTGATGCCTTGCGTTTGCGGCAAATTTTAATGAATTTGATTGGTAATGCGATTAAATTCACTGAGAAAGGCGAAATCGTATTGCGGGTTTTTCCTTCTAAAACCAATACGGATTACTTGCGGTTTGAAGTAATTGATTCCGGTATTGGTGTACCTGCGGAAAAGCAAGCTAACCTTTTTCGTGCTTTTAGCCAGATCAGTGTGTATGACCAACATAACCACGGTGGAACAGGTTTAGGTTTAGCCATTTCGCGTAAACTCGTACAATTAATGGGTGGAACGATTGGAGTTGAAAGTGTTTTAGGTCAAGGTAGTGTATTTTGGTTTGAAATTCCTAAGCGTATTCACAGTGAAATATTGGCAGCAAGTTGTGAATTAGCGGCAAGCCGTTGTTTGATCTTAATCCGACCTGATAAGCACGCAGCATTACTTGCTGAACAGTTGTTACATTTAAATGCACAGGCGGTATGCCCAACTTCCATTGCCGAAGCGCAGCAATTGCTTGCCACGCAAAATTTTGATTGGATGTTTTTTGATGATAAGACTTTTGACTTATCAGAGCGTGAATCATTGAGTGCCTTGCTGCTTAATTTAAAACAGCTTTCGCACCCACCGCAAGCCTGTAGTATTTCGCCCCAAAGTGCTGGTTGTGGGCAATGTGCGCTGAATCAGTGTATTCCATTCTGTCATTGTTTACAAAAGCCGATTACGCAAAGTAAATTGTATGAATTAATTTGCGGTATAAAAAAAGTATCATCTCCCCGTGCAGATTTTATTCCTATTACAAGGATAACTAACAAAATGGATGAGATTACTGCGCCGAAAAAGCATATTTTGGTTGTAGAAGACCACAAAGTGAATCAAATGGTTGTTAAAGGCATGTTGGCAAAGTTAGATTACGCCACTACTTTAGCAGAAGATGGGTTTCAAGCCATTGAGTTGATTCGTCATCAGGATTTTGATTTGGTGTTAATGGATATACAAATGCCGGGAATAAGCGGTGTGGAAACTACGCGCCGCATTCGGGAAGAATTCCCGCTGCGTAAATTACCCATTATCGCTTTAACCGCTAATGCAATGAAAGGTGATGAGCAAGAATACTTAAATGCAGGCATGGATGCTTGTTTAACTAAACCCATTCAATTAACCATTTTGGCATCAACACTAAAAGCATGGTGTTAGTGCTTAACTAAAATAATAAAAGTAAGGAGGAGTCACGGTGAATATCTTCCAGCATGTATTACTCAGTTTTTTAGTGGTGTTGGTTAGCTATTTAGTTTGGCAGAATCAACAATTAACCACTACGTTAAATCAGTTGGCATTTCAACAAACCCATATTTCAGAAGAAATGGGCAAAACACTGCAACCTTTAGCTAAACAGTTAGACAGCATTCAAGCTAGCATGAATAAGCTGGGTGCAGCAGCCGATGACAGTGTAAAGCAAAAATTACAACCTTTACAAACCCGTTTGAGCTTATATAAAACTTTGGGTGTATTGCAACAAGCTGAACAATTGCGTATTGAAGGTAAGGGAGCGGAAGCAGCAGATAAATTACAAACGACGAAAGATGCTATTTGGAAAGCAGGGGATGCATTAGAAAAGTATAAAAAACGCCTGCAAGATTTAATGGCTCCAATTGATGGTCTGGTTGCAAAATGGAAAGGTGGCGATACAAAAACCGCAACGGATGCTATTCGTAAAGAAATTGAAACTATTCTGGGGGAATTAAGTAATGAATAAACAAACCCTCAAAGTAACATTGGCTTGGATTAGCGGTATACTGCTTGCTTGCTTAGTCATTGTTTGGGGTAAGCATACTACAATAACTTCACCTACCATTAATGTAGAAACACCCACAGAAAAAAGTGTGTGGTCATTTATTAATGGTGCACGTTCTACACAACGTAATGACAGTTTTTGTGCTTTAAGTGAAAAACCGGATACAGCGTGTTTAGGTGAAACAAAGCCATTGTGTACAAAAGACATGGAAATGGCAAAAATTGCATGGAAGTATTTTGAAAACAATTACAATCCAGCGACGGGCTTTTATAATGCCGTTGATAACTACCAATCCACCACCATGTGGGATACGGGGTCAGCTTTAGCGGCTACGATTGCAGCTTACGACTTTGGTTTTATTAATGAAAAAACCTTTGATGATCGTATTAATGCAATGTTGAAAAGCCTGAATACAATGGAGTTATTTAATAAGGAAGCCCCGAATAAAGCCTATCATACCATTAAAGGTGAAATGGTTGATTACCGCAATAATCCTAGCCCAGAGGGGATTGGGATTTCTGCTTTGGATTTAGCCCGGATTGTCTCGTGGTTAAATACACTGGGTTGTATGCATCCTAAATACGCTTATGCAGCCAAAAAGACCCTTGAACGTTGGAATATGAAACGCTTGATTGCCGATGGGCAAATGTACGGTTTGTACCGTGACCCTGTATCAAAAGAAATTCAATTAGCCCAAGAGGGGCGTTTAGGTTACGAGCAATATGCGGGGAAAATCTTTCAATCCTTGGGTTATGATCAACACATTGCCGCAGTTTATAATAATCAATTTAAAGAAAGCACAACTCTTTACGATGTGCCTATTGCTTATGATCGGCGTGATCCGCGTGATTTAGGTGCATATAACTACGTTGTTACAGAATCTTATGTTTTAGATGCAGTTGAAAATGGTTTAGATGCAGAAAACACTCCTTTATTAGCCAATATTTATCAAGTACAAAAACGGCGTTGGGAGGAAACAGGCATTGTTACGGCAGTTTCTGAGGATAATATTGATCAAAAGCCTTACTTTCTTTATAACACCATTTTTACCGCAGGTTTGCCGTGGAATACTACCACAGATAAAGGTGTGCGCTACGATAATTTAAAAAGTGTTTCTACCAAAGCGGCATTAGCATTGGCATTATTATTCCCCGCTGATCCTTACAGTAAGCAGTTGGTTTATGCAGTAAATACTGCGTATGACCCAGAACGGGGGTGGTATTCAGGCATTTATGAAAATGGTATGGGATACAATAAAGCCATTACCGCCAACACTAACGGTATTATTATGAGTTTACTGTTATATAAAAAATACGGTAGTTTTTATCCCATTTGCAAACATTGCCAACGCGAATTAACTTTAGCTGCCAGCGTGAATAAAACGTGTGATGTTTGCCCACAAAAATAAACTGTGTTGGTTGATGATTGTGTATTGGGGGTTTTTAACCGCGAATGCTGCTGCTGAGCCGCCTACGCCACTTCAACAAACCTTAGCCAGTTTGCAATGTGCGACAGATAGTAGGCTAGCGAGGAAAACGTTAGATAAACTTTGGCATATTTCACCTGTTGGGCAAGATTGGCCGGATGAATGGTTCGGTAAAAAACCAGAACAAGCGGGTTTATATGCCGCGACCTTGGATATTGCGTTAGTTACTTTACAGCATATTGCGCAGCGTTTTCCTGATTTACGTGAAACTGCTGAGCGTGTGGCATTGCAATGGAATTATTGTGATATTCTGGACGAGCAGCGATTTTATAATTTAAGAATAAATCACGGACTTCTAGAACGTACTTTAGCCGCAAATGATGCGCCGTTGAAATGGCAGGGCTTTCGTCAATGGGGATTTTTATCTCCTGATCCTTTACCACGCTTTGTTCCACGTCTTTTAGATGAAATCACACTTGCGCCTACTGCATATCAACTTTTTTTTCACCGTATTTACCGCCAACACTGTTTTCCTCACCCTGAAACGGGGTTATTGTTTAATGAAGAAAATGCCGAAAAAGGTTTGTCACGCGCTTACCCTTTGATTCAATTAAATGAAGTTGCACAAAATTACCCCTTTACGTGGCAATTAGATTGCCCAACCGTCAAGCAAATAGTGCCCAAACCAACGCAGATGCAAACGACTGTGCAAGTAAGTCAATCAAATGCTAAAACAGAGAAAACAGCCGTAACAAAAACGTCTGCATCATCTAATAAAAAAACTGTGGTGGCAGCAAGTGATTCGCCACAATTAATGGTGTTGACGGTAGCAAATAATGCCTTGCCTTTAGCGAAAAAACTTAAACAAACTGAGCCAAAAGCCCGTGCGATTAAAAAAACAAAATCATTGCCCGTCACGCCTTTTCAGCCTGAATTAGCCAATGCACCCTCAATTGTTCCTTCGTCGGCAATGGGGTCTATTCCAGTTTACTTTGAAACGACGGATACTGCTTTGCAAGCACATGGTACAACAGGCATTTTAGAGAGTAAAAAGCTACGTTTGGCTGGGAATTTAGCGGGTATTTATAATTTAGCGGATGGCAGTCAAAGTCTATCAGCCAATGTAATTTGGTCGCCTAAGCCAAAATGGTTTATTAGTAGTGCCATGTCAGTAAAAAATAAAGGTGATTTGAATTATTCATGGAGTGCAGGTTACGCAGATTATAATGCGGGAGGATGGTCAGCCCAAATAAATAATTGGGGGCCAATAAAACCCAGCGATGGTTTGGCATTAGATAAAGCCGTGGTTAATTTGGGGTATAAGTTTAAGGCTAAAAAACTAGAGAAACACAAGTTATCGACCTCTGCTAATTTAAGTATGCCCCTAAAAGGTAAACCGAGCATGAGTGGTACGATTCAATGGACACCTAAAACCCATTGGTATGTACGTTCTACTACTACCGTTCCTTTAGCAGGAGGAAAACCCAATTGGACTTACGCTTTTGGTTATGCTGATCCGCGTCCGGGCAAATGGCGGGTGGAATACAGCAATTACAACAGCAACCGTTTTCCCGGTGATAATCTAAACAAAGGCAGCATTACGATTAGTCGTGGTTGGCAATTTTAGTTGGGTGCGCTTGTTTCGAGGTCGAATAGGGAAAATAGCGACAGCATTATGCTTTTGAAAGCTAATTTCCGCTATAATCCGCCGTTTTCCAACCCTGAACACGATGCAAAGCCATGACTGATCGCCTGCAAGAAACGGCTCGCCGCCGGACTTTCGCCATTATTTCCCACCCGGATGCGGGTAAAACCACCATGACCGAAAA
>CAZJDN010000092.1:0-1879 GCA_964544775.1 uncultured Thiothrix sp.
GCCCCTGTATTGTCTGGGAAAATCATAATATTGCCCAATAAGATATTTAAGTCATTATTGGGACCAGAGAAAATCGTTAAACCGTCAAGGTTAAGGTCAGTTGCGTAGTAACCGGGCATTTGGTAATGCGTTGTGACTAACGTATTTCCCGGTGCAACCAATAATGCACCCAACATGACATTGGAATCGCTACCTGGTCCCGCACCCACAATGGAATTACTGTTATTGGTATCACCTGCCCACAACGTAGCGACATTATTTTGGATATAACGTTGGTTGTTACTGCCATAAACAGCGTAGTTGGGTTGGGTAAGATTAATCGCGGTAATTTTATCGCTGTTGAGTGATAGTGGGGCAGATGTCATTACGCCAAGGTGGTTACGGTGACGCAATACGACGTAATAACTGCCTGCGGGTACGCTTCGGAAAACCAATTTTGTCGAGCCAGTGCTAGCATTTACTATGTCGCCATCACGTTGCAGGATCGCCGCTTTCGCCGCAATACGGTTAGTGGGGTCAGCCGTATCGCGTAATTCCAGTAACACCCAGTCTACAGGCGCATTGTTATCCGTGGTGGCATACAGTGCATCGCTGATAGTTTCTATGCCTTTGTAATTAAACGGTGGCACATTGGCAACGTTGGTATAGCCAAAGCTGGTGATTAATTCGCCGTAAGGTTGCAGTTTCGGTAAATAACCCAGTTTACGCAAGGTATCCGACATTAGTCCGGTCGTGGGGTTGTAAGCACCTTGTAAGTAGGCTTGCATACTCACATAGACGCTGGGTTCATCGTTATTATCCAAGTAGTTGGGAATACCATCGTCGTCTACATCCTCGGCATCAGCGGGATTATGATCGCCGTTGGCATCAGCTTTTTCGCTACTGGTGGGCTTATTGTCACCATCGTCGTCGGCATCTAAATAGTCCGGTACAGTATCCGTGTCGCTGTCGCGTGCATCGCTAGGGTTGCCATCTTTATTCGGGTCAGCCGCTTCGTACTGCGTGTTAATACCATCATTATCGTCATCGGGATCACGGTAATCGGGGATGCCATCTTGATCGGAGTCTTGCCCATTGTCGTAAGGGTTTACTGTTCCCGCTTTGATTTCTGCTGAATCGGCAATGCCATCCGCATCGGTGTCTTCCACCACATCCGTAATCGTGATAGTTAAGGCTTGGTTAGTACACCCACCTTTACTGTCGCAAACGGTAACTTGTACTTCGTAAGTGTTTTTCTTATCAGCATCCAATGGGCGTTCAAAATCCGGTGCTCCCGTAAATTCCAACCAACCTTTATTCGGGTGAAGGGTAAATGCCCATTTATCTGCCCCGCCTGTAATAACCCACGTAAGCCCATTGCTTTCGGTATCGCCATCTGCGTCGGTTGCGTCGTAATCCAAGACTATTGCCGCAGTGTTTTCGGTAAAGGTTTGGCTAAATGTTGCCGCACCTTTGCCTTGTGTAATGATAGGAAGCGCGTTTTCTGCCACGTTAGTAACGCTGACGGTGATGGTTTGCACCGCTGACAAGCTACCGTCGCTGGCGGTGACTTGCACGAGGTAAGTATTGTTTTTATCACTGTCGGTAGGGTTTTCGTAATCCGGTGCGGCAACAAAGCTCAAAACGCCCGTTGCGGCATTAATGGCGAATTTCGCAGCATCCGTACCGCCTGAAAGGCTGTAAGTCAGCGTGTTATTGTCAGGGTCAGTCGCTTTCACTGTGCTGACATTAAGCTGATTTTCCGCAAGACTGACGGCGGCTGTGGTGGGTAACGCAGGAGCTTCATTGGCATTGGTAACGCTGACGGTGATGGTTTGCACTGCCGACAAGCTACCGTCGCTGGCGGTGACTTGCACGAGGTAAGTATTGTTTTTATCAC
>CAZJDN010000092.1:1979-8336 GCA_964544775.1 uncultured Thiothrix sp.
GACAAGCTACCGTCGCTGGCGGTGACTTGCACGAGGTAAGTATTGTTTTTATCACTGTCGGTAGGGTTTTCGTAATCCGGTGCGGCAACAAAGCTCAAAACACCCGTTGCAGCATTAATGGTGAATTTCGCGGCATCCGCACCACCGGAGATGCTATACGTGATCGGGTCGCTATTGGGATCAGTTGCGGTAACTTGCGTTACATTGGTTTGATTTTCTGTTGCTGAGACGGTGGTAGTGCTAGGTAGTGTGGGGGCACTATTAGCGACAGGCCAAACTGTTAACGTAGTAGTGTCATCTTCGTTAGGATTTGTGGCTTTATTCAATGGGGTAGAATCAGGGTCATCATTAAATGCATAACTGATTTCACCTACTACACTGTAGTTGCTAGCACTGCCAACCCGTGCCCTAACGGTTAGGGTTTTACTACCATTAGCGGGAATAATATCAGCATTCCATTCGCCTGTTGCAGGGTTAAATGCTCCTCCAGAATCATCCCCCACCCACGTTAAACCTGCCGGCCATTCTAGCCCAACTTGGACTAAATTGGTGGTGGTGGCGGAATTATTGCGTACTGTCCAAGTTAAATTGACTTCCGTGTTATAGGCTGGGTTTACGCTACTCGCAGCAGATGTTAGCGATAAATCGACAGGTTCAGATTTGGTGCTGGTTAACCATTTGAATATAGCACCAGAGTCATAGGTTGCATCGCCTGCATCTGCCATTGCTAATTTGATGTGGTAGGTTTGCCCACTTTGTAAACCGCCGATGGACGCAGTCAAGGTTTTAGTGTACCCATCTAATTGCGTATTGGGATTGCCACCACCATTACCATTATCAATAAAATAAGCCGTATTACCGAGGTTACAGGCTGCACCATCAGCGCGTGAGCCGGGGCTACCGCCATTAACATTGTTTACTGCAATGGGAATACGTGAATTGGGGAGGAATGCGGCGTTTTGTGTGCCAGTTAGTCCAGGTCCTGAAACGAATAACCCAAAGGCATCGTTATACTGACTGCAAACGAATTCGGGGTATTCTTCCGAACCAAAATTGAAAACGAAATTGGCTTTATCACCTTGAGGTACAATATCGAATTCTAACGCAACAGGATCATATTTGGCGGTAGCACTAATAGCTAGTAAATCGGGGTCTCTATACGCAACTTGGGGGCTATCATAGCCGTAAGAAGGGGTATTATTGGGACCTTGTAAGCTAGCAACATTGCCTGTGCTTAGGAATATCCCTGTGTCGAAGCCAATGGTGGATTTTGCATTAGTAACGATGCCGTATTGTTCGATTGCACCGCGTGTGACTTGGACATTACTAATGCTTAAACCCGGTCCATCCAGAATTGCCCCGATTTGTGCCATACTGGCACTGGCATTAAAGGTTGGCGCAGCGTGAGCTTCGGATAGTGCAAATAATGCGCATATTGATAGTAAAGGAAGCAGCTTGACTGCACGAGTTGTTATCGTTTTCATAGCCCTGATTTCTTTTCATTATTATCGCGTGCCGACCCCTCGGAGCACTTGTATCCCGAATGTTACTGGATTGGGGATATTTTGCACCTGTTTAGTGATGCCGCTTGTCTGATTATACCGTTTATTCCTGTTGCCGTTGTTGCATTAACCGCATAATGGCAATAACCCTAAGCAATAAAATAATAACAATAATTACAGGGTGTCTAAGCATGTTTAAGGTAAGTTTTATAACAGCCATGCTGATGGGGTGCATTGCCTTATCTACGCAGTCTGCATCTGCTAATTCGCCCGTGTGGCAAACGTGGCAACCCGTTTATACGCCAGAACCGTATGCTCAGCCTTATCAAGAACCTAGACGCATGTACGCGCCTGCGCGACAGGGCAACCCCGTGTATCGGCAAGCGGCTTATTCCGCCGATAATGTCGCAGGGAATACACTGGATTGTGGGTTAGCACAGGCGTTGGATTTACCGGATAACTGCATTAAAAAAAATGCCAGTACTCGCCAAGGCTTAATCAGTTTAAGTAACTATTTGCAACGTTTGCCGCGCATGGAGAAAGTAGCCCCAATGTGGGCGCAAGTTTCCAATGCGGCATTGTTGGAAACGATTCGGGCGTTATTGGCATGGCATGACGGCGTTGATGGCGGGAGCTTGCAAGAGCGTTTTGAGTTACGTCCGTTGCGTTCGTGGGCGGATGCAACACGGGCGGAATACACAGGGTATTTTACTCCGGTATTGGAGGTGCAAGACCATCCTGATGCCGTATTTCGTACCCCCATTTACCGGAAGCCCGATTCCAATTGGTTAATGCATTTAAGCCACGCGGCTATTGCGAATAATGCTTTGGATGGTCGAGGGTTGGAAATTGCGTGGACAAACGATGTGGTGAATTTGTTTTACGCGCAAGTGCAAGGTTCGGGGATTGCACGTTACCCCGATGGACGTGAAATGGTGTTGAAATACGCGGCAGATAATGGGCAAGCCTTCCGTAGCATTGCCAGTTACATCCGCGCTCACGGCATTACCTTGCCCAATTACGGCAATGACGGGGTTAGACAGTGGTTGCGTAATCACCCTGAACGCATTCGGGAAGTTTTAACTGCTAACCCGCGTTACGTGTTTTTTACACTGTCATCCGGCGTGCCAAATACCGCATCAGGTACAGGGGTAATTCCCGGTTATACGATTGCAGTGGATCATAAATACATCCCGTTGGGGGCGGTTTTATTGGCGGAAGTGCCCCGCATTGACCGCAATGGGAATGAAGTGGGGCAAGATTGGCGGCTACTGTTTGCGCAGGATAAAGGCATCGATATTAAAGGCGCGGGGCGGCTTGATTTGTATACGGGGGTGGGTAAGTCGGCGGAACATATTGCGCACGATATTACCGGATTCCGTAAGGCGTATATGTTAATTCGTAAGTCTGGCTACGGGCGGGGGACAAATGTTGCAGGGCGGTGAGTGCTTTGCTTAATTGAAAGGTGCATGGATAAGGCTTTTCAGCATAGAATCTCCCCATGCTTAGGGCGAGAGATCAAAAGATGCAAAGAGGGAAACGATGGCTGGCTGGATTGTGCTTGTCAGTGCTGTACAGTCTGGGGTTTGCGGCGGAAACAGTAACCACACCCGTGAGTTGTGATGTGCGCATTAACGGGGCGGATTTGTCTTTGGATGAAAACTGCATCCGCAAAACCCCTGAGTTACGCCGTGCATTGGTCGATTTATCAGTGTATTTGCACACCACGGATGTTTCCCATTTAGCCGCTCCTACTTATCGCGGACCAATGGATAAAGACCACCTGATTCGCACCGTTGAACAGTTGATTGCATGGGTTGATCACCAACCGGGTTCAGACAAACCGTTTGGTAAGCAATTCGATTTCTATTCCCTCGGCGACCCACAAGAAAAACGCCCTGTGCAATACGGTGGCTATTTTTCCCCTGTATTGCATGTCAGTAGTTTCCCCACCCCTGAATACCGTTACCCCGTTTATGCCAAACCCAAAGGCGATACGCCATTACCGTCGCGGCGGGAAATCATGCGCGGGGCATTGATTGGAAAAGGGTTGGAAATTGCGTGGACAAATGACCCTATCGAATATTTTTTCATGCAGGTACAAGGTTCAGGTTTGATGCGTTTTCCTGATGGTAAAACCCAGTTATTGGGCTTTGCGGGTAAAAATGCTTACCCTTACACCAGTATTGGGCGGTATATGCAAGAACGCGGCTATTTACGCACGGGAAATTTATCCAATGATGCGGTGCGGCAGTGGTTGCGATTGAACCCAGATAAGCTCGATGAGGTCTTAAACGCAAACCAATCGTTTGTATTTTTCCGTCCGGTGAAAGACGTATTGCGTGGTGCTTCCACGCTACCTGTGATTGCAGGGCATACCGCATCGGTGGACAACAGTATGATTCCGTTTGGTTCGGTGTTATTGGCGGAATTACCGATACGTGACAAGGATGGTAAAATCGTGCAACATGAATGGCGTTTATTGATGGCAACTGATCGTCGCGCCGATGATCGTGGGGTTGTACGCATCGGCATTTACACAGGCGAAGGGGACGAAGGGCGGCTGCAAGCACAACGCTTTTACCCCGCTGGTCGGGCATTTTTGCTCTTGAGTGGTTCGTAATGCTGTTTTTGTCCTGTATCCACAGGTTTATCGTCGATAATAATAACAGGTTTGGAGTAGGGGGCAGTTCATGCTCGGTTATATAGATTGGATCATTATCCTTATTGCCTTAATGGCTGCGGCTGGCGCGTTACTCTTGCTTTACCCGCAAACCAGTAATCGTGATGTGCAAAATATTCGGACGCTGCGTGAGCAAGCGGAAAAAGACTGTAAGCGCATTGCGGATGTGTTGGAAGTGACCCACCACGGGGCGCAAGACGCGGAAGCCTTGGTGCAAAAGCTCAAAGATCAAGTCAGCGAATCCAGCCGCAATTACCAAACTAGTCAAGCACGCATTGAGCAAGCCGAACGGGTGATTGAGCGTGTCAGTGCGGCAGAACACGAAATGCGCGACATTTCCACCCAATTAGGTGAGCGTTTGCAACACTTACAAGCCTATTGGGATGAGCAACTGGGCGATTCCGTGGAAAGCGTGAAGCGCATCAAAGGCAAGCTCAAAGAAGGGCTGGAAAGCGTTGATGACAGCCTATTCCGGTTGCGTGATCAAGAAAAAATGGCGCAAGGCTTCACCCGCAAACTGATCGAGCACCATCAAACGCAAGTACAACACCAGCAAGAAAATTCGCGCTTGTCGGCGGAAGTGCATACCCGTTTGGAAGACATGCTGAAAGAATCCAGCCACTTGTTGGAACAAATGAAACGTTACCAGCAAGATGCGGACGCGGTATTCCAAGGTTTTACGCAAGATATGGCAGGGTTGGAAACGCAAGCCAGCGAGCATTTCACCACGCTTTTCCAAACCACCGACCAAGCACGGGCGGAATTAGTCGAAGGCTTAGACGAAAGCCGCCAGCATTTAAGCGAAATGCGCCTGCGTGAAGCCCAAAGCGACGATTTAAGCCGCCGTATCTTGCAACAGTTTGAGCAGATTGATCAGTTGCGTGTCGAGCGCATTAGTAAATCATTGGATTTAACCGACCAAATTTCTGCCGATTTGCACAAAGGCGTAACCAGTGCCCGCGAAATGCTTTCCACATTGGAACGGGCGGTGCAAGACGTTTCCTCCTCGTTGCAGTTAACGCCGGAAAACAGTGCGAAACTAAGCCCCGTTGCGGAAGTTAGCAACCTTGCTCCAGTGATTCCTGTGCCTGTGGCATTGCCTAAAGTAACCGAATTAGCCGCTGAACTCCCTGTGGAAAAAGCCAAAGACGACGAAGGCGAATTGTTGGATATTTTGCTTTCTTCCACGCCTGTTGATAGCGCAGCAACGGAAGCGACGGATAACCGTCACAACTTGGTTTCATTACGTGCTTACCGTTAGTCGTGTGAAAGGGGTAATTTTTTACCCGTTTACGCACTTTATTGGGTCGCTGCGGTCTATCTTTGTGTGAGCCAGTGGTTTGTTACGCTGGCATTTCCCAGCACAAGGATTGACGTATGAAAAGTCTAAAATTTAAAGTCGCTGCCTTCGCTTTATTGGCTACCGCAGGTTGTGTGGATACTTCGGGGATCAGTAACGCGCAAGCAGCTTATGACATGCCGCGCCCCGCATTGTCGGTGGGTCTGACGGTGCAAGGTGATCAAAGCGGCACTGCCCGCGAATTTCCCGTGAGCGGTGATGCGAGTAATTACCGCGCTTATGTGCAAGCCGCTGTCGGCGAACGTTACCGCTTGAATGTACGCAATAACAGCCCAGAACGCATTGGGGTTGTCATTGCGGTGGACGGGCGCAATATCATCAGCGGGGCGAAATCGTATTTGCGTAATGACGAACGCATGTACATCCTCGAACCGTATGCCAGTGGCAGTTACGACGGCTGGCGCAGCAGTTCAAACAGTACCAATCGCTTTTTCTTTACCGAATCGGGTGATTCCTACGCTGCGGCATGGGGCGATAACAGCGCGATGGGCGTGATTGCAATGGCTGTTTACCCCGAAAAACCGCGTATGCCGCCACCACCGATCATGTACGACAAAATGGAAGCTGCTCCCGCTGCTGCCCCCGCCGCGCCACGCGCTGCACCGGGAACAGGTTACGGTGAATCCACCTATTCCCCCAGCTACAGCGTTGATTTTGATCCGGTAAGTACGCCCAGTGAAAAAGTTTTCCTGAAATACGAATGGCGTGACACCTTATGCCAAAAACACATCTTGCCCGAATGCCGTGCAAGCGGCGGCAATAACCGTTTCTGGCCCGAAGGTGGTTACGCGCCGCCACCGCCACACCGCTAA
>CAZJDN010000093.1:0-8252 GCA_964544775.1 uncultured Thiothrix sp.
TTAGTAACCTTATTACAAAGCATTCGTACAAAATACCCTGACATTCAATTAGTGGCAAATCGCGGTTTTGAAGTCATGCTACAAATTGCCCCATTATTAGATGCTGTATTAGCAGAATCGTTATATGCCGCGTGGGATAACGCACACCAAACATTTAAACCCAGCACCGCCACAGATACCGATTGGTTATTACAGAAATTACACAGCATTCAACAAAACTTTGGCTTAGAAATCATTGTTTTGGATTATTTATCACCCACGCAACACGCTGAAGCCTTACGTTTAGCCCAACGCATCCGTGAGCAAGGGTTTGTTCCGTGGATCAGTACTGCACCGCTGAATACAATGGGGGTTGGAATGGTGGATATTACGCCAAAAACCTTCTTGCTGCTATTTGACAGTGTGCAAGATGCCCATAATCCAAACGCCAACAAACAATACGACGCGGCACAACAAGCCTTGCACGAACATGGGTATCAAGCACGTTTGCATGATGTGCAAAGCGGCTTACCCAATGCCTCTTTAATCGGGCGTTATGCAGGGATTTTGACCGCAACACCGTTTACGACGCAATCCAAAACCTATCAATCTTGGTTACTACAACAGCAAAATGAAGGTATGTTGATCACAGGTTTACGCCCCGAAGCCAACATACCTGATGAGGTAATGCCCTCAGGAGTCGGTTATGTCAACCACTGAACGCCTATTTTCACCCACCCAACTCGCGCTAGCAGCAACGGTATGTGGTGGGGTGTTATTCGGACTGTATCCACACAATGAAAACTTATTACACACCGTAAGTGCCACAGACGAATTAAAAAACGCCTTAAGCAGCCCGTTAGAAACGGAATATGCCCGTATGATGGCGGATAAAAATCCGCCGTCGTTAGCCGTGATTATGTTGGCGCAACGTTTAGCGCAAAACCACGCATGGCAAGAATCGGAACAACTGTTGCAACGTTTACCCATTGGGATAAACGCCACCTTGCAACAAATCGCGGCATGGTTACACGTTCTGAACCGTTTGGATGCGTATTACGTTAGCAAATCGGATACCGATTTCCGCGCTGTCCAAACCCAATTACAAGCCTTAACCGCCTTCCCACAATGGGAAAGCCAAACGCAACAATTGATCGCGCAACATTGTGTCAACTTTGGTTTATACACCCAAGCTGTCACGCATTACGCGCAATTAGCCCAGCAAGATACCGCCCACGCCACCCAATGGTTTGAACGTGCTGCAACTACCGCAACGCACGCGGAACTGTGGCAAGAAGCCGCCGATTACTGGCAACGCACCCGCGATAGCCTGAGCGTAGCACGCGGCAAAATAAATCCTTATGCCTACCAATGGCTGGAAGCGGCGATCAAGGCTGGCAGAACAACGGAAGCTGCCAATTACCTCGAAAAACTCAGCCAACCCCTACCCAACCAAACCGAAGCCTTAACCCGTTTGGCAGGGTTTAGCCTGCAATTAGGTAAGCCTGCATTAGCAACCGCCATGTACCAACAACTTGCCACCGTTGATCCCGAATCTGCGCAAACTTGGTTGGAAAAAGCGGCATATTGGAGTCAAACAACGGGGTCTTACCACCTTGCTGCGGATTCCTTGCAACAAGCCAATAACGTGGCACAGCAAGAAACAGAACGCTTGTCATTGCAGTTTCGCACCATCGCCGTATGGGTTAAAGCTAAACAAGCCGAACAAGCTGCCGCTACCTTACAACCGCTGCTGAACCGCCCCGAATACGCCAGCAGTGTGTTAGACCCGTGCATTAACGTGGCGTATTTGGCAGAAGAACAACAGCAGCAACGCTTAGCAGAAACCCTTTGGCAATGGGTATTAGCCCATTCCGATGACCCAAGCCTGTGGCAACACGTCGCAATTTGGCAAGAAGGGCAGAGTAAATACGCCGCAGCCCTTGCCACATGGATGCAAATTGAAAGCCGTTTTGGTGCAAGCAACCAAACCAGATTGATGCGTATTCAAGTGTTATGGGAAGCCAAAAACCACCAACAAGCCTACCGCCTCGCCAAAGCGGGAGGCAATGGCTTAGTAAAAACGGCTAATCGCTATCAACGCGCGATTTTGTTGGAGCTAGCCAAACACTATAACAACACCATTCCACCCTTAGCGATGAGGTAGGTAACGAACATGATCCGAGTAATGGACAACAAACAATCAACCGTAAGGGAGGAAAGCGAACAGCCGCTAGCGTATTGGTTTAGCATTCTGTTGCTTTCCATCACCCTGCCCCTGAGTGGCTGGCTATTAGGCGTGGCTGACCCGTTTTTCCTCCATACTGCTTTCCCGTGGATTCTCGTTCCAAGCGTACTCGTTGCCTTACGCTACGGCACAAGTTCAGGTTTAGGCAGTTGGTTATTGCTTGCTGTTTTATCCCGTACTTACCTGTGGGCGCACACACTACCCGTAGAGCAAGGCTGGTTGGAACTGTGGATTGGGATTTTGCTTCTCACCATCGTTACGGGCGAACTCTCGAATCAATGGCGCAAAGCCTATGCCACACAACAACAAGCCTTAACTCAAGCACAACAAGCCAAAGATTACGCCGAACAACAATTGCAACTGCTGCAAATTTCGCACACGCAATTGGAAGTGGAAGCAATGGGTTCGCATCAATCCCTGTGGCGTTCACTGAAACTGCTGGAAGATGAACTCGCCACTGACCCACCCCAACAAGAACGCCTATTAATCTTGGCGCAAAAAATGATGCAAACACTCGCCACTTACGACTGGCTGGAAGTGGCTGGATTCTATGCCGTCACGGATAAAGGAACGGTACTGCAACACCCTATTGCGCAAGTGGGCAAAATGCTGGCAATTTCTGAATGCGACCGCCTCGTGCATGAAGTGCTCACCACTACTCGTCCGATTAGCCTAGACCGTGATTCTAGCTTGGCAGAATCCTACACCCATTTGGGAACATCCCTGATTGCGGTTTTCCCAATTATTGATAAAAGCGGCAAAGTACGCCTGCTATTAGCCGTGCAACAGATTCATTTCCTCGCGTTTGAAAACAGCAATCTCAACTTACTTGCAACATTGTGTACTTGGTTGGGGTTACGCTTGGATGAAGCCCAAACACCTCCGATTACACCTAATGATTTAAGCACGCAAAGCCTTAATCAATGGCGAAAAACCGAGCGTGAAGTGCATTCCGCGTTAAAGTTGGTTGCCTGCCACCACAAATCCACATTATTGGTAGGCTTAAATGTCGAAAATTCGCCAAACAAAACCCAATACATTGAATATTTTGCCAATAATATGCGCGGTGGCAACCATTGCTGGCAGTTGGAACACGCCTCAGATACCGTCATCATTTTACTGTTACCCATGCTAGACGGTGAATCTTTTGGGCTATTGCAACGCCGCTTGGAAGACGATTTTTGCACGCATTTCCACCAAACTTTTGTGCAAGCAGGCGTTATTTTTTACAGCCAATACTTCTACCGCTACCAACACCGCCAAGAGTTAGTGGGCTATTTAGACTTACTCAAGCAACCACGTTATGCACTTACTACTGCTTAGCTTATGTGCGTTGGACTGCTTCTGCCTGTTCGGGGTTGCCCAACGCACTATTTCACTGCAAATAGGTCTAGCACTACACGCTTGCCTGATTTTGCTGAGTACCCATTACCTTGTGACGCAAGCAAAAAAGTCGGTAGCACAAGAAGCCCTCACTTCCCCCGTGATGAACTACCTAAGCTGGGGAAGTTTGTTGCTCTTTTTACCCGTGATTGGTGGGCTAATCGGTTGGGTATTTTTGGGTAAAAACCGCTGGTTTCGACCGCCTGTCCTGAAAAATGCGGCAGAAACTGCGCCAGCCAAGTACCTTAAAATCGGTACGGAACGCACCACGGTATTTACCAATGGACGGGCAGAACAACGCATGAGTGCACTGACTACCGAAGACTATTTAGACCTGCTCAGTGCCACACGCCAACTGCAAGGTAAACCCACCGTGGCGTTATTAAAAGATGCCATGAACAGTAAAACAGAGAGTGTCCGGCTGTTAGCACACGCGCTGTATTCCAAGCAAGAGCAGCAACTAGCACAGCAATTAAGTGCGTTGGTTGCACGCTTTAAACAAGGGCAAATGCGTAACCCCCAGTTGCATTTGGCTTTCGCACAACTGTATTGGCATTGGCTGGAATTAGACACGTTGGATGAACAAGATCGGCAAGACGTTATGAGCAAAGTCCGCTTACATGCTGAATTTGCCCGTCTGTTAAACCCGCGCCTAGCACAAGCACATTGGTTAGCAGCACAAACGTATTTGCAAGCGCAAGACTACCTAGCAGCTACTCACGCATTCCAAACTGCGTTGGCAAACGGTTGTCGAGCAGAGCGCGTTACTCCGTACCTAGAAGAAATCGTATTCCGGCAAAACCGTCCGGCAACGGCAGACCGCATTAAGGAAATAGCATGAAATTACCACTTTCAACCCTACCCGCTAGCGTATTACTGTTTGGGGTCGCACACGATGCACTCGCCGATAATAATGCTGCGGCTTGGTCAGATTTCGACACGAATTTTGATCATTATTCCACCTCCGAACATTACCGCCGCAATACCACCAAGCTAACTTACCAACATTCCAGCCGCAATGCAGGGCAATTAACCCAATACGGCATCAATGGCGCGGTACATACCATTGGCAGCAAGCACGGCTCTTACCGTGTGAATGAAGTGGATGGCAAAATTCGCGCTCAAGTCAGCCAGCCCATCATGCTCGAAGGGCATCTGGGGAATGTAGCGGTGAAGAAACCGCAAGGTTCAACCCAAAACATTACCACGCACAAAGAAAGAGTTGAGTGGCAAGCCAACAGCAAGGTCTTACTCGCGGCAGAACACAACCAAGACGCACTGTTTCGTGAAGAAATCGCACTGGATAATCAGCAAAACGTTATCCGCACACAAGCCACCGCTGTGGAAGCCTTTGCTTACCCCACCCCCAATACGGCAGTTTCGACCCGCTTGCAACGCAAACGCTACAGCGATGGCAACCGCAGCCACGATGAATACGTAAGTGCGTTTTACGGCATTGCCCCCGCCAAACAAACACCGCACTTATGGGTAGGCATGGAAGGCGTGCAAATGGATCATGATCGGCATGAAACCCGTTATTGGTCGCCACAACATTACCGTTACGTGGGAGCAAAAGTGTACGGCGATACCCAACTCAGCCCGAACCTGACCCTCAACTCCAGTCTCAGCAGTGGACGTAGCCGCGACAAAAACAGCAACGGTTCGGTCAACAGTTGGTACGCAACCGTGGGGGCAAAATTCAAAGTAAGCCCCGCTTCCGAACTCAGTTTGGATGCACGACGCGGGAATTCGCGGCGCGATAATGAACGCTGGAAAGGCAATGGCGTAACACTCAATTACAACTACCATTTCTAAACCTAACCCTAGGCACAAGGAACAACGGGGAATCGCTGATAACGCATTCCCCGCTAATTTAACTACGCGCTGGTCGGCAAACCGGACGCATCAAACAAACCTTCAAACAAGACTGAACTGAGGTAACGCTCTCCAGAATCCGGCAAAATAACCACGATGGTTTTACCCGCGTTTTCTGCGCGTTGTGCTAAACGGGCGGCAACTGCCACCGCCGCACCGCAGGAAATTCCGGCTAAAATGCCTTCCTCACGCGCTAAACGCCGCGCATATTCCACTGCATCTTCGTTCGTGACTTGTTCAATGCTATCCACCAGCGACAAATCCAATACCTCCGGTACAAAGCCCGCGCCTATGCCTTGGATTTTATGCGGCGCAGGTTGCAACGCTTCCCCACTGCGGTATTGGGTTAACACAGGGCTAGCGGTTGGCTCAACCGCAACCGATTGAATCGCTTTACCTTGCGTGTGTTTGATGTAACGCGAAATGCCCGTAATCGTGCCACCTGTACCCACTCCCGACACCAGAATATCGATTTGCCCGTCCGTATCTTGCCAAATTTCCGGCCCAGTCGTAGCTTCGTGGATGGCTGGATTCGCCGGATTTTTAAACTGTTGCAGCAATACGTATTTGTCTGGGTCGGAAGCGGCAATGGCTTCGGCTTTCGCTACCGCGCCACTCATGCCTTTCGCACCTTCCGTTAACACCAGTTTTGCCCCGTAAGCCAACAGCAGTTTACGCCGCTCGACACTCATGGTTTCTGGCATGGTAAGCGTCAAAGGAATGCCTTTTGCCGCCGCCACAAACGCCAGTGCAATCCCTGTATTGCCGCTGGTTGGCTCAACAATTTCCTTGCCTGCACCAAGTAAACCGCGTTTTTCCGCGTCCCAAATCAACGCTGCACCAATGCGGCATTTAACGGAATACGCGGGGTTGCGCCCTTCGATTTTGGCTAATACCGTTGCTTGTGTATCGCCAATGACACGGTTGAGTTTTACCAGTGGCGTGCGTCCAATGGACTGCGAATTATCAGAAAACCAGTTTGACATGACATGCTCCTTGAGTGCTTATAGAGATTACGCTTCAGCCTTGCTTAATTCGTTACGCACGACGGCTTCGGTTAAACGGTTAGAACACAATTCCATGAAACGGTACGCATAGCCACGCAAATAATGCCCACGCCGTACTGCAATCAAGGTGGTGTTCGGTTCAAACAAACGGGAACAATCCAGCATATGCAAGGTTGCATCCCGCTGCGGATTAAACGCCATTGATGCAACAATGCCTACCCCCAGTTCTAACTCAACATAGGTTTTAATGACATCCGAATCCAAGGCGGACATTACAATGTCGGGGCTAATTCCCGCTTTACTGAAGGCTTCGTCGATTTTTGCCCGTCCCGTAATCCCTTGGTAATAAGTGATTAGCGGGTAAACTGCAATATCCTCCAGTGTTAGGCATGGCTTACTTTCCAACGGGTGTCCGGCGGGTACAATCGCGGTGTGATTCCACGTATAAAATGGGAAATGCACTACGTTGGGTACGCTTTCTAACGCTTCTGTGGCAATGCCAATATCTGCCTGCCCGTCTTGTAACATGCTGGCAATTTCTGCCGGACCTGCTTGATACAACACCAAATGCACTTTGGGAAACAGCTTTTTAAACTGCGTGACAATCGCAGGCAAAGCGTATCGCGCTTGTGTGTGGGTCGTCGCAACGGTTAACGAACCTTCTTCGCTATTGCTGAATTGTTCGGCGAGTTGCTTGATGTTTTTCGCATCCAACAACATGCGTTCCACGATGCCTAACAGTTCCAACCCCGGTTCGGTTAAACCGAGGAAACGCTTGCCTTTGCGCACAAACAGCTCAATGCCGAGTTCGTCTTCCAAATCCTTAATGTGTTTGCTTACGCCCGATTGCGAAGTAAACAGCGCGTTGGCAACTTCGGTTAAGTTGTAATTGCGTTTAACGGTTTCACGAATAATGCGCAGTTGCTGGAAATTCACCCTAAACCTCCTTAAGCAGCCGCAGCGAATACCCGCAACTGCAACGGTAGCAAACGCACGGCTTGACCTTCAATCAATTCCAATGTGCTGACATGTTGCGTGGGTATATCGACTTCGTAAAAGTGCGTGTTGGAATGGGCGTGATTCAATTCCACCCGCGCCATTGGCCCGAACGCCAGAATGCGGTTTATTTTCGCCAAAATCCCCCCAACGCCGTGGTTGTGTTCCGTTGCCGGAATAATCTGCAATTCGTGGGGGCGAGCAAACGCAACCACTTGCGCGTTTTCCTCTACCCCAACTGGCGTAGTTTCCAGCGGCAAACGGTCAGCATTGACGTGTAATGCCCCTTGCACCCATTTACCTTCAAAACGATTGACCGTACCAAGGAAGTTACACGCAAACGGGGTGGCAGGTTGACTAAAGACTTGCAGAGGTGAACCAACTTGCTCGACTTTACCGCGATTCATTAACACGATTTCGTCGGCAACTTCCAAGGCTTCTTCTTGGTCGTGCGTCACAAAAATCGAGGTAATGTGCAATTCATCGTGCAATTGCCGCAACCAACGGCGTAATTCTTTGCGCACTTTGGCATCCAACGCACCGAATGGCTCGTCCAATAACAATACGCGCGGATTCACCGCCAAAGCGCGTGCCAAAGCAATGCGTTGGCGTTGCCCGCCGGATAATTGCGCGGGTAAACGTTTAGCTAACGCGCCCAATTGCACCAATTCCAGCAATTCCGTGACACGTTTTTGAATCGCGCTTTCCGCCGGACGTTCGGCTTTGGGTTTCACGCGCAAACCAAACGCTACATTGTCAAACAC
>CAZJDN010000094.1:0-8075 GCA_964544775.1 uncultured Thiothrix sp.
ATTGAAACTTGTGCGGTCTTTTTGAGATAGTTTCCCTTTTCGTTATCGTATTTTTTGCTGCACTTATCCGGTATTGTTGATCTGCGTTGCTTAATGTGCGTCAGAATAACCCGTACCTCATTGATAAAATAATACGGGTGTCAAACTTTGAGTACGCAATTAATTACAAATCCAGATGCTTTGCGCGATATTGTTCCTGCTTGGGATTGCCTTGCGCGTCATTGCCTTGAGCCGAATGCTTTTTACGAAAGTTGGGCATTATTACCTGCGTTAGAACAGTTTGCCGATGAGCGTGTGGCGACTTTATTGGTCTGGCAAGATAGTACACATGCGCGTTTGGTGGGGCTGTTTCCCTTGATTCAAGAACAATCGTATTACAAATGCCCTGCGCGTCATTGGGCGAATTGGTTGCACCCGCATTGCCCTTTGGGTACGCCATTAATCCACCGTGATTTTGCGGAACAGGCAGTCACTGGGTTATTTACGTGGTTGTATCAAGAATCCGGCGCGACAGTATTCACCTTGCATAAAGTTGGGGTCGATGGGGTGTTTTACCGTTACCTGCAAGACGTTTTGCAGACGCAAGGTGGTTTTTTGGATGCGAGTAATACGTGGGAACGTGCCGTATTTAAAACCGAATTATCTGCCAGTGAGTATTTGCGCACAAATCAGCGGCAGAAAAAGGTAAAAGATTTCGCCCGTTTACGTCGCCGTTTAAGCGAACGTGGGGATTTGCAATTTCACGCGCTTATGCCGGGGGAACAACACCATTTAGGGCAGTGGATTCATGAGTTTTTGCATCTGGAAAGTTCTGGTTGGAAAGGGCGTGAGCAAACTGCTTTGTCGAGTAAACAATCAGACCGTTTATTTGCCGAAAACCTGATGCGTAATGCCGCAATGCACGGGCAGTTAATGATGTTGAAAATGAGTTTGGGCGATAAAGCGGTGGCAATGAAACTAAACTTAGCCAGTGCAACGCAAGGGGTTTTTACCCACAAAGTAGCTTATGACGAAACTTATGCCCAGTATTCGCCGGGAGTTTTGTTGGAAGTGGAAAATCTTTACCAAATGCGTGCTTACCCGCATTTTGGTTGGGTGGATTCGTGTGCTGTGCCCAATCACCCGTTATTCGATCATTTATGGGCGGAACGGCGTAAAATGGCGAGTCTGCATATCAGTACCCGCCATGTATTAAGTAAGCCATTGATGCAAACGGTAAAAATGGCTAAATCCGTTTACCGTTATTGCAAAAGTGCTTGAGGTTTATTGTCCGCGATACCCTGTACCGCCACAAACCCATTCTAAATCGCCTAAGCCATTGGCTTTCCCGAATGCCCAATAGTCTTTGCTGTTGTAGGCTTCGGCGCGGCGTGCGCTGTTACCTTGTTGATTACCGTACCACTCAATGCCACCGGAATAGTAATCAAAGGGGTTCATTGCGGTTGTGACAACTTCGCCCCGATTAGGCAATTGCAATAACGCTCCCATTGCGGTTTGATGGTGTCCTTTGGGGCTGCCATTGCCACTTACGCCACCAGGACCTTGATCGTTCCAGTAATATTCGCCGCCTTGAGGACCTTGCCCATTGCTTGCTCCGGCGGTGCGTTGTTCGCCGCAGCTACCGTTGCTTTCTAATACCCAACCTGAGCCGTTTGCACAGGCACGTAAAATATCACCCGCACCATTGCCTTGTTGAATACCCATGCTACCCGCTTTACAGGCAGGGTTTGCTACTTTGGGATTTTCCGTTTCATCCGGCGAACCTTTGCAGTAGCCTGTCCGGTCGCCGTTTAAATCGCGCAAACCTAGCAGCATGTCATTGCCGTCGAATTCAACATCACTGAGCCACGGCTGAGGGTATTCCAAATTAAAGTTGGTTTGTTGTGCATTACCGGGGGCGATACGCCCGTATACCACCCGCCAATCGGGTTGCCACGGTCGCCAGTTGGTATCAAAGCAATCTGCATCCGGGGCTTGCATTACATTTTCGGAAAAAACGCAGCCGCGTGGGTAGTTGAGTGGTGCGCTAAAGACTGGCGAACCTTCAAATTGTTGGCGTTCGGGGTCAAAACGGTAAACAGCCGCTTTGAGTTGGTTTACATCACCAATAGCACCACTGCGTACCGTTGATTGTGCGGTACAAGTGACACCCACGTAAACTTTACCCTCATGAACCCCAATCCCCATTGGGCGGGCATCATTCGGTGTGCTACAGGCATTGAGAGGAATGGCGACAGGTGCGGCTTTGAATTGCGTAACAGGCAGATTACCTTTGTCTAACGCGCTGGCATCCAATTGGTATAAACGGCGATCACCAAGGCTGACGACATACAAGGTTTGTTGATCTTCGGATAAATCAATATCGCCCAAGCCCGTAAAGCCGACACTATCAAAGGCGGCGGCATCGTGAAACCAATCGTTATTGCCGCTGCGAGGGTCATTACCTGCTACTGCTGCGCCTGCAATGCGGTTAATGTCAGCAAACAAACGGCTGCTTCCAGTACGCCGATCCGTGGCGTAAATTGCACCTGTTCCGTCAGGTCCTAAGCTGGCAAACCGTTTTACAAACGCGCTGGATAGCAGGGTATCGCTCGCGGCGTGGTAAGCCAGCCCGTAAATAGAGCCTGTTTCGGGCAAAGCGGCTTCCCCGCGAAAACCGTGCGAGTGATGCGGCGCGTTGTAAGCAATGCTAATAATTGATGGGCGACCTGCCACCGCAGAATCCGTTTGTACCAACGATGTGGTAACGACACTGACTTGTTCCGCAGGGCAATCTGCCCCAGCTTGGGTATTGGCGTAAGCGGAAATAATAGGCAGGCTAGCGAGTAAGCTGATGCCGACAGATCGAACCGTTCGGCGCAAGGTCAAAGAATGCTCTAACACAAGATGTTCCCTCCATTGGAATAGTTGTCCACCTCAGTTAGTGTAGACAACTATTCCAGCAAGTGAGGGTCATTCTTCGCCTGTTTTGCCCGTTTGTCGGTTAACGTTTTTCAGGAATTTAAACACATCACTGTCGGTGGAAAGCACCAACGTCGCATCCGGTGAAATGATGGATTTGTAAGCATCCATCGTGCGAGTAAATTCATAAAATTGCGCGGCGGTAGGGCTTTGATTGTAGGCTTGTGCGTAAGTTTCTGCTGCTTTTGCATCGCCTTCGCCGCGTATTTCTTCCACTTTGCGGTAAGCCTCGGACTGAATCCGATTCAAATCGCGGGTCATATTGCCGCGAATTCGGGCGGCTTCCCCATTGCCCTCGGAACGAAAGCGTTCGGCAATTTGGCGGCGTTCACTGATCATGCGCTCGTAAATTTTGGGTTCAACGCTGGCATTGTAGTTAATGCGTTTGAAACGAATATCGAGTAATTCAATGCCGAACACTTTCACCTTTTCCGCTGCTGCTTGGAAGATTTCTTGCTCAACCTGCTTACGCCCTTTTTGTACGGGCAATAATGTGCCAATGGTGTTATCTGGGTTGCTGCCATCCGTCAGTGAAGGGTCTTTGAGCGGAACGCGGTCTTTGGTGGTGCGGATGATTTCAATCAGCTCGTGTTTAGCCACGGAATTGCGCGTTTCGCTGCCTAAAATATCGTCTAAACGTGACAGCGCACTGCGTTCATCGCGTAGGCGCAGGAAATACGCTAAGGGGTCAACAATCCGCCACCGCGCAAATAAATCGACAGAAATGTACAGTTTGTCTTTGGTAGGCATATCTGAAGGGCTGCCATCCCATTCCAGTACACGCTTGTCAATGACGTTAATATCTTGAATGAACGGTGTTTTCAGCTTTAACCCAGCTTCGGTAACAGGTTCACCAACGGGTTTGCCGAATTGGGTCAGAATCACCTGTTGCGCTTCGCCAACGGTATAAAAAGCATTATACAGCACGAATAAACCTAAGCCGCCGAGGGCAATGAGTAATCGGTTCATTGTTGCGCCTCCTGCGTTTGTGTGGTGTTGGCGGTGCTTGCACCCGTGAGTTCATTGGGTTTGGTTAAGTTGAGTAACGGCAAAATGCCTTTCATACTGCTATCGACAATCACCTTGTTTTGGATGGAAGGCATAACCGTTTGCATGGTTTCCAGATACAAGCGGCGTTGCGTTACTTCGGGGGCTTTTTGGTATTGGGCAAACACTGCATTGAACCGCGCCACATCGCCTTCTGCTTCGTTAGTGCGTTTGAGGCGATAACCTTCTGCTTCTCGAATGCGTTGGTCTTTTTCACCTTCCGCTAAGGGAATCACGCGGTTGTAATCGCGGCGGGCTTCGTTGATTAACTTTTCTTTTTCCTGTTGTGCTTGGTTCACTTCGTTGAATGAATCTTGCACAGGGGCGGGTGGGTTAATGTTTTTCAGTTGTACTTGGTCAATGCTAATGCCCATTGCGTAGCGCGTAGCCAATTGTTGCATTTTACTCAGGGCTTCGACCTCAATGTCCTGCCGCCCGATAGTAAGCACTTCATCCACGGTGCGGTCGCCGACGACTTCGCGCATGACGGATTCCGACACATCACGCAAGGTTGTCGCTGGAGAACGTACCGCAAATAAGTATTTGGTGGGTTCAGCAATGCGGTATTGCACAACCCATTCAATCACTGCCACGTTTAAATCACCCGTAACCATTGGTGATTCTTCATCTGCTTGATCGGAAAACTGGTCTGGATTCGTTGCACCGGGGGTTGCAAAACCAAATTCCTGTTTGAGTTGGCGTTTCACAGGCAGAATCGTCGCGCTATCAACCCCTAGGGGAATCTTGAAATGCAGCCCTGGCGGAACTTCCGCCATGAATTTACCAAAACGTTGCAAGACGGCTACCGAATCGCTCGGTACGGTGTACCACGATGACCAGAGTGTGATTACTGCAAGTACAAGGATAAAAGGTGTTGCTCCCAGACTGGGAAGTTGGAATTTTGGTAATCGCTGCGACAGCGGAACTGAAACAGGTGGTTTTATCATAAGGCATCCCTCCGCTAATCATTATTATGGGGATCACTGTACGCCTTCTCTGACGCTGTGACGAGCAGCATCAGAGAAAGTGTCGGTTTAGGGGGACGAACTATTCCCAGTTATAGCCGTTTTCATCCGCGAGCTTTTCGCACAGGGCTTCGAGTGCTTCCAAGAATGCGTCTTCGTCGTCTGGCACAATTTCAAAGCTAGAAAACTGGATGTACGGACCGTTTTCGTCTTCGTCTTCTTCCCAGTCAAAGCTGTAATTGTCGTCGGTTGTGTGTTTGGAACACAGCTTATCGATTTTGGTTGTTACACCTTCAGCGTCGCTGGTGTAAATGTAGAAGTTTGTCAGGCTTAATGAACCGCTTTCTTCCTCTGAATCGTCTTCTGCCGTTTCCTCTTCCTCGTCTACGACTTCTTCATCCTCATCGGTAACTTCTTCTTCGTCAGTTGATTCTTCGTCTTCTGCGGTGTCTTCCTCGGTACTTTCGTCGTAACCTTCAATGCTGTAGTTGTAGTTTTCATCGTCTGCCCATTCGACACATAATGTATCCAGTGCTTCGATGAAAGCATCAGGGTCGTCTACTGCAATGTCAAAGTTGCTGATGGTGCAGTATGTAACCCCGTCTTCTTCCGTTTCTTCGTAGTCGAAATAAAATTCTTCTTCGGTGGCGTATTCTTCGCACAAGGTTTCCAACGCGGTGGCGAATCCTTCCACATCCCCTGTGGCGAGATAGAAATCAAACAACTGAATTGAGCCTTCTTCCGCGAAGTACGAGCCGTCGTCTTCGCTGGCAAATTCTTGGGTGAAATCCAAATCTTCCACGGATTTAACGACCCACGTATCATGCCCATTTAAGGTACTGTGAATCACGTACTTGTACGGGATATAACAATAACCTTTATCTCCCCAGCCTTGTCCCCACGAATTGCGCACGATGAACATCTGATCTTTGTCCAAGTAACCGACGCATAACATCGCGTGCCAACCGTGTTCTTCGCGTTCTTGCTCGGTTTTTTTCGGCATGGGAACGCGCCCACGGTTCTCGGTTGCTTCATCAAACGAGGTAAACGTGTTTAAACAAAAAGCAATCGGGTAGCCATCCGCTAGCGTGTGGCGGTATAAGTCCAAATCCGTGTCAACGTATTCAGCTTCGGCAATTTTGAAGTTGGCGGCGTGGCTATAAGCCTCTTCGGAGGGTTCTTCCGTAATGCTGGCTTCCTCATTCGGCCAGTAATCTTCGTGGCACGCGCCGTACTTTTTCAGTCCTTCAATCGCTGATTGCATGGATGTACCTTGGTCATTTTCAACGTCATCGTCCTCATAACGTGCGTTGTAATAAATAAACAAACGGCTGACATCACCTGCATTACCTAAATTGCGTTTGGCGAGGTATTCATACGCACCTGCACAAGCATTTGCCACGCAACTGTTACCCACTTGCTCTTCCACGTCGGTCAAATACGGGCGTAAATCCACTTTAGGGGGTAAGGGGGCCGCCGCAGAACGCCCCACTTTGCGGCGTTTCGCATCCGCTGGAACAGCACCAACACGGCAACCGCCGATTCGTTCATTATAGGTTTTCATGCACACTCCTCGCTTTAGGTGGTTTGCGAAGATGGTAGCACGTTCGTAGCACTTGGGAAGCCATGCCACGATAAAACGTGCCTGAGCGGGGTGTTACGGGTGGGGTAATAGCAGCAGGAGTAATAAGCCAATCAGCAAGTAATACGCCGCGAATTGGATAGACAGGGGGCGTTTAAAGCTCTCTGGAAAATATTGATCCACGAAAGGAAAGAAATGACGCACACTGCCAATAATCAAGGCTGTTACGCCAAATAAAATTAAGAAAATACTGGCAGCGGCAATCAATCCCATGTTTAAACCTTTTTTACAAACTCAGATTTTAATTTCATTGCGCCAATGCCATCGATTTTGCAGTCAATGTCGTGGTCGCCATCCACGAGGCGGATATTTTTAACTTTCGTGCCGACTTTCACCACTAACGAAGAGCCTTTTACTTTCAGGTCTTTAATAACCGTAACGGTATCGCCATCTTGCAATACATTCCCGTTGGAATCTTTGATCACGCGCTCTTCATCAGAATTGATTACTGTGGCGTTAGCTGACCATTCGTGGGCGCATTCTGGGCAAATGTACATTGCGCCATCTTCGTAAGTGTATGCCGAGCCGCATTGGGGACAGGGAGGTAAATTGCTCATAACGTGTGCCGTATCCAAGAAAAGTGCCGCAGCATAGCATTTTGCCACAAAATAAAACACCATCATTGCGGATTACAAATCAATCTGTAAAGGCTATTCCAGTTCAAGCAAAAAAGCGTATGCTAATACTGCACACCAGTAAACTAAATACTTAGTGTGACGTTATTAATAATGAACTAACTTACGTCATTGAAGGAGTATTATTTATGCAATTGCGTTATCTCTTTGCTGTTACTGCTTTGGCGATTACCACGGGGTTTGGGGTTGTGAATGCGGATAATACAGTACATGTTTCTGCTACCGCTACGAATATTGCTAATCGTGTCCCCTTATTACTAGCCCCGGTAATTAAGGATGCAAAATACCATTGTGGTTCTACCTCAAGCTCTAGTGTTGTTGCCACACTAGTGAATAAAAATGGCAGTGATCAAACCTATATGCCCGTTTTTAAAGGGCAGAAATTAGACCAATGTATTGAGTATTACCCAGCAGATTGCAGTGGTTTACCTGCGGGTTTGCTTTGTGTTCCTACTAAGTGTAAAACGTCTAAGTCTGGTGAAAATATCACTATTAAAGGTTCGCTAGTTATTGTGCCTGCGAATGGTCAAAAACAGGTGTCAATTAATATACCGAATACGGATTTCCAATCAGCCGCTATTAGTGTAGGGACAGTAAAGGTAAATATCTCGCCATTACCAAGCACTTGTATTTTCTAATTCCCCAAGACAAGGGCGTAGGCTTTGCTCCCTTGTCCTATCAAAGGTGAGACTAGGTATTGCCCCTAGTCTGTGTGATTCGACCTCTTATCGTTTGTGCTTGACGGGCGTTGTTGAAACCGTAACAATGCCCCCAAGCAAATGAGCCTTGCAACCTGAGTGGTGGATCGCCGCTCGTGTTCCTTGC
>CAZJDN010000095.1:0-2619 GCA_964544775.1 uncultured Thiothrix sp.
GTTGCTTGTAAAGGCTTTTGGGACTTCATGAGACTGCATGAAACAGGTATTTGGTCGGAACGAGAGGATTTGAACCTCCGACCCCCACACCCCCAGTGTGATGCGCTACCAGGCTGCGCTACGCTCCGATTGAAGGGGTGCAAGCATACCGCAAGCGGCACACAAGCTCAAGTAAAAATCAGTGTTTCAGAATGTATAAAATGCGCTCTAGTTCCATAACTAGCGGTGCTACATCACTGCCATTGAGAACAATAGGTTCTAATGGTTGGTCTACAGGCGGCGGCAAATGCGCTTCATCCAGCAGTTTTTGCCGCGCTCCACTGATGGTATAACCCTGCTCATATAACAAACTGCGAATTTGCCGTATTAACAACACATCTTCGCGTTGATAGTAACGTCGGTTGCCACGCCGTTTCATCGGTCTAAGGGAAGGAAATTCCTGTTCCCAATAGCGTAAAACGTGCGACCTTACCCCGCACAAATCGCTAACTTCACCAATGGCGAAGTAGCGTTTACCCGGAATCGGTGGCAACTGGCTATTCGGCGTTACCGTTTCCTGCATATTCCTCTACCCGTTGCTTGAGCTTCTGACCGGGACGAAATGTAACCACGCGCCGCGCAGTTACAGGAATTTCTTCCCCAGTCTTAGGGTTGCGCCCCGGACGTTGGGTTTTATCGCGCAACATGAAATTGCCAAAGCCCGACAACTTCACATTTTTACCTGTTTCCAACGCATCCCGAACTTCTTCAAAAAACATTTCTACCAAATCTTTGGCTTCACGCTTATTCAGACCCAATTCTTCAAACAAATGCTCGACCATGTCCGCTTTGGTCAATGTTATTGTCATCTGCACTTTCTCCCTGTTTTTAACGTAACACCGCGCCGACTTCATCCCGAAGTGAAGCGATAATAGCATCTACCATCTGATTGATTTCAGCATCCTCAAGGGTGCGTAAGAAATCTTGGAAAATCAAACTCAAAGCAACACTCTTTTGACCGTCGGGAATACCTTTTCCCGCATAAACATCAAACAAATAATAGGACAGCAATTGCGATCCAGCAGCTTTTTTCACCGCATTTTCTAAAGCAACTGCCAATACATCTTGACCCACTAATAACGCCAAATCGCGGCGAATAGCGGGGAATTTAGAAATGGCTTGGTACTTTGGTAATGCACGTTGCTGCAACGCACTTAAATCCAATTCAAACACGAACGTTGGCTGCCCAAGACCTAATTTTTCCTCAAGCACAGGGTGTAACATACCCATCCAACCAACGACCTGTTCCATTGTCATAATTTCAGCCGATTGCCCCGGATGCAAAGCTGCATGAGCAACAGGAGCGAAATGGAACTGTGTTCCTGCAACACGCCCTAAAATGGCTTCCACATCACCTTTAAGGTCGTAAAAGTCCACCGGGCGATTAGCTTGCGCCCACTGTTCTGGGTAAAGATTACCTGTAATCACCCCAGAAAGCATGGTTTTCTGCTGCGGTTTACCTGCTTCATCTTGATAGAATGCAGGACCTACCTCAAACAAACGCACGCGATTTTGCTGACGGTTGAGATTATAAGCAACTGAACGTAATAAACCAGACCATAAAGTGCTGCGCATCACGCCTAAATCAGCCGAAATGGGGTTGGCTAATGCAATGCTAGGCATCGCAGGTGCTAGTATTGCTTCCATTTTTGGGTCAACGAAGCTGAAAGTTACCGCTTCTTGATAACCCCGCGCTACCAACAAATGGCGCAAACTCGCCTGACTTACCGTTTTTTCGCTAGGTTGCGTAATACGTGGCGCACGCGGACGCAAAACGGCAGGAATCGCGTCGTAACCCCGCACACGCGCCAATTCCTCAATCAAATCTTCTTCGATTGCCAAATCAAAACGCGCTAATGGAGCTTGAACTTGCCAGCCATCCTCAACTTTGCTGAATACACAATGCAAGCGTGTTAGCACACCTTCTACGGTAGCAGCATCCATCACCACGCCTAAGACGCGCTGGATACGGCTGGCACGCAATAAAATAGTTTTACGTTGCAACACACTGTCATCAACGCAAGTATCGACTACCGTACCTGCTTCACCGCCACAAATAGCAAGAATCAGTTGAGTTGCACGTTCCATTGCTTGCAAGGGCAACGACGGGTCAACACCACGTTCAAAACGGGCGGAAGAATCCGTTTGCAACCCGTAACTACGCGCCTTACCCATGATTTTAGCAGGGCGGAAATGCGCACTTTCAAGGAATAAATGGCGGGTAGCGTCTGTAACCGAAGTCGGTTCACCGCCCATAATTCCCGCCATTGCCACAGGTGCTTGCGCATCGGCAATGACTAACGTGTCGTTGCGTAAGGTTGCGGTTTGCCCATCCAGCATTTTCAGGGTTTCGCCCTCACGCGCATAGCGCACCACAATACCACCATTGAGCTTATCCAGATCAAAGGCGTGCATGGGCTGACCCAGTTCCAACAAAACATAGTTGGTCACGTCTACCAAAGCAGAAATGCTGCGGATACCCGCCCGACGCAATTTTTCTTGCATCCACACAGGCGTTGCCGCTTGCGGATTCACATTACGAATCACGCGCCCAGCATAACGTGGGCAAGCATCCGTTGC
>CAZJDN010000095.1:2719-8017 GCA_964544775.1 uncultured Thiothrix sp.
ACCGTCAGACTTATCCGACATACCCAATTCGGTAGCGGAACACAACATGCCGAAAGATTCTACGCCGCGCAGTTTACCTTTTTTGATTTTCAGCGGCGCACCGTCTGGCATGGGCAAAATTGCGCCAATTAAAGCCAATGGCACTTTCAACCCTGCACGCACATTTTGCGCACCACAAACAATTTGCAGTACTTCACCCTGCCCGTTATCCACTTTGCACACGCTCAGCTTGTCGGCATCAGGGTGTTTTTCGCGCTCTAAAACATGACCGACAACGATTCCATTGAAATCGGTAGCCACTTTTTCCCGCGCTTCTACTTCACAACCGGACATCGTGAGCTTGTCGGCAAAGACATCAAGCGTCAGCGGGGTATCAATCCACTCACGCAGCCATTTTTCACTGACTTTCATAAGGTTATCCCACTTAGCTAAACTGTTTTAAGAAACGCACATCATTATCAAACATCACGCGCAAATCATTGATTTGATAGCGAAGCATTGCCAAACGTTCAACCCCAAAACCAAAAGCAAAACCTGTGTATTTTTCGCTATCAATACCGACGTTTTTCAGCACGTTCGGGTGAACCATACCGCAACCCATGACTTCCAGCCAGCCTGTACCTTTGCACACACGGCAACCCTCCCCGCCACAATGCACGCAGCGAATATCGGTTTCAGCCGATGGCTCGGTAAACGGGAAGAATGTGGCGCGGAAGCGTGTTGGCAATTCATCCACTTCAAAGAACGCTTTAAAGAAGGCTTCTAAAATGCCTTTTAAATCCGCAAACGTAACATCTTCATCCACCATCAACCCTTCCACTTGGTGGAACATTGGGCTGTGCGTCATGTCGGAATCACAACGGTAAACACGTCCCGGTGCAATAATCCGCAACGGTGGTTGGCTGTGTTCCATGTGACGAATCTGCACCGAAGACGTATGCGTGCGTAACAACAAACCACTATCCATATAGAAAGTGTCGTGCATAGCGCGTGCAGGGTGCGATTCAGGAATATTTAACGCTGTAAAGTTATGGAAATCGTCTTCGATTTCGGGACCTTCCGCCATACTGAAACCCAATTGCGCAAAAATTTCCGTAATGCGCTGAATGGTTTGAGTAACAGGATGCAAACTGCCCGTATCCATACGACGACCCGGCAAAGTCACGTCTACTTTTTCCGCTTGCAACCGCGCATTCAGAGCTTGCGCTTGCAAACTGACGCGACGATCCTCAAGTGCTAAGGTCAGTGCTTGTTTGGCATTGTTGATTTCTGCACCAGCCGCCTTACGTTCTTCGTGTGGCAGCTTGCCCAGTTGCTTGAGTTGCTCGGTTAGCAAACCGTTTTTGCCCAAATATTGCACGCGCACTTGATCCAGCGCGGCAAGGCTCACAGCTTGCGAAATCTGTTCGTGGGCTTCCCCCATCAGTTCCAGCAAACTTTGCACGGCGATTTCCTTCTTTACAAGGGGTTTGAATTCGATAAAAAGCAAAAGGCGGGAAGAGGCAAAACCTTTCCCCGCCTTGCTTACCCTATTTAAAGGGTAACGTTAGCTCACAAAGGGTGTGCTTAGGCAGTCAGAGCAGCTTTTGCCTTTTCTGCAACCACACCGAATGCAGCGATGTCGCGTACAGCCAGATCAGCTAATACTTTGCGATCCAACGCGATACCTGCTTTTTTCAGACCATTCATCATGCGGCTGTAAGACAAACCGAATTGACGCGCACCTGCATTGATACGCACGATCCACAAAGCGCGGAAAGTACGTTTTTTCTGACGACGGTCGCGGAATGCGTATTGACCCGCTTTGATAACAGACTGATGGGCAACACGGTAAACGCGGCTACGCGCACCGTAATGACCTTTTGCCAATTTCAGGACTTTTTTGTGACGGGCGCGTGCCGTTACACCACGTTTTACTCTTGCCATGTTTTAAATCCTCTTAAGCGTAAGGCAGCAGTTTTTGAATGCTTGCGTGATCCGCAGCAACAACGAAGTTGTCGCCAGAACGCAATTGACGTTTACGCTTAGTGGATTTTTTGGTCAAAATATGACGCAGGTGTGACTGCTTACGTTTGAACAGCCCACTACCAGACTTCTTGAAGCGTTTTGCCGCTCCACGGTTGGTCTTCATTTTAGGCATCTTGGTCTCCTTTTTGCGTAAGGTAGAGAATAAAACATCCTGTAAGAGTGCCTTACCTTAACAGGATGAGAGGTAGGGAAGATTTTTCCCTATTTCTTTTTCGGTCCCATCATCATGACCATCTGGCGACCTTCCAATTTGGGGAATTGCTCGACGCTAGCAAACTCCTCAAGGTCTTTTTCCACACGCTTGAGGACATCCATCCCCAATTCTTTGTGTGCCATTTCACGACCTTTAAAGCGCAACGTCACTTTAACTTTATCGCCTTCGTCTAAAAACTCTTTCAGCTTGCGCAGTTTGATCAGGTAATCGCCTTCGTCCGTCGCTGGACGCATCTTGATTTCCTTCACTTGCACTTGCTTTTGGTTTTTACGCGCTTGTGCTGCCTTTTTACTTTCGTCGAAACGGAATTTACCGTAATCCATGATACGGCAGACAGGTGGTTTTGCCGTTGGGACAATTTCCACCAAATCCAATTCAGCTTCGTAAGCCATTTCTAAGGCTTCGCGCAGGGAAACAACACCTCTGTTTTCCCCTTCCTTATCAATCAGACGAATTTTCGGGACATTAATGTCGTCATTGATTCGGTGTTCTTTTTCGAGAGCGATAAGTCTATTCCTCCAACAAGGATACGCGATGCGATGCGATTTCTTGTGCAAGACGTTGCTGAACTTCCACTAAGGGGAATGTCCCCAAGTCTTTGCCAGAACGTGTACGCACCGCTACGGATTGAGTTTCTACTTCACGATCCCCTACCACTAACAGATAAGGAACACGTTGCATAGTGTGCTCGCGGATTTTAAAGCCAATTTTTTCATTTCTCAAGTCTGAGACAGCACGAATGCCTGACTGGAGCAATTGTTTGACTGCATCTTGAACAAATTCGGCTTGTTTATCGGTGATATTCATCACTACCGCTTGCACGGGTGACAACCACAACGGGAAACGCCCTTCGTAGTGTTCAATTAAAATACCCGTAAAGCGTTCTAATGAGCCGAATAAAGCGCGGTGCAGCATTACCGGACGTTTACGGTTATTGTCTTCCGACACATAAGTCAGATCAAAACGTTCGGGTAAACTCATATCAACTTGCAATGTACCGCATTGCCAGTCGCGCCCAATTGCATCACGCAAGACAAACTCCAGTTTCGGCCCGTAGAACGCGCCTTCACCGGGGAATAAAGTATAAGGTAAGCCCATACCGTCAAGTGCGTTGGCTAATGCACCTTCTAATTTATCCCAAATTTCATCAGAACCAATGCGATTTTCTGGACGAGTTGACAACTTAATATGGACATTTTCAAAGCCAAATTCCTTGTAAATATCCAGTACCAATGCAACAACGTCTTTACACTCCTGCCCCATTTGCTCTTCGGTGCAGAAGATATGCGCGTCATCTTGCGTAAAGTGACGCACGCGCATTAAGCCATGTAACGCGCCGGAAGGCTCGTAACGGTGGACTTTGCCGAATTCCGCCATGCGCAATGGCAAATCACGGTAACTTTTCAACCCTTGCGCGAACATCAACATGCCACCGGGGCAGTTCATCGGCTTGAGGGCGAAAACACGATCATCTTCAGTGGTTGTGGTGAACATATTGTCACGGTAGTTAAACCAGTGACCGGACGTTTCCCACAAAGAACGATCCATTACGTCTGGCGTATTGATTTCCACATAACCTGCTTGCTGCTGACGTTTGCGCATGTAAGCAATGAGTTCTTGGAAAACAGTCCAGCCTTTAGGATGCCAAAATACTGAACCGGGGGCTTCTTCGTGGAAATGGAAAAGGTCTAACTGACGACCGAGTTTGCGGTGATCACGTTTTTCCGCCTCTTCCAATAATGTTAGATAGGCTTGTAAATCTTTTTTGTTCGCCCACGCTGTGCCATAAATGCGTTGCAGCATTTCATTTTTGGAATCACCACGCCAGTATGCGCCTGCCACTTTCATGACTTTAACGGATGGAATTTTACCCGTGCTAGGTACATGCGGCCCACGACATAAGTCGATGAAATCACCTTGGCGATACAAGGACAAGGTTTGATCGGCAGGAATACTTTCGATGATTTCAGCTTTGTACTTTTCCCCCATAGCAAGGAAAAAGCGCACGGCTTCGTCGCGGGACAAGGTGCTGCGTTCTACAGGAATGTCTTGCTTGATAAGCTCTTGCATCCGCGCATCAATCGCCTGTAAATCATCCGGCGTGAAGGGACGCGGTGACGCGAAATCATAGTAGAAACCGTTTTCAACGGTAGGACCGATAGTTACCTGCACATCCGGGAACAACTGCTTAACCGCTTGCGCCATCAAATGCGCCGATGAATGGCGGATAATGTCCAGACCATCAGCATCTTTAGCCGTCACAATGCTTAACATTGCATCTTGCTCAATAAGATAACTTGCATCGACTAATTCACCATTGACTTTGCCTGCCAGCGTGGCTTTAGCTAAACCAGCACCAATGTCAGCAGCGACAGCAAGAACAGATAAGGGGGATTCGTAAGAACGTTGACTTCCGTCAGGGAGAGTAATGATTGGCATTTTATACTCCAGTGGTGGCCTATACGAGGGGTCACATGGTTTTATCAATAGATAAAGATGGTAGGCGCGATCGGACTCGAACCAACGACCCCCACCATGTCAAGGTGGTGCTCTAACCAACTGAGCTACGCGCCTGCCGTTGAAGGATGCAGATATTACTCACAAGTTTTGGCAATAGCAATACCTGCACCATAAATTTTTCAAATTTTAGCCGAGATACTCCGCTCCGCCCATATACCCACGCAGAACTTCAGGGATACGAATCCGCCCATCCGCTTCTTGGTAATTTTCCAAAACCGCGACTAAAGTCCGCCCAACCGCTAAACCTGAACCGTTCAGGGTGTGCAACAATTCCGGTTTACCTGTTTCGGGATTGCGGTAACGCGCCATCATACGCCGTGCTTGGAAGTCTTGGAAATTCGAGCAAGACGAAATTTCACGGTATTTTTGCTGCCCCGGCAACCACACTTCAATGTCGTAAGTTTTAGCAGAAGAGAAACCTGTATCGCCCGCACACAATACAATCACACGGTACGGTAAGCCGAGTTTTTGCAAAATCGCTTCGGCATTACCCGTTAAACTTTCCAGCGCAGCCCATGAATCTTCAGGGCGTACCA
>CAZJDN010000096.1:0-7946 GCA_964544775.1 uncultured Thiothrix sp.
TTACGATGCGCTGCGGCGCGTTTTTCAGCCTCTTCATTAGCAACCCTGTTACGCGCTCTTTCTTCGGCTCTATGTCGCGTCTGTTGCGCTAGAAACTCAGCATGTCTGGCGCGTTTTCTTTCCGCTGCCTCTGCTTGTTCTTTCATCTTCAGGGCATGGCGTTCTTTGCGCGTCAGCACGGGTTCTGTCGGTTGCTTTGGTGGCGTGGGTGCTTGCTGCACTAGTGTGGGTGCTGGCGTTAGGTTTTGTTGTTTGAGCGCGGCGACATTCACCACCCGTTTCTTATTCTTCAGTGTGAGCTTGGGGCGTGCTGGTTTGGTAGTTGCGGCGGCTGTCATGGCGGATTCCCTAGTGTCGGCATGGCGATATTGTAACATTTACAATTCAATTTGAATTATTCACCCTGCTAACTATCCCGCTTCATCCCGCATAGTCCCGCTTCATCCCATTATTGTTGTTAACCCCCCCCGATATTTTCCCCAACATAGAAAGCGGATGCGCTTGCAAGTCACCGTGCCAAATATCAGCGGATAGAACCTAGTTTTTGCCAGAAACGTTGCTATTCAAGTACCCACCTTTGCAGATCAGTACGCGCTTTTCCTTGCCTCGCCCTGTTGCTACGAATAAATTTGCTATTCCTGCTATTGTCACTACAATAAAACTACATTGTCTTTATGGTGAATTTATGTCACGTTCTGTTTCATATCAAATACGGCTCTCAGATGATGAGAAAACAGCCGCGTTTTCCATATTCCGTGAACTGGGTATTACTCCTGCGCAAGCCGTTCGCTTGTTTCTTCGGCAGGTGGTTGAAACACGATCTATCCCCTTCCCCATCAAAAAAAACAACCGTTGTCCCCTTGGTGATGAACACACTCCCAATGATCGATTAGCGCGGGATTTGCTAAAGCCTGATAGTGAAAAGGGGTATCAATCCTTTTCCAGTGTTGAATCTTTATTTGCAGACCTTAATGATTAAACCCAATGAGAGAAATAAAGCGATCTTCCCGTTTCAAAAGTGAATACAAACTGATGAAAAAGAGGGGGAAAGATATGGATAAGATAAACTCAGTTATCCTAGCGCTTGCCAATGATGAAGAATTGCCTACTGCTCTTTGTGACCATCAACTAAGCGGGAATTGGGCGGGGTTTCGTGATTGCCACATAGAACCTGATTGGCTGCTGATTTATAAGAAAACCGACGATTATGTTTTGGAGCTTCAAGAGCTACGGCTAGAAGCCACAGGAACACACTCAGACTTGTTCAAAAAGTAGCAAAACAACCAGTAAAAATAGTTGGCATTACCCCCCTTAAAATTCGCTGTGGGTGGGAATTGCATTGAATGCGCGGTCTGTTTTGTTTTGGTTGTCAGATATTTTTGCCCCCCTCTCCTCGGCTACCATCCCCCCTGCACTATGGCTTATCTCTATTTGTGAAACGTCCCCCCCTTCTATGAGCTTTCGCGGAATTAAAAACATCAGGCTAAGGCGAAACGAAACGCCAAAAAAATACTTACTAATTAACGAAACCCTGCGAGTTACTAACCCGTGCGGTGAATGGTTTGGGAGTACCTTTCGCTAGAACCCGATTGCTTACCACTTCTCTGGCTTGGTGATGGCTGTCCCGCGTATTTTTTTGGGTAGTTGCGCTAATGCCATATTTTCCGTGCTAATAGTCTTTGTCCAGTGCGCTTGCGCTTTTAGGTCATTACTGACGAATCGCCCATGTGCTGCGGTTGGTGCAGCTAAGCCTAGGCGAATATCAGGGCAGTTTTTGCGTATGGTTTTTAGTGCGCCTTCCATGTCGCTGTCATTGCTGCACAACACTGCTTGTTCAAAGTGTCCGTTAAATGCCCCTGCAATCATGTCAGCCGCTATGTTCACATCTGTTTTTTTCTCTGTCAGGGTTATCACTTTTACCTTGCTGACTTCTGGTAGTTCAGGAATTGGTTGTGATAGGCGTAGCGTTGCATCACCCCTGATAAGTTTCCCTTCGATGATGGTTATTTTCTCTGGGTATAATTTTCGTAATGCCTGTAAATACTGGCGTTGTCGCTGTGGTGATGCGGGATCATCGCAGAGTGAACCGAGAACAGGGGCTGTGTAGTAACGGACTTCTAGCAGTTCTGCGTCTTGGTGTAGTAGCTGTTCGCTGAATAATTTGTATATGTCCAGCCACTTGTAAGGTGTGCGGCGAACTGCACCGTAGTACAGGTTATAGCCGTCAATGAAAACGATAGTTTTCAAGTTGGGTTCTCCTTGTGATACCCCATAAATGACAAAGCCGCCCGAAGGCGGCTTGTCTCCCCAAGAGCATCAGGCTAAACCAGACGGTCAAGGGGGGAGTTGTATATTCATGATAAGTGATTGCACTCTTAACTACCATGTTGAATTGGATATATTTACACCTGTTGATGTATTTATTTCATAAAATGCTGTTTATTTTTTGGTCTTCATAATTCGACTTTTAAATCTTGACTTGACTTGACCAAAACTTTTTTCTGGATTACCTAGCGTAAAGCTGCTGTCATCGCGCCCGTACCCCCAAAATTGCAGGGAGTACCTTCGTTATTTCAAACGCTGCTAAGGCAGTTCAACTCTTCAGCTAAGGCTTGCAGGCTGATGACTTCCACACCTTCCGCTAATGGGTAACGATCTTGTCCAGCGTAAACCACAAAGGTCTTTGCTGGTTGAATATCTTCCCTTGCATGGTGAAAGCCTTTGCTTGGTGCGGGTGATAGGCTGCGTTTTATCTCAATTGCCCATGTACCATGCTTGCCGCCTAACTCTAGTAGTAAGTCCATCTCTGCCCCGCCTTGGGTTCGGTAAAAACTGGCTTGGGTGTTTTTGGGTGCGGCTGCTAGTAGGTTTTCGATAATGAATCCTTCCCAACTTGCACCAACGACGGGATGCCCTGCGAGTGTGTTTAGGTTGTCAATTCTCAATAGTGCGTGAACCAGTCCACTATCACGAATATAAACCCGTGGGGATTTCACCAAACGCTTACCGACGTTGTGATAGTAAGGTTGCAATCGACGCACTAACAGCAGGTCTACCAGTAAGTCTATGTAATTGTTTGCGGATGGTGAGCTAACGCCTAACCCTGCGGCTAATTGGGCAACGTTGAGTAGTGACCCCTGTTGGTGTGCCAGCATTGTCCATAAGCGTTCAATTGTTTCAGATGCAATCCTAAAGCCGAATTGTGGAATATCCCGTTCCAGATAAGTCTTGATGAAGTTTTGCCTCAATATCAGGCTGTCGTTGTCTGTGTGCGCTAAAAAGCTGTCAGGGTATCCACCCCGCAACCACAAGCGGTTTAAGTTGCTGTTATCCCCACCTACTTCTAATATGTCGAAGGGGGTCATTTCAACGTATTCAATTCTTCCAGCAAGGCTTTCGCTGGATTGACGCAAAAGTTCTATGGAAGCCGAACCCAGTATTAAAAATCGTCCGGTTCGCTTGCCTTTACGTCGCCCTTTATCGATCAAGCCGCGCAAGCTGGCAAACAGTTCGGGAACGCGGTGGATTTCATCCAGAATAACCAGTTTATCTTCTTGTTGGCTTAGGAATAGTTCGGGGTCACTGAGCTTATGACGGTCAGCAGGGGATTCTAAATCAAGGTAAATGGCTGGCATCTGTTCAGACAGTTCATAAGCCAGTGTCGTTTTCCCAACTTGGCGTGAACCAATAAGGGCAACGGCGGCTTGTCGGTTCAGTGCTTGTTGCACTGTTTGGGTGATGCGTCGTGTAATCATCCTGCCATTTTTAAAGGTTAGCTTTAAATTTACAAGGATAAAACTACCAGAATACGAAAAACCCGCCACTATGGGCGGGTGTGCTATCCAATCAATCAGCCATTTTTCTTTGGCTGTTTATTTCCGTTTTTTCGCTAGGTAAGCACGGCGGTTTGGGTCGCGGTCATTGTGCCAGCCGTCACGGCATTTAGGGTTGCAGAAAGTGTGCCACTTATTCGCTTTGCGGAATTCTGAACCGCATTGTGGGCAGTTGCATGTAGTGCCAATCTTCGCTTTTGTTACATGCATGTAAGCTGCATCGTTATCACCTACATGCATGTTATTTACATGTTCATGTTCTACATGTTCATGTCTTACATGTGCATGTAATACATGCATGTTACTTGTAGGTTTTGAACTACTTACATGCATGTAAGTAGCGCGGTTACGGTCGGCACTGGAGGCAGCCCGATTGCCAGCGGGTACAAAACCAAATCCTTGCTTGGGTTGCTTGTACGGTTGCTCGTGGGTATTGCCTTGGTCGTCGTCACTGTCATCGTCGTGGGCAGTGTCAGGTTCAATCACAGCAGCAGGCGTGCCAAGGTGGTGTTCTGGTATGGTAACAACGTTGGTCGGGTATGGTGAGCCAATGCCCCCATTACTGGAGAGGTAGGCGGTGAGTTCATCGCCATGCGCGTACTTTGCCCACAGGAAATTTTTCACTATGATGAACAGCGTCATAATGGAAGTCATCACGTAGAACGCCGCCTGTGCCCATGTAATCGGCTTTTCAGGTTGCCATGTGGCGTTGAGCACATCCGCTACCGCTTGCCATTGGGAGAGCTTCCCCGCGTCCTCTGCATCGTATTTTGGTGCATTGTCACCGCTAGGCATTGCCCCTGCACTGGCTGCTACGATCTTCTCATACGGTTTGCGGCATTGGTTGCGTGCATCCGCGTCTTTCTTCTTGCGCGGATAACGCTTATCGCAGTCTGCTAACGCTTTGGTTGCGTCTGCCATGCCAGCGGCTACCGTACCCACATTAGACGCGGATACCGTAAAGTTTTCAGCGTTCGCGCCAGCCTCAGCAATACCGTGTTGAATTTCCATTGAAGCCATGAAGATTTCAGCCATTGCCAGCAAGAACAGCAACACAAATGCCCAACCCTTGAGTAAGCCTTGCAGCCGTCCGTTCATCACTGCCATAGCGACAATCAACGCGCCTTCAAAGCTGATGACAATCATCGTGGCTTTGAGGGTTGCCACGTCGTCGTTAATCATCCGGCTGTAACTGCTGATAGCGAGTATTGCAGCAGTAATGGTGGCAAGCGTGGCGAACCAAAAGGATGCTGGGTAATCGGTGAAACGTTTACGGGTGTTCATGACTTACCCCCTTTGTGGGTGGCAATGCGTTTGCCGCGCATGTTCCACACAGCTAGCAGGAAGATTACCACCAGCAACACTGCCAGCGGGTCAAGGTGGACGTGCTTGGGGAGGTGGATAACGGGTAGGTTCAATGCTTTGGCTTGCGCTGCCACGAATAGCCCAATGACAATGCCAGCGAATAAGGTGAGGAGGGTTTTCATGCTGCACCCCCAACCCAACTAGCAAGGGCGAGAGCTACGCAAGCACCAAGGGCAAAAGCGAATGCTAAGTTCATTCGATTATGACGTTGGGTAAGCTCCAAACCGTCACGTAAGCCGTTTAAATAAGCCGGGGAATAGTGTTTGTCCGAAAAGTGTTCGCGCACGGACAAGCGCACGTTGCTATTATGCTGTTGCATTTTTTCGACTCCAGTTAAGTCGTTAAAGTGAAGTCCTGCCCTGTTGTTGGTAGCTTCAGGGTAGGGCGATTACGGTATTCTCAAAGTCTTCTTAGTTGCCTGTAAACCTCATCATCGTTACGTTTTCCAATGAGTATTAACTCAAGTGTTTCATCCATCACGCGATAAACAATGCGGTATTCACCGAAGTCGACGCGGTGATAGGGGTAGCCTTGCAGTTGTTTGGAATCTTGAGGGAAAGGTTCTGCCAGCAATGCCAGTACGGTTAGCCATACCTGCCGAAACTGTTTAGGTGGCAAGGTTTCCATGAAGCGCACTACTGCCTTGGTTGGCTTAAGCCGTAACATTTAATTTTCCCTGCATTTTGCTAAACCAATCTTGGCTATCTTCCTCACCTAAAAATCCTTCTTCCACTGCTTTGTTAGCCATATCACTCCATAGCTTATCTTCCATCGCTTTTAGGCGTTGATACTCTGTGAAGGAAATCATAACCACCGAAGCACGCCCAGAACGTTCGACTAATACAGGCTCTGTTTGCGCCGCTTCAAAAAAACGCCCTAGGTAATGTTTAACCTGCGTTGCTGCCACAGTTAGCATACGGTACTCCTTATGTACTTTATATTCTCAAAGTACATTATAGCTATTTAGTTCATTTTGATAAACTTAATTTTTCAAAGATGCTGTTGTAATAGGTGTTTATTATAGGTTTCGATTGCCTTACTTAATGCCGTGATGTAATCCTTAACCACGCTGCGATTACCGCCTTTAGCGTCTTTTTCAATGGATGTTTGAGTTAGCTTTTTCGTCGGATTTGTATTAGCCCACGCCATAACTTTTTCGTGGCAACGCTTAATGGAGTCACGCACATCCACTAACGTATTAAAAGCCCTGTCTAAATCGGCTGTATTTTGATTCTCTTCGCTTTCAGTTTTCGCCCCCACTGTATCGGTATTAACAACCAAGAGAAAAGCGGGTAAATCGCGTTTAATGCGGAACTGGCGATAGTTTAAATGTGCCGTACCGCCTTCGTGCCCCATGAGTTGACTAACAAAGGCATTATCATCTAATTGCGGCGCGTCTTTTTCGTGCCAGTCTTGCAAACAAATAGCGGCGTAAATGGCGCGTGAATCTTTGAAAGTAACAACGGTATGCGTGTCGTGGTAGATAACGTCATCCCCGACTTTTTTAGCCATGCCCCGATTCTGCATAGCCGTTTTTGCGGCATAGTTTGACGATGTAGCGGTGATGGTATTGAAGAAAGCGTTATCAAAATCCGGTGTAACCATGCCTTTTTCTGCCTTTTTCTCTTCAACCCTTTTATGTATGCCAGCCATTTGCTGGCTACCACGTAAGCGTTCAACTGCTGCAATAAATTCGCTGGCAGGGATTAGCGTATAAATGGAGTAAGGTTTTTCGACGTATCCAGCGCGTTTTTTCGCTTGTCCACTGAACATAACGCGATGTTCGTCCAATGGCTCAAAATTGCCTTGTTTAGCCACTTCAATGAAGCGACGACCACACGCCAGCGCAAGGGCATAAAGCTGTTTATAAACGGATTCAGTGGCTAAGTATTCGCTGATGATGCCCATGATAGCCGCGTGGCTAATCGTCACCGTGTCGTGTTGTTTACGTTCAAGTGCGCCCCCTTGGTGTTGTTTCACAAGGCTTTTTTGTGCACTGTCCAGTGCCAAATGGAACAAAATTTCATGTTCAACTTTTAAGCCGCTGGTGATAAGTCGGTATAGTTCCCGCTCGCGTTTGGTTGGATTTTTCCCCGCGATTACCGCCCCCGCAATCTCTTTTACGCGCTTGCGCAAGGTCAGGGCGTGTTCATTGCGTAGCGTGTCGAGTTCGTGGGCATATTCAGGGTAATCGTTAATGAGTTTGGCAAGGGTAACGTAGTGGCTTGTTTTGCCCGTTGTCTTGTCCGTGGTAGTCCAGCCCCGCGCTGATTCATTGTTGAGCGAGTGATGACGGTAATTAGCGGCACGAATGGCAGTTCTAAGGCGTGTTAGGTATTTGTTCAGGGTGGTAACGCTTAGCTTGTTGCCAGCTTTAAAATTGTCACCGTCTTTCAGGTAGCTATTGATCACTTTTGCAGCTAAGCGTTTGTACAGTGCGGTGCGCTGTGATTGTGTCAACTCGCTGCTATCAATGCTGTTTAGTTCAGTCATTAGGAAAGCCAGCGCGGCATCGAAATCAACTTTTTGGTTTGGCGTAGTCATTGTGTTAAGCCTTATATCATTGTAGGGGTGTACATTTTTCTTTTTTGTACACTCATACTATTAATTAATAATTCAAGTATACCATGCTTCCGGTATTTGTACACTCATACTATCAATAATAAATAATGTACACCTCTACAGCCATATACTATGTTTTCTACTCTCCTGCCCCGTAGTGTACACCTTTCTATATAGATACTATAT
>CAZJDN010000097.1:0-3307 GCA_964544775.1 uncultured Thiothrix sp.
ATGACAAAGAAACTCCTTGCCACTACCGTATTATCCCTGTGCGCTTTGTTTAGCCAAGTCGCACCAGCGGAAGAATTACACATTCGTATCGACAGTGACGCTTCTGCTGATGGCACGCGCATTGTGGTCGCGCCATTTGGGGCACTGGCGAAAGTCATTGAAGCGGACTTACAACGCAGCGGACGTTTCGCCTTGATTGACCCGTCCCGCGCAGGTGATCTGTCACCGGATGCATTACGGGCTGCGGGAGCACAATACGCCGTAGTGGGGACGCAATCCGGCGGGTTAGATTTCCAATTGATTGATGTCAGCAATGGGCAAGCGGTGGGGTCTTACCGCATTCCAGCTAACCCCAACCAACGCCGTATGGCACATAAAGCAGCGGACTTGGTGTTTGAAAAAATTACGGGCGTAAAAGGCGCGTTTGATACCCGCATTGCTTACGTGTCTGCGGCAGGACCTGCGCGTGGGCAAACCTTCCAACTCATTGTGTCGGATGCGGATGGTTATAACCCGCGTACCATTGCCTCGTCTAGCAAGCCCTTAATGTCACCGAGTTGGTCGCCAACGGGGGGGCAATTGGCTTACGTTTCCTACGAAACAGGTCGCCCGGTTGTTTACGTGCAAGATTTAGCTTCGGGCGGGAAACGCGCTGTTTCTGACCCAAACCAATCCACCATTTCGCCGTCTTGGTCGCCAGATGGGCAATCGCTGGCGGTGAGTGTGGCTAACCGTGGCGATTACGACATTTACGTGGTAGGCGCGAATGGTGGCGGTATGCGCCAAATCACCAATAGTCGCGGCATTGATACCGAACCGCAATGGGCAGACAACAGCACGATTGTGTTTACCTCTGACCGTGGCGGGCAGCCTCAATTGTACCGTACCTCGGCAAGCGGCGGCGGTGACAGTCGTATGTCTTTCAGCGGTGGTTACAATGCAGGCGCGAGTATTGCAGGCAACAATGTCGCAATGGTACGTCAAAGCGGTGGTACAACCAATATTACGGTAATGAACGCGGCTAGCCACGAAGAGCGCACGATTTCACGCGGTTCTCAGGACGATTCCCCAGCAATTGCACCAAACGGAACAATGGTGTTGTACGCGACCGATGCAGGTGGTGCACACGGTGCTTTGGCTGTTGCAAGCGACAATGGCAAAGCGCACCAAATTCTGTCGTCACAAGCAGGCGATGTACGTGACCCTGCTTGGTCGCCTTATTTGGATTAACAATTAAACACGCAATAGCGAGAGAATGAGTGTTATGAACATGAAAGCATTAGCAGTTTCCGTTTTGGTGTCTATCGCATTGTTAGCCAGCGGTTGCGCCCAACAAGGTGGCAGTGCCAATGGCGGCGCGAATGGCAGTGGCGGCTACGGTAATGGCTCTGGTTACGGAAATGGTAACGGTTCGGGTTATGGCAATGGTTCTGGCTACGGAAATGGTAACGGTTCAGGCTATGGCAATGGCTCTGGGCAATACACCCCTGCCGATTTACGCAACCCCAACAGCATTCTGTCTCAACGGGTTATTTACTTCGATTTGGACAGTTCCAACATTCGCCCTGAATACCAAAACATCCTGAATGCCCACGCAGCATTGTTAGCGGCTTACCCGAATTTGCATGTACGTTTAGAAGGTCATGCGGACGAACGCGGCTCGCAAGATTACAACGTTGCCTTGTCTGAACGCCGTGGTTACTCGGTGTTAGATTACATGCAAGTCAAAGGTGCAAGTGCTAATCAAATGGAAGTGATTGGTTATGGTGAAGAAATTCCGGTTGACTTCGGGCATAATGAAAGCGCGTGGAGTAAAAACCGCCGCGTTGAAATCAAATATGCTGGAGAATAAGGAACATGCAAGACAAGGATAACCGTCGCTCGCTGGCACTGTTATTGGGGGTACTGTTATCAGTACCTGCGGTTGCAGCACCGCTGAACGATGATGCCGCCGTGCAACTGTTGCAACGGCTTAACGATATGGAAAAGGAAGTCAGCACCCTGCGCGGTGACAATGAACAACTGCGCAACGACTTAGACACCCTGCGGAAAAAGCAAAGCGAAGGCTTTGAGCAGGTGGATGAGAAAATGGGTAAGCTGAAAGACGAGTCGGATAAAGGCTCTAGTTCCACTTCCACATCGGCAAGTAGCACTGCAACTGACACCAGCAAATCCAGCACGGATTTGAATGCGGCAACGAAATCCAGTTCTTCCCCCGACACCAGTGCAGATAAAACCAGCACTGACAAACTCAATGCCGCCGACCCGAACAGCTTTTATAGCTACGGGACAGGCAAGTTGGACGACAAAAACCCGCCGAAAGCGGCTGATAGCAAGCCAGATGACAGCAAACCTGCCAGCACGGATAGCAGCAAAGCGGATACGGAAAAATCTGCCACCACCGACAATAAATCGGAAGCAGATAAATCCACCACGGCTGATAGCAGCAAGAAAACGGATGACAAAGCGTTACCTGCGCGTGAAGAACGTGCGATTTACGACGATGCCTTCAATACCTTACTGAAAAGCCCGAAAGACGCAATCCCTGCATTCCGCAACTTCCTCAAGGATTACCCCACGAGTCCACTGGCTTCCAGTGCGCAATATTGGATTGGGGAAGCCTTGTACGCAGAAAAGGATTTCAAAGGCGCGTCTGACGAGTTCTTAGTGGTATTGAAAGACTACAAAAGCAGCGATAAAGCACCGGGTGCAGCGCTGAAATTAGGTTACAGCTTTTATGAGTTGAAAGAGTGGGATAAAGCCCGCAAAACCTTAGAAGATGTCATCAGTTTCTTCCCTGACGATGCGGATACGGTGAAAAAAGCCCGTGACCGCCTTGACCTGATGAAAAGCGAAGGGCATTAAACCCAACGCCATTCCCCCATATTCACCGTTGGGTTTGCCAGCGGTGAATCTCCCTCGACTTTACTTATCAAATGCAGGCAATTGTTTTGCTACCAAATGGTGTTGCAAATGGATGTATTGCGGCAAGCCATTGGCATACGGTGGGTAATCTTCCCCTGCAATCAGCGGTTGTAAATACGCCCGACAAGCGGCAGTGATACCGTAACCGTCTGGCGTAATAAATTCCGGCGGCATTTTCTTTTCCACATTGGCAATGGCTTGCAAGTCACCTGTGCCTATGTGCCATTGGTAAGGCTGATCCGCATCACGGATCACCGCTGGCATGACCGCATTTTTCCCCGCTAAAGCCAATTCCACCGCCGCTTTACCCAAGGCATACGCCTGTTCCACATCGGTTTGCGAGGCTAAATGCCGTGCGGAACGTTGCAAGTAATCCGCCACC
>CAZJDN010000097.1:3407-7934 GCA_964544775.1 uncultured Thiothrix sp.
AGAATCACGACCGGAATAGCGTTGCTTTCGTCCGCTGCTAAACCACCCGCTGCGGCAATCCAACCCGCGTGACGACCCATGACTTCCAGCACGAATACTTTGGTGGAAGTAGCACACATGGAGGCAACATCAAAGCTGGCTTCGCGGGTCGAAACGGCAATGTATTTCGCTACTGAACCAAAACCGGGGCAGTTGTCGGTGACAGGTAAATCGTTATCCACGGTTTTAGGAATGTGTATGGCTTGAATCGGATAACCCAGCGCGTCGGACAATTGCGACACTTTCAAGCACGTATCCGCCGAATCACCGCCACCATTGTAAAAAAAGTAACCGATGTTGTGCGCTTTGAATACTTCGATCAAACGTTCGTATTCACGACGGTTTTTTTCCAGACTTTTCAATTTGTAACGGCAAGAACCAAACGCACCAGACGGCGTGTAACGTAAAGCGGCAACGTCTGCGTCGCTGATTTTACTGGTATCGATTAGGTTTTCGTGTAACGCCCCAATAATGCCGTTTTGCCCCGCGTAAAGCGTGCCGATTTGCTTGCTATGTTGGCGGGTAGTTTGAATGACAGCGCAGGCGGAAACATTAATGACGGCAGTAACACCGCCAGATTGGGCGTAGAAAGCATTTTTTACGCTCATGTAACACCTCGTTGGTGATGGGAAAAGTATGGCTTATTAATTTTATCGTATGTGCCAAAACCCTTCCTCCGTAAAGAAGGAAGGGGGAGGATTAATTAATCCAATGCTGCAAAGATTTCGTCGCGCACGCCTTCGACTTTGCCAATACCGTCAACTTTGATGTAACGCGGGGCGTTAGCTTCGCCACTGGTTGACCAACTGGAGTAGTAGTTGATCAATGGCGCAGTTTGGGAATGGTAAACATCCAAACGCTTACGCACGGTTTCTTCTTGGTCGTCATCGCGTTGGATCAAGTCTTCGCCTGTTTCGTCGTCTTTGCCTTCGACTTTCGGCGGGTTGAATACAACGTGGTAAGTACGCCCAGAAGCCAAATGCACGCGGCGACCGCTCATGCGACGGATGATTTCATTGTCATCAACCGCGATTTCAACCACTGCGTCGATGTCGATGCCGCCTGCTTTCAGCGCGTCTGCTTGCGCTAACGTGCGTGGGAAACCGTCAAACAGGAAGCCATTAGCACAATCTGCTTCTTGGATGCGCTCTTTCACCAAACCAATGATAATGTCATCGGAAACCAGACCACCCGCATCCATGACTTTTTTCGCTTCGATGCCCAAAGGCGTACCAGCTTTAACCGCTGCACGCAGCATATCGCCAGTAGAAATTTGTGGAATGTTGTATTTTTCTTTGATGTAAGCGGATTGTGTGCCTTTGCCCGCGCCAGGGCCTCCTAACAGGATGATTTTCATGCGCTCAGACTCCTCTTCTCTATACTTTTGTGCTGCAAATAAAAACTAGGGTATCGCTTGATACGCTGCGTTGGGCTAAACCCTGATATTAAGGTTTAGGACGCTTTTCTCGCAAGCCTTATTACACGCTTGTTAAAAGTGAAATTCGCCTTGTCAATAATCACACCTAATTAAGCCGATTTTGTTTTGCTCAAACGTTGTAACCACACGTCCAAACCTTGCGCATTTAAGTCGGAATCCACTGCCAGCAAGGCGCGGATTTCGCTTTCAGGCAAGGTACAAGCGTGAGCGCGTAATTCACTTAACCACTGCTGTAAAATGGCTTCTTGTAAAGTTGCGACACGCGCTTCGGCATGTTCGCCCTGTGCCAAGGCTAATGCACTTAAGCCTTGGATGCTAGCGCGTAAGCGTGGAAACAACGCGGGTAAACCCGTGACCTTACCATAGTGTGTCAGCAGCATGGCATTCGCGTGCAGGTTTTCTAGCTTATTTAAACTGTTTAACCATTCATCTGGTGAAAACGCAACAGGCGTAGTAGGCGCAAACAACCACACGCCTTGTTCGGTATCGAATTCGCGGTAGGAAATGCCAAACGTATCGCCCGTAAAGCACGATGCCGATTGCGGGTCGAAAATACAGCCGTGGTGATTGGCGTGCCCCGGTGTGTCGTAAAAGACCAAGTTACGCCCGTTTAGGTCGATAACATAACCATCTTCCGCCGCAATGACTCGCTCGGCGGGAATCGGCACTAACTTACCGTAATGTTCGGCGAAGCCTTCTTCCCCGTAAACTACCGTTGCCCCTGCTTGTAATTTTGCAGGGTTAATCATGTGCGGTGCGCCTTTGGGGTGTACGATCAACGTCGCATTCGGGCAACGCGCCATTAATTCCCCCGCGCCTCCCGCGTGATCTAAATGGATGTGGGTCGGAATCACGTATTGCACATTTGCCGCACTCAACCCCATTTCTGCTAGTATTTCCAGCAGAAACGGTACGGTGTGGTAAGTCCCCGTATCCACAAATGCCACCGCATCCCCTTGCCGAATCAAATAACAAGCTGCCATTTGGGAACGGTAAAGCGCGGTATCAATGCAATAAATACCTGCGCCTAAATCTTGGTAACGTACCGTCATTGTTTCCTCCGTAGCTATAAAATCAGCACCGTTGGGCAGTATAATTTCCCTCCCCTACACGATTCAAATTTCAGGAGGAAACGCATGGCACTTACCCCCTCGACCATGTTGGAACTGGGCGTTACTGCCCCCGATTTCACCTTGCCCGAACCTGCAACAGGGCGCAGTGTAACGAAAGCCGATTTCGCCGGAAAACCGCTGCTAGTCGCATTCATCTGCAATCATTGCCCGTATGTGGTGTTGATTCGACGAGCATTCGCGCAATTAGCCGCCGAATACCAAGCCAAAGGGGTGGCAGTGGTAGCAATTAATGCCAACGACGTAGCCAATTACCCCGACGATAGCCCTGAAAAAATGATTACCGAAGTACAAACACAGGGTTACACCTTCCCGTATTTATACGATGCATCGCAAGCCGTTGCCAAAGCCTACCGTGCCGCTTGTACGCCGGATTTATTCCTGTTTGATGCCGAACACAAGCTATTTTATCGTGGGCAATTTGATGCCGCACGTCCGGGGAATGCGATTGCCGTAACAGGCAGCGATTTACGTCAAGCCTTGGAATATTTACTTGCCGACAAACAACCGCCACAACCACAAGTGCCGTCAATTGGCTGCAATATCAAATGGCAAGTGGGTAATGCCCCCGATTATTTTGCACATTAAAGGAGTACGAACATGGGGATGAAATACACCCTGATTAAAGGATCATTTCACGTTGTGGGATTTTCACCAGACGGTGATTCGATGATGTTTAAAGCTACCAACCCAGCACATTGGGCAAAAATTGATGGCGAAAACAAAAATATTTTTGAGGAAAAATTGGCACAAGGACAAGGTGCAGTGCAATTGCGTTTGCAAGGCATTGATGCACTGGAAACCCATTACACACCAGAAGGTTTACCTACGCCCGCTGATGTCAAAGGCAAGGAAACCAGCCTACAAACCAAACCCAGCGCGATTGAATACCGTCAACCTACTGCCATTGGTTTAATGGCAACCGATAAGTTCATGCAAATTCTAGGGGTAAAAAAAGCGGAGTGGCGCACATGGGGCAGCAATAAATGGATTTCCCAAGCCTGTTTTGAGCAAAACGGTAAAGAAGTTTGGATTAAAGAAAAACTGCAAGACAATTTACCCGGCTATATTGTTACCAGTGAAGTAGAAAAAAATGGTCGCCCATTAGCATGGGTATTTCCCGATACTTGCGACGATGAAGATGGGGTCGAGTTAACTAAATCTATGCTCGCAGAACGCTTGAAAAAAAGTGTCAATTATCAGCTATTAAAAGAAGGTTTAGTTTACCCATACTTCTTTATGACTTTAGCAGGTAAGCTGCGTGATGTATTAAGTGAAGGTGTTAGAATCGCACAAGCTAATGCCAAGCGCAAATTAGCCACTAGCGAAAAAACACCCCTTAAGGCGGGAGAAAAGCTAGGAAACCTATGGTGTTATGATAAAACGCCTGAAGGCATTACGATTTCCGATTTAAAACACATTACCGATGAAATGGAAATCTACCCTTATTTATTCCGTAAGGCAGTTAAGACATGGTATCGCCAACAGATGCAACAATACTGGGAAGCTATTCGTACAGGTAAAACCTTTGCTTTTGACCCCAATGACAAACGTATTGCGATTGAAAAATTACTAGAAGATGGTGATCCTTATGTATTTGTTATTAGTGAGCAAGACTTTGTAAAACTCAACGAAGTAGTCATGTTAAAAGGTAATAGTTTGAAAATGCTTTACTCACCAACGGATTTAGTTTTCTTGTCTTAGACCATTATCAAAATAGGGATAAGTTTTGCGGAAATTTATCCCTAATCTATCAGATCAACGATCTATTTTATACCTAAATAACGTTAGGTTTCTTTAGAATTACTTCTTAGCCTCGCCAGCAAATTCTTTTTCCATTTCAGCATCACCGTCAGCAACACCACCGTCTTCACACGAAACATCTTCCTTAATGAAATGCAGGTCTTTACTGCTTTCGTC
>CAZJDN010000098.1:0-7907 GCA_964544775.1 uncultured Thiothrix sp.
TTGCAGGGCCGCGTGTTATCGAGCAGACCGTGCGTGAAAAACTCCCCGAAGGTTTCCAACGCAGCGAATTTTTGCAAGAAAAAGGTGCGATTGACATGATCGTACACCGCAAGCAAATGCGCGAAACTTTGGCTGATGTTTTGGCATTACTCCAGCATAAAGCATCGCCGATTCAAGCGTTCGAGCGTGCGGTAGCGGCGTGAATAGTTTGGATGATTGGTTGCGCTGGCAGGAAAATCAATTTCAGTCAGCGATTAAATTGGGGCTAGAGCGTATTCGGACAGTAGCGCAGCGCATGGATTTGCTGCATTTACCTGTGCCTGTTATTACCGTAGCAGGGACAAATGGTAAAGGTTCTACTTGTGCTATGTTGATGCGCATTTTGCAGCAACAAGGCTATAAAGTGGGCACTTATACCTCGCCCCATTTACTGCATTACAACGAACGCATTGCGGTTGACGGAATCCCTGCCGATGATGCCACGCTTTGTGCAGCTTTTTCTGCCATTGATAAAGCGCGTAAAAACATTGCCCTAACTTACTTTGAGTTTGGCACATTAGCTGCTGTGTGGTGTTTTTTACGGGCGCAAGTCGATGTCATGGTATTGGAAGTCGGCTTAGGTGGGCGTTTGGATGCGTGTAACCTATGGGATGCGGATGTTGCGATTATTACCAGCATTGGCATTGATCACGTCGATTGGTTAGGCAGTACACGCGAAGCCATTGGGCGCGAAAAAGCGGGTATTATGCGGGCAGGTAAACCGATTATCTGCGGCGACCCTGAACCTCCGGCAATTATTGCAGTCGAAGCAGAACGAACAGGTGCAGTTTTGTGGCAATACGGGCGCGATTTCAGTGCCGAAGCGATTCCACAACCTGCACTCAAAGGTGATGTCCAACGACGGAATGCGGCGTGTGTATTAATGGCATTAAAACAGCTCGCGGAGCGTTTACCTGTTAGTGAAAATTCCATTGCGGAAGGATTGCGCACAGTCAGCCTCGTTGGGCGTATGCAAAAGGTTTGGGATGCACCAGAAGTCATTTTGGACGTTGCGCATAACCCCCATGCAGCCTTGGAATTGGCAGATTGGTTGAAAAAAAATCCAGTGAGTGGAAAAACTTCGGCGATTTTTTCTATACTAGCGGATAAGGATGTTGCCGGAGTTGTGGAAATAATGGCAACGCACATGGATGAGTGGCATTTAGTTCCCCTGCTGGGTTACAGAGCAATCAGTCTGGAAGCTCTCAGCGAAAAAATGCAGGCGGTCGGCGTGCGGGCGGCAGTATATTTTCACGATGATTTTCAATCGGCTTGGCGTTTTGTCCATGCACACGCGGACAAAGGGGATCGAGTGGTTGCCTTCGGTTCTTTTCTGGTAGTATCTGGTATGCTGGAAATTCTCGTTACTTAAAGGGCTTGGTTTTTGTGTGTCCGACCCTGCGAGGCACGAATTATAAAAGTTTTTGAGTGTCACTTTCTTTTAAGGAGCAGTAAAGCAGATGGACAATAAGGCTACAACCAAACGCATGATTGGCGCGGTGGTGTTGGTATTAGTTGCCGCCCTGTTACTCGCGTGGTTGCTGAAAGGCAAAAACCGCGAAGGTCAGGAAATGGCGATGAATCAAACCGCTGAAACTAAACCGATTTTAGGTTTTCCGGGAGTAAATGATCCGAATGCAATGGGGCAAAAGCCATCCTTAATCGGCGAAGACCCGAATACTGCGCAAAACCTAGCTGCACAAGGTCAAACCACGGCTCCAGCAACAGGTTCAAACAGTGGGATTGGGGCATTAGACCCATCCTCCGCTACCAATTTGATCCCGAATGTGGGTACTGTGCCTAACACTACGGGTTTTGATGTACGCCCTGCTGCATCCGGTGAGACTCGTCAAGTCGTTGATACTGACGGTAAAGTAAAATCGGTGAATGGCAGCATCGGTACTGGTGATGCAAAAGCGACAACGAGTAGCAGCTCAAGCTCTTCCTCCACCGTTTCTGCGGAAGGTAGCCAAGCGAAAGCAGGTTCAGCGAGCAAAGCAGATACTGCAAGCACGGCTAAAGAAACCGCTACTGTGACTGAAAAGAAACCCACCGCCAAACCCGTGTTAGTGGGTGAAAAAGCAGTAACTGGTGCGACAGTTGAAGCAAAAGCGAAGGAAGAAGCAGAGCGTAAAGCGGCTGAAAAAGCAGCAGCGGCTAAATCCCTTGAATTGTCAAAAGCCAGCACAGCAACAGCCGGAACTGCGGTGAAAACAACGGATGAAAAGAAACCTGCAACTACACCCGCAACACCAGCGGCAGCAGGTGGTTTTGTTATCCAATTAGCCGCAACAGCGGACAAAGCGAAAGCGGATGAACTGATCCACACCTTTACAGCGGAAGGTTACAAACCAACCATGAACGTCGCAAAAGTGGATGGAAAGACAGTTTATCGGGTTGTTATTGGCGGTTATGCAGATAAAGTTGCGGCAACTGCTGCACAGGCTAAAATGAAAGCACGTTACACACAAAATCGTGATGTACAAAATAGCTTCATTACCAGCAGCAAGTAATCAATGACAACAGCACAAATTCTGGACTTAAGTATTCTCGTATTGATCACCTTATCCGCGTTGATCGGTTTGATACGCGGGTTTGTGAAAGAGGCTCTCTCACTGGTAACGTGGGTGACTGCATTCGGTCTTGCCGTTTTATATGTGAAACCGTTGGCTGCCCAGTTGCCTTTCGCTGTGCAAAGCGAAGTGGTACGGATGGGGATTGCCTTTGCCATGATTCTTTTCGGGGTGTTGGTGATAGGAGCTATTATCAACCATTTGTTGAGTACAGCAGTATCCTCCATTGGTTTGGGCAAGGTTGATCACGTCTTAGGCGGCGTGTTCGGCGTATTGCGTGGCGGTTTAATCATTACACTGCTGGTTCTCTTGATGGGTGTTACGGCTTATCCAAAACAAACTTGGTGGAAAGAGGCTCTCCTCATACCCACGTTTGAGTCGTTGGCAGTATCAGTTAAGGGTATGATTCCAGAAAACTTCTCCAGTTATTTTGAGCATCCGGCGGAGGTTGTTACACCTGCTCCGGTAACTACGCCTTAAGCTAAATGGGCTGAAGTCAGGTCTCGCAAAATGACAGCCATGCATGTAAGTGCATGGCTGTTTTGTTTTGGCGGGGGTAGAATACAACGTTTTCATTGCACGCGAAGGCAAGGGTATGTGCGGGATTATCGGGATTATCGGGCATGAGCCTGTCAATCAGGCACTTTATGATGGTTTGACAGTGTTGCAACACCGTGGGCAGGATGCAGCGGGGATCGTAACAAGTGATGGCAGAAAGCTGTACTTGCGGCGTGAAAATGGTTTGGTGAAAGACGTGTTTCAAGAACGTCACATGCGTACATTGCAAGGCAATATGGGCGTAGGGCATGTGCGTTATCCAACTGCTGGTTCTTCCTCTTCTGCGGAAGCACAACCGTTCTACGTTAACAGTCCGTATGGTATTTCGTTGGCGCATAACGGTAATTTGACCAACGCACACATTCTGCGTAAGGAGCTATACCTCGAAGACCGTCGTCAAATTAACACGGATTCGGACTCTGAAATTTTACTTAACGTATTTGCGCAAGAATTGTTGCGGCAGAACGCTTTACACGTAACACCGGAGGATATTTTTTCAGCGGTGCGCGGCGTACATAAGCGTTGTAAAGGGGCGTATGCGGTTGTTGCAATGCTGACCCGCGACGGGTTGGTTGGTTTCCGCGACCCTAATGGTATTCGTCCTTTGGTTTACGGCGTGCGTGAAACCGACAAGGGCAACGAATTCATGCTGGCATCCGAAAGCGTGGCGTTGGATGTGCAAGGTTATCGCTTGGTGCGTGATATTGAGCCGGGTGAAGCCATTTTCATCACGCCAAATGGGGAAGTCTTTACCCGTCAATGCGCAGATAACCCCACTTACACGACGTGTATCTTTGAATACGTGTATTTTGCTCGCCCTGATTCCATCATTGATAACGTATTCGTACACAAAGCGCGGATGCGGATGGGGCATAAAATGGCCGAGCGTGTCATGCGCGATTGGCCGGAGCATGACATTGATGTGGTTATTCCCATTCCTGATACTAGCCGCACTTCCGCTTTGGAAATGGCGTATACCTTGGGTGTGCCTTATCGTGAAGGGTTTATTAAAAACCGCTATATCGGGCGTACTTTTATCATGCCGGGGCAAGCAAAGCGCAAAAAGTCCGTGCGCCAAAAGCTCAATCCTTTGGGTTTAGAATTTAAGGGTAAGAACGTCATGCTGGTGGATGATTCCATCGTGCGCGGGACGACTTCCGGCGAGATTGTACAAATGGCACGCGATGCGGGGGCAAAGAAAGTGTATTTCGCTTCCGCCTCGCCTGCGATTAAATACCCCAATATTTACGGTATCGACATGCCTGCTGCACGGGAACTTATTGCCCATGATCGAACCGAAGAAGAAGTCGCGGCTGCCATTGGGGTTGATCGGTTGTTCTATTTACCACTGCCGGATTTGATTGCGGCGGTGAGTAAGGGCAACCCGCGTTTACATACTTTTGATTGTTCCGTCTTTACAGGGCAGTACGTGACGGGTGAAGACGGCAACTACTTTACGGAACTAGAGGCTTTACGCAATGATGAACAAAAAAGCAAGCGCGAAGAAGACATGGCTGCCATTGATCTTTGTGACAGTACTTAATAGTGGGGCTGTTATGGCAGAACCGGACGCAATACCGCTGAACTTACCTAAAGTGCAGGAACAAGCTCCACAGGCGCAAGTGCCACCTGCAACGCAAACCGGAGCAGTACCCGCTGCCACGGGTATGGAAAACCGTTTTACGCCGATTATTGATGATTTGGCGAAACGTTTTCCAACCTATTCACACGAACGCATTTTGATCGTGGATACGACCGCGCAGAAGATGTTCTTGATCGAAAATGGTAAAGCGACGAATGAGTGGGTCATTTCCTCTGCGGAAAAAGGTGTGGGCAGCGAGAAAGGCAGCGACCAAACGCCGTTAGGTGTACATCGCATTGCAGAAAAAATTGGCGCAGGAGCGCAGTTGGGCACAATCTTTAAATCCCGCCAAAACACGGGCGAGATCGTGAATATTCTGACTGCACCGGGTGCGGATAGCCCAGATGATTACGTTACCAGCCGTATCTTGTGGTTAGACGGTTTAGAACCGGGTTTGAATAAAGGTGGTAATGTCGATTCACACGAGCGTTTCATTTACATCCACGGTACGGGCGAAGAGGGTCGATTGGGTACGCCTGCTTCACACGGCTGTATCCGTATGAAAAATAAGGATGTAATCGATTTATTTGAGCGCGTTAATGAAAACACCTTGGTCGTGATTACACGCCAGCGTCAGGAATAAAGAAGCAATGCAGGATTTTCCGTGGGAATTTGAAACGCTGGCAGTGCGTGGTGGGCATGTGCGTACCAATGAAGGGGAGCATTCCGAAGCGATTTTCCCCACTTCCAGCTTCGTTTTCCGCAGTGCTGCGGAAGCGGCGGCGCGTTTTGGTGGCAGTGAAGCGGGTAATATTTACGCCCGTTTTACCAACCCAACCGTGCGCTATTTCCAGCAGCGTTTGGCGGCATTGGAAGGCGGCGACAGTTGCGTGGCAACCAGTTCGGGGATGAGCGCGATTTTAGCCGTCATGTTGGGTTTGTTGAAAGCAGGCGACCATGTGGTGTGCTCGCGTTCGGTATTTGGTACGACCACGATTTTGCTGCAAAATTACATCGGTAAGTTTGGGGTAACAATCAGCTTTGTGGATTTGACCGATCTCGAAGCGTGGGAGGCTGCCATTCAACCCAATACACGCTTACTGTTTGCGGAAACGCCTGCAAATCCCCTGACTGAAATCGTTGATATTCGTGAATTGGCAGAGCTTGCGCACCGCCGTGATTGTTTATTGGTGATTGATAACTGTTTTTGCACCCCCGCATTGCAACGCCCATTAGCACTGGGGGCGGATATTGTGGTGCATTCCGCCACCAAATATTTGGATGGGCAAGGGCGCGTGCTCGGCGGGGCGGTTGTGGGTGATGCCGAACGGGTTGGCAAGGACATCTACGGTGTATTGCGTACTGGCGGTGTTTCCATGAGCCCGTTTAATGCGTGGGTCTTTCTCAAAGGCTTAGAAACGTTGGGTTTACGCATGAAAGCGCATTGTGAAAATGCGTTGCAATTGGCGCAATGGTTGCAGCAACACCCCGCGATTGAACAGGTTTACTACCCCGGTTTGTGTTCGCATCCGCAGCATGATTTGGCAAAGCGACAACAAACGGGTTTTGGTGGTGTGCTTTCCTTTGTGGTGAAAGGTGGGCAAGAAGCGGCATGGCGGGTGATTGATTCCACGCAGATGCTGTCGATTACCGCAAATCTGGGTGATGCGAAAAGCACCATCACGCATCCAGCGACGACGACGCACGGGCGTTTAACCCCTGAGCAAAAAGCCCACGCGGGAATTGCAGACGGTTTGGTGCGCGTTTCGGTTGGGTTGGAAAACGTTCAGGACATTCAACGCGATTTAGCACGGGGGCTTGGCGAGTGAATGCTCGCCAAACCTTGTTGGGACTTTATGCGGCAGGTTTAGCTGCCGTCAATGGTGCGCAAGCGGTTTACCGCTATTTACAAGCACGCAATCTACGCCAGCCTTGCCATGTCGTGGCAATCGGTAAAGCTGCCGATGCCATGTTGGAAGGAGCGCGGCGTTACCTACACGCTGATTTACGCTCCGCCTTACTGATCACAAAACACGCTCACGTTAGTGAAGCAACGCGCAAACTTGCCACCGTAGAAGTGTGGGAAACTGCGCATCCTGTACCGGATGAATCATCGTTGCGTGCCGGACAACGCCTACTAGCGTATGTGCAACAATTGCCAGCGGATGAACCGTTACTGTTTTTGCTTTCGGGTGGTGCGTCCAGTTTGGTGGAAGTGTTGGCGGATGATTGGACGTTGGAAGGTTTGCAAGCTGCCACCCAAGCGATGCTGGCGGATGGTTCAAGCATTGCGCAAATCAATACCTTGCGGCGCAGTCTTTCGCGTATCAAAGGCGGCAGATTGTGGCAATACCTTGATGCACGCCCCATTTCCTGCTTGTTGATTTCCGATGTGGAAGGCGATGATCCCAATGTGATTGGTTCGGGTTTGCTTTTCCCTCCGCCTGAACGTGCCTTTACGTGGCAAATGGTAGCAAGTAATGCGCAGTTGCTTCGCGCCATTGCTGACCAGCCTTGCGCATTACCGATTACCTTGATGCCTGATTTTCTTAGTGGTGATGCGGTGGAAACGGCAACTAATTGCGTGGCGTATTTGCGTCAAGCAACGGCGGGTGTTTATGTGTGGGGTGCGGAAACGACCGTGCAACTACCTTTGAATCCCCAACGCGGTGGACGTAACCAACATTTGGCGTTAGCCGCCGCATTGCAATTACAGCCCGAAGACACGATTACCTTGCTTGTTGCTGGAACAGACGGTACGGATGGTGCAAGCGATGACGCAGGTGCGATAGTCGATGCCACCACGCTGACTCGCGGAAAATACGCAAACCTTGACCCAGTAACTTGTTTGCAAAATGCCGATGCCGGAACATTCCTTGACGCAAGTGGCGACCTGATTCACACGGGCGCGACGGGCACGAATGTCATGGATGTGGTGATTGGCTTGAAATTGTGATGAGAAATAATCTTTACAGCAAAACCTATGCTTGTTTAATGGAGCAGGATATTGAGCGCAAATTAGCAGGTGCGACGCAGTTATATGCGGATTGGCAGGCAGGTTTCTTGGTGCGGGAAACTGTAAGCGAATGTCCGGTATTAGCCGTTCCCGTGGCGGGTCGTCCGGTAAAGCCGGAGTTAGTGCATCCTAAATCCGT
>CAZJDN010000099.1:0-7795 GCA_964544775.1 uncultured Thiothrix sp.
GGTTACGCGACCCTTGATCTGCGTGCCGACTATAAGTTGGCAAAAGATTGGACGGTTGGGGCGAAAATCGGCAATGTGCTAGACAAGGATTATCAAACTAACAAAGGGTATAATCAGGACGGCATTAACGGTTTGGTAACGCTGAAATACGCGCCGAAATAATTTGATGGAGAATCTTATGTTTACACTTTCCTCTAAAAATCAGTGGTTGGTGGGAGGAGCATTGCTGTTGGTTATGCTCGCTACACGCAGCCCTTTGCTCGACCATGTACAAGATGCTTCGTGGGCCATTTTTTTCTTGTTGGGTTTTTATGTCCGCAGTTATTTCGCCCTGCCCGTATTTTGGTTGGCAGCGTTTGCAGTGGATTACAGTGTTACCAGTACAGGCATGGTGTCTAGTTATTGCTTTACTCCGGCGTATGGCTTTACCTTCCCTGCGTATGCCTTGTTGTGGGGTGCGGGGCGCGGGTTTGTGGGGCATTACCGCCACGATTGGCGCGGCGCGTTTACCTTGTTGGGGGCTGTAATGCTGGGAACAGTGGCGTGCTTCTTGGTTTCTAACCTAGGCTTTTACTGGTTTGCGGGGTATTTCGCGCAAATGAGTGGAGCAGATTACGCTCTGTCTGTCGTGAAGTATTTGCCGTCGTATTTGTACACAACCGCATTTTATGTGGGTATCGGGGCATTGTTACACGTTGCGTTGCTACAAATGACGCAAGTGAAAGCACATTCCGCCGCCTAAGTTGTGTGATAACGTTGGTTGGGGGAGATAATCCTCCAACTGCGTTAGCCTAACGCCTCCCCTAGCAAGCATAACATTTCACCGATTTCGACACTCGCCCCTGCCGTATCCCCCGTGCAACCTTGCAAGCGTTGCAACATCATACGCCGTAACAGCCAAAATCCCAGTAATGCCATCACTAGCCCTTGTGGGGAATAGTACATTGCCAGCACCAACGTAATGCCTGTTACTCCCATTGCCGCAGGGCGTGCAAGGTGTGTGGTAACGGCACTGGCTAATCCCCCCGTGCGGACATACGGCGTGGTGAGGAATAACAGCAAAATCAGGGCACGCCCCACAGCAGGAGCAAGCAAGATTACCCACCAATGCCCTGTTTCCAAGAGCACGGTTAAAGCGGCGAATTTCAGCAGTAATACGCCGATCAACGCGCTCACACCCGCTGCACCGACCAGCGGGTCTTTGAGAATGCGGTGTGTTTTTTCCACATCTCCCAACCCACCGAGCCATGCATCGGCACTGTCTGCCAAACCATCCAGATGCAATCCACCCGTTACCATTGCCCAACCCACGGTAATCATAGCGGCCAACAATAACGGGGATGCATGTGGAAACAGGAACACAGGTAAGCACAATAGCCCCCCGATGCCTACCCCAACGGCGGGGTAAAACAGTGCGGCACGAGCAAAATCAGCGGCTTCCAGTTTACCCAAATCCGGCACAGGGATGCGTGTCAGGAAGGATAAAGCCAGCCAGAAAGCGCGTAACTCTGTCATAACTGCGGCAACCCATGCCCAACGACGGAACTTACGCCATCGGGGTAAATGCGGATGCGGGTAAATTGGGCGTAACCGACTTCAAACGCCAAACTTTTCTGGTAAAGCACGTCCAATACATTGGCTAACACCACCCGAATAACGCCTGCATGGGTGAGTAAGAGCACGTTTTTCCCCGTGTATTGGGCGGTTAATGCATTCCACGCCAGTCGTATGCGGTAGAGGAAATCTTCCATTGCCTCGCCGTTTGGGGCAATGAAGCGACGCGGCTGATACCACAATTGCTGCATGAGTTCTGGGCTGGTTTCCCACAGTTCGGTAGTGGGCTTCCCGATCCAATCGCCGAAGTTCATTTCACCAAAAGCCTCATTGACCTCCAACGGGCAGTTAAGTCGCTGCGCCAATAATCGGGCAAAATCGTGGCAACGGCGACTCGGCGAAGTGATGACTGCATCCCAGTTGCCTTGACGGGTGGCGAGCGTGAGTTGCTTCCAACCCGTATTGCCCAGCGGTTCGTGGCTGGGGGCGCAAAACAAGTTGGGGGTTGCGACCTGTCCGTGGCGCAATAAATCAACGGTGGTAGCATTGTTGCTGACGGTTTCATCCATGAATACGGCTATCTGTTGGCATTATAATCTGGCGGCAACCGCTGCTTCGGCAAAGGTTGCCATATTGGTATGTAATACACAGGCTAAGCGTAGCAAAGGAATAGCAATTGCGGCACCACTGCCTTCGCCCAAACGCATTCCCAAATCCAATAAGGGCTGTAAACCCAAGTAATCCGCCGCCAATCGATGCCCCATTTCAGCGGATTGGTGGCTGAGCAACAGCCATTCCCGCACTTGGGGTTGGTATTTCACCGCAACCAATGCCGCTGCCGTACTGATGAAACCATCCAGCAAGATGGGGATGCCTAACTGCGCAGCGCGGATATATGCCCCCACCAAGGCGGCAATCTCAAATCCACCCACACAACGTAACGCACTTAATGGTTGGTGTAATTCAGCTTGGTGTAATGCCAAAATCCCTTCGATTACCCGTATTTTGTGCGCAATCCCTGCTGAATCCAGCCCTGTACCCGCGCCAGCAACGGCTTGCACTGGCAAATCAAGCAAGGCGCAATACAACGCGGTAGCAGCGGTGGTATTGGCTATTCCCATTTCACCGCCAATAAACAGATCAGCTTGGTTGGCGTAAGCGCGTTCAGCCGCTGCGTATCCGGCTTGTAACGCAAGGTGCAATTGGGTTGTGCTCATGGCAGCGGTTTGCGCACTATTCGCCGTGCCATTGCCTGCCCGTTGTTGAATCAACGCAGCGTGGTTTAGTGGTGTTTTTATTCCGACATCAACAATTTCTAAGCAAGCTCCCACCGCTTTGGCAAGTACGCTAATGGCTGCGCCACCATTGAGGAAGTTTTGCACCATTTGCCCCGTAACCGCCTGCGGAAAAGCTGATACCCCTGCTTCCGCTACGCCATGATCCGCCGCGAAGATGCAAATGTGTACCTTATCAAGCTGTGGCAAAGCGCGACGTTGCAGTTGTGCCAACTGGACAACGGCGTGTTCCAAACGACCTAATGACCCTTGTGGTTTGGTGAGTTGGTTTTGCCGTTGCAAAGCGGCTTGGGCAAACGTTGCGTCGGGTTTCATGCACGGGTCATTTAACCAATTCATGCTTATTTCCTTTTAATACATGGGGTAAACCCGCCACCATGAATACCACGGTTGTGACTTGTGCGGCTAATTGTTGGTGTAAGCGTCCGGCATGATCAATGTAATGGCGCGTCAGTTCACCTAAGGGGACAACGCCTAAACCCACTTCGTTACTTACCAGCACTACATCACACGGCAAGGTGGGCAAACAGGTAAGCAATGCATCGGTTTCACGGGGTAAAAGTGTGGCATCTTCCGCACACAATAAGTTGGTAAGCCATAAGGTAAGGCAATCCACCAACAGCAAACGGTGCGGTTGCGCGTAATGTTGTAAGGTCGCCGCAAGTGATAAAGGTTCTTCGACGGTTTGCCAGTGCGCTGGGCGGGTATGTTGGTGGTGTGCAATGCGTGCTTGCATTTCCGCATCGTGGGCTTGGGCAGTGGCAATGTATACCACTTCCCGCCCGTGTGATTGGGCAATGGTTTCGGCATAACGACTTTTGCCAGAACGCGCCCCGCCAAGAATGAGTGCTTGCATGGTTGTTTCCGCCCGTGTTTGCGCCAAACGACTTAAGCGCGAGGGTGATTACTCACCCTTTGGCTTACCTTCGTTTTCCTTGCGGAAGTTATCTTCCATGCGTTTGAATTCTTCATCCATCCGCGCTAATTCGGTTTCCATTTCGGGTTCTGTCATTGGGCGATAATCATCCGTCGTGGAAGCTGTTGGCGTGGTTTCTTCGTAAACATGCTTTGCGTCTTCCCACGTTGTTGCGCTCGTAGCACTGGTTACTGCGGGTAAATTACTGCTGCCGTATTGTTGCGTATCGTGAGCTGCTTTATCCACGCGGAAACGCTGTAAATGTTTTTCAAACGTTTTGCTTAAAAATAAGCCCAATTCAAACAATAACCAGATGGGTACTGCCATCATGGTTTGCGACACCACATCCGGCGGAGTAAGAAACATACCAATAATGAATGCACCAACAATAATGTAAGGGCGAGCTTTGGTCAGCGTTTCTACACTAACCACGCCCATGCTAATCAGCAAGATCGTCGCAACAGGGGTTTCAAAACTCAAACCAAAGGATAAAAACATTGCCACCGTAAAATCTAAGTAACTGGCAATATCGGGAGTTGGGTTTACATTCGCGGGTGAAAATGCCACCGCCGCGCGCGCAATCATGGGGATAACAAGAAAATAGGCGAATGCCATTCCCACATAAAACAAGCCAACACTGGAAACCAACAGCGGCGTAATCAAGCGTTTTTCATGCTGATACAAACCCGGTGCGATAAACCCCCAGATTTGGTAAAAGGTGTAAGGCAACGTCAGGAGGAATGCCACCATCAACGCCAGTTTAAACGGAATCAAGAACGGGGACGCAACCCCAATCGCAATCAGTTTCTCACCTTCAGGCAATTGGCGAATCAGCGGTTCAGACAGCCAGTTGTATAAATCCTGCACAAACGGGGACAGGATAATAAACACCGCGACTAACGCAATAACAATGCGTAATAGACGGTCACGCAGCTCGATTAAATGTTCAAGAAACGCTTTGAACCCCGCTTCTTGGGGTGTCTCAGGGTTTGGGGTCGTCATGGTGTTGGAGTTCCTTGCGTACTTGATCTTCGACTTTATGGGCTTTCTCTTCCATCATTACCCGCAGGTTGCGCAATTCCTCTTCCTGTTTATACAGCATATTGCGTAACTCGTCGGTATGCAGTTCGCGCTCAATATCAGCGCGAGTCGTCGCAATAAAACGCCGGACTTTACCTACCCAATGCCCGACAGTACGGGCAACGGTTGGTAAACGCTCAGGACCAATGACCAATAAGGCAACCACGCCGATCACGAGCATTTCAAGGAAACTGCTTTCAAACATGCGCTATCCCCGACACAGAAGGGGTGAACAAGGGGTTAAACGTTGTTTTTTTCTTTCGCTTCGGAATCAATCACGCGCCCAGTCGTTTGTTGGGTCACTTGCGAAGGTGCTTGTGCTTGCTCGGAAGAGGGCGTTGTTTCGTCATCTTTCACGGCTTTTTTGAAGTTTTTGAATGCTTCGCCTAAATCACCGCCAACATTGCGCAATTTCTTCGTGCCAAACAACAGCACAACAATGACCAAAATCAGGATTAATTGCATAGGGCCAAAATGCATGGTTGATACCTCAAAGTTAAGTGGGGCGGTTGGCTTTTTCTACCAAGCCGGATAAACCAAACCGACGCGATAATTCATTTAACACGTCGTCGGGATGCAGGTTTTGTTGCGCCAATAATACCAAGGTGTGAAACCACAAATCCGCGACTTCGTACACGATTTTGTCTTTTTCACCGTCTTTGGCTGCCATCACGGTTTCGGTAGCTTCTTCCCCGATTTTTTTCAGGATGCTATCCAATCCCTTATGGTAGAGCTTGGCAACGTAAGAACTATCGGGAGCAGCTTGTTTACGCGCTTCCAGCACTTGTGCCAGTTGAGTTAAGACTGTCTCATTCACCGTGTGTCACCATTATCGTGTTGCCCAGTGGGTAATGGCGGCGATTGTAACGCATATTGTCCACGCAGGGCTAAAGGTTGCGCCAATTGCGCCGCATAGTCAGGAATGTGTAAATAGCCTTCTGCTTTCACCGCAATGTTCAGCCCGTGTTGTGTGGCAATATCTGCGACTGCACGGGCTTCCAACGAACCCGTTTGGCTTAATGCACGGGCGAGGTGGATTAACAATGACCAATATTGCCCTAACGCTTCACGAGTTTCGCTTACCAGACGCATCATCATCTTTTCTACGTCGGTATCCGTGACTTGCTGGCTCATGCGGTAAGCGTGGTCTTCTAAGCTGTAATTGGCTTGGAATTCCACATCAAACCCAAAGCGCCGTACATAATCCAACGCCAACATGGTGGCTTGTTCCCGATCATGTTCGCGTCCGGTTGATGCAGACATTGTGCCAAACACCATTTCTTCAGCAATGCCTCCCGCAAGATAGACTTTGATCATGTCCAATAATGAACGGTGAGTACGATGGATTTGATGCGGAAAGGTAAAACCACCCGCGTAAGCATTGGCAATGCGGCTTTTCAACTGTAAGGGCGCAAGCCCAAACAACAACATGTACAAAACCGCGTGTCCCGCTTCGTGAACGCTGATATTCGCCACTACCGATTGTTGATTATTAGCGCGAATGGTATCGATCCGCCCCACATACGGGTAATGCAACGTGTCATCGCCGACTTGCGCTGCAATGTGCTTTTCCGTGTCGTCGTAACGCATCCGAATCGACGACGCATCCACCGACAGCGCGTGCAGCAACAGTTTGGATAAGTTGACTTCGAGAATGTCGGTAACGCTGGAAAATACCGGACGCACGCCTTGTACGGGGAATACGCCATTGCGGTAAATCAATTGCACCAAACTGGCATCTACGGCTAATCGAATGCCCGTACAGTCTTCGGTTTCGCGTTGTACCCGCGCAATTTCCCGCTCAATCAAAGCGGTAAAATCGTGCTTGCGCAAGCTGGGGTAAATTAAGTGGATATTACCGAAACGCGCCACTTGTTCGGGGCGGAATTTGCGTAATAACGCTGATTTCACGTCCATTAGCGTCACTTTCGCGGTAAAAGCGTGGAAAATATCTGCATCGACTTCCGCTTCTGCCGCTTGGGTTGCCATTTGGAACGCATCGTCCAAATTCCCCGAAACCAAAATCAAGGTTTTGGCATGATTCACTGGCTCGTAAATGGTTTTTTGGCGTTTGGCTTGCGTAATCAAATCCACCATTTCGTCTTCGGTGATATTCAGCAATTCCTCAATGGTAATGTCTAAATTCAAGGACTTGCGTAATGAAATGGCTTCCCACGAACTCAAGTAATAAGTGGATTCGGGAACGCTTTCCCCCGCTTGGCGTTTGCGTTGCGCCTCTTGGCGGCGTTGGTAATAACTAAATAAAAAGCTATCTAAATCATCCCGTTGGCGTTTGGATAAATGCCCATCCGACAATAATTCCCAAAAATCGGTGAATTTGGTTTGGGCAATGGGTTTACCATCCGGCTCTAGGGTATTGAAGCGTTGAATTTCATCAAATAACACAATGCACGGTTTGCCATCGTGGAACTCATAGCTTTCTAAAATGGCAGAAACCGAAGAGTTCCACGAGGTTTGATCCACATTCGACAGTTCAATTTCGGTGAAACGGTGATGGAAGTTGAGGTGTTTCACCAACTTACGCACCAAATCGGTTTTACCCACGCCTGTCATACCCCATAAATTCACAATAACGGGGCGTTTGAGTAATTCCGGCATTAAATACCAAACCTGAATGTAATCAATCAAATCATCAATAATCTTGTCGATACCAATGAATTGCTGTTTCAGGGCTTGTTTGGCGAGTTCTAACGTCGCTTTACGTTCTTGGATAAGGGCTTTATCAATTTGTAATTTATTTGTCATGTTGTCGTGTGTTAAAGGCGCATTTCAATGCCTTGGTCTGCCATAAATTGTTTTGCCTGCCCTACAGTATACTCGCCAAAATGGAAAATGCTCGCCGCCAGTACTGCATCTGCGCCACCTTGTAATACGCCGTCTGCCAGATGCTGCAAATTACCCACGCCGCCAGAAGCGATTAAAGGCACAC
>CAZJDN010000100.1:0-2889 GCA_964544775.1 uncultured Thiothrix sp.
GGCTGGTTAACCCGAATACGCACGTTGGCGGGGTCTTGGTCGGTTACAGGCGATTGCCCGGTGGGTGTGCCGTCATTAGCATGAACGGGCGTTGCTGTTACCGTAGCAAGGTTGTAAGTGTCAACTTTTACCCCAGCTACACTACAGGTATAAGTCCACGTTTCGGTAGTTTCTAACCGACTGTTATTGTTCGTATCACCGGAAACGGCACTCAAAGTACAACCTTCCAACTGATCATCGACCGCTACATTGCCCAATACGGTATTCCCCGTGTTGGTAACAACAATTTTGTAATCAACGCTTGCGCCTGCATCAATCAGTACCGCGTTATTGGCATCTTGTGCGTCGTAATTCACACCACCTGCAACCACGTATTTTTTCAATTGAATGGCGGGTTGATTAACTCGAATACGCACGTTGGCGGGGTCATCCGCATTCACGGGGGATTGGTTGGTCGGCGTTCCGTCAGGATTAGCTGGGTTCGCGCTAACAGTAGCTAAATTGTACGTATCGGCATTGGTTACAACCCCAGTACATTCATAAATCCACGTTTCAGCGGGAGACAAGAAAGCATCCGCTGTGCTGGTATCAATACGTGCAGAGTTACAACCTGTCAAACGGTCATCCATTACCACACTGGACAACCACGTATTGCCCGTATTCGTCACCACGATACGGTAAGTCACTGTATCGCCGTGATTAACCAGCAATGCACTTGCTGTATCTTGCGCATCCAATTCGCCTGCTTGCGCCGTACCGTCAGGGCGCACGTATTTTTTCAAACTAATGGCAGGGCGTTCTTGTTGGATCACGACATTCGCGGGGTCATGATCATCCACTGGGCTTTGCCCCGTTTCTGTACCGTCTTCATTGATAGGAATACCGCGCACTTTCGCCGTATTCACAATGTCTTGTTTGAGTGCGGGTAACGTACATTCGAGCACCCAAACCTCGCCCTTACTCATGATGCCTGCCGCCGTCGCCGCATCACTGTCGTAAACTTTATTCAATGGTGCGCAACCTTCGATTTGATCATCGACGGTTACTGAACCCAATTTCGTCGCGCCTGTATTTTCTACCCGAATGCGGTAAAGCGCATCCGCCCCGTAAGGCAAAATAATACCACTGACAAATTCTTGCGCATCATCACCCAAGGTAGCCGCTTCATTATTGTTGTCGTAAGCAGGCGCACCCGTTTTCGGTTGAACGTATTTTTTCAGGTCAATTTTCGGCACAGCCGCTGTAATGCTAATGCGGTAATCTTCCACCTCACCGTCAGCCGCTTCGCCCGTTACTTTATCGCCACCCGCTGTTGAACAACGGAAACGGGCATACGTCGCCCCCGCTTGCGCCCCCGCAGGTACATCCAGCACTAAAGTATTACTGCCTGCACTCAGCACTTGATCTGCCGCAATTTGATCGCCGACATCGCCCCAAGAGCCATTGCCATTCCAGTCGATCCACGCATTCAATTTACAACTTTTGCCCGCTGTCACGGTTAAGTTGACATCCTGCGCACCGATTTGTAAGGGGGCAAACGTTACCCCATCTTCATCGTCATTATTGGTACACGTACCCACCTTTTTGCTGGAAGTACCTGTATCGTCGCCAGCCGCATTGCTGCTTTGCAAACCATCATCATCCGTATCGACACAGCTTCCCAAGTAAACGGTATTCCCTGTTTGAACGTGCCTCGCAGCGTCATGTGCAAATAGCGTGGGGAAAGAAGGGTCGGGGGCATCGCCGTAATCGTAATCCGCCTGCACGGTAATGGTTGCGCATCCCGCATCGTCTTCGTTCGGCTGTGTAGCGTAGTTATTGGGCGTGGAATCCACATCCGTTGGTGATGCTTGCGTTACCTGCGCACAGTTTAAGATGGTTTCCGCCCTACTGACTTGCAGTGCTGTTACTAACCAACATAACCATACCCAGAATAAGAGCTTTGTTATTTTCATAATTGATGCCCCATGAAAGCGACTGACGAGCTGTTAGTGCAGCTCAACTTATAATAATTAATAATATTTATAGGTGCGCAATAATACACACAGACAAAACCGTTTCCAACAGCAAAACGGTAACAAATTTACCCAACACCCCACCTGAACAAAAGCACCTGTCCGCCATTACAACAAACAGATGCTTTATACCGTAACGTACTTAATTTACCGTAACATCAATGGTTAAGGTTGCAGATTCACCATTCGTTAAAGAGCCTATTGCCCAAATACCTGTGGTGGAAGTGTACGTTCCTTTCGCCGTATTGTGCGTCTGGTAAGTGACTCCCGCAGGTAATTGATCTTTCACTTCTGCATTATTCGCCGTACCCGGTCCACTATTGGTGACAGTGAGGGTATATTTCACCGTTTCACCGTGTTTGACATTGGTTTTATCCACAGTTTTAGTAAGTGATAGATCAATGGGGGATTCGCTGTAACCAAAATCAAGGGCGTGATTATTTTCACCCGCTTTACCCACAGTAAACGTAATTTCCGCAAGGTTACTGTTAGTTGCATTGGGGATTGCATCAGAGTCACGAATATCCGTTTGTAAGGCATTGTCGGTTTGCCCATCTGCATTCGCCGTAGTCAGTGCCCGACTGGTTAACGCAACTTGTTGCCCATCAACGCTTAACGTGCAGCTTTCGCCAGAATCCATAAAGGTCGCATTACCGCCTGCAACATTGCTGAAATAGTATTGACCACCGTTGGCAGTTTGAATGGTTTTCGTGTCCGCACCGCATTTTAAGGTGACATCAACCCCGTCAATACCTGCTTCACCACCGTCTTGGATACCATTTTTATTTTGGTCAAACCAAACACGGTTGCCAATTTCAATCGAGGGCACAATCTCCATTGTTTCTAAGTCGCCTAACCCGGCTGCTTTACCAAA
>CAZJDN010000100.1:2989-7655 GCA_964544775.1 uncultured Thiothrix sp.
CGCATCACGGTAGTTAAATGGGAAGGTAATTAATGGGGTGTTATTCCACGTTTGTGCTTTCACATCAAACTCGAAAATATTACCCGACATGTCCGCCGATGTGCCTGCAACCGTACCACTCGCCGTTTCGCCAGAACACGTTACCGTTGCATACACTTTACCCCGTGCGACTTTCAAACCAAATGGGCGCGACTCACCGCCAGCGACAGAACATGTGTTCGGAATGCTATAGCTTTTCACTTTGGCAGCGGTAGGAACAACCGGATTAGCTGGATCGGTTAAATCCAACTCGTACAATTTACGGTCGTACAAGTTAACCAAATACAAGTAGCGTCCATCTTCGGAAATATCCATGTCCCCAATGGAAAGTTTACCGACTTGCGCATAAGCCACCGGGTCAGCATTCGGCGTTGCCGCAGAAGCCCCTAAGCCCCGTTGCGTATTCGTACCAACTACCGCGTTATAATCAACATGCATTTGATCTGGGCTAACTACCGCATTGTATGCGCCTGCTTTATCGCTGGTTGCAACCCCAATCGCATTCAAATCGACGAAGTTCACATTAGCATTGGTGTCATACGGCGGTTCGGCATTCAGCATGTAAATACCACCGTCGCCTAAAGGACCAAAACCGGAGTGGCGTTTCATGAATGCAGAGACAAAAACTTTCTTCGCTTGGCGTGAATAAGCCGTACCGTAAACTGAGCCAACCTGTTTTTGTATGGCAACAATGTCATACGCAGGTGCAGTACCACCGCGCTCATTATTGGCAGCAGTCCCTGTATCTTTATAATGGAAGCTGATTACCCCCGGTGCATTTCCCGCATCACCATTGCCCAGCGGATCACCATTGATCATTTTCGCTAAGAAAACACGCGGATTACTGTCGGTAGAAAAGTCGGCTGGGTAGTTAAAGATGAAGTTATGCACTTCCCCATCGGCTTGGGCAAACTGAACCGATGTACCATACGTTCCACCATTTGCTGCCGGAAAATCTAAACTGCTATCTAAACCACACGTTCCGGTTGGAAATGAATATTCCAAACGCACGGGAAAATCTGCCGCAGCAACATTAAGCGAGTAACTCCCCGATGCATCGGTTGTTGCCGTCGCTACGGGCGTATTGCTACCCGTTTTATACGCATTAACGACAATGTCTGCTCGCCCAACCTCACCCGCATCTTGAATGCCATCACCATCAAAATCGCTAAAAGATTTGCCCGTTACAGCCGCAAAGGCAGTATGCGCTGACAACAATAGTCCGAGTCCCAACTGCACAGACCATCGCAGTGTTTTTTTATCCACGTTATTTACCTGCTGACACTTTTATAGTTATTTCAGACGCTCTGTTATATTTTTTACAATTAGCAAAGAGCTTTACCCATTCTATCAGGTCAGTAAAGTGAGTAAAAATACCAGCCGAAGAACGGTCACTAGCGCAGCAACCCATTCTCGGCATTAGATTACAGAATAAAAAACAAGCTACGGTAACAAACTAGACTTAATTTACCGTCACGGTAATGGTTAAGGTTTTAGCGTTTGCCGCCCCCGCAGCCACACTTCCCACCGTCCATGTACTGGTTGCATTGTCGTAAGTGCCATCCCCCGACGCAGAGACAAACGTCACACCTGCGGGTAATTGGTCTTTCACTTCCACCCCTGTTGCGCCATCTGGACCATTGTTTGTAACCGTCAGCGTGTATTTCACCGTATCGCCTGTTTTTGCATTGGTTTTATCCGCGACTTTAGTCAATGACAAATCCACTTTGGGAGCCGTACCTTCGGCATAACCTACGTCAAAGCTGTGATTGTTTGCACCAGAAACTGGAATATCCGTCGTCGTCACCGCTACCTCACCCGCCGCGCTAGCATTCGAGTCGATTAAAGTATCCGTACCTGCGGTTGCACTTGTCAGGCTATAGCTTGTACCTGAAACGGTTACTGTGGTGGGGAATTTCACCGTGTAAGCAGTACTGGGTTGCAATTGCGTCAAACCGTATTTTTTACTTACCGTATCCGTTGCGGTGGCATTGCTGAAATAGTACGTACCGTCAGCATCTGTCGTCGCGGTGGCAATAACCGTCGTACCCAAGAGCAACTGCACTTGCACATTGGGAATGCCATTTTCCCCCGCATCTTGGATACCATCTTTATCAGTATCCAACCAAACGCGGTTGCCGATTTCAATCGGAGCGGGTTGAGCTAACACTTCCACATCACCTAAACCAGCCGCCTTACCAAACGGATCACCCGCCGTAGCAACCGAACGCGGAGTTTGATGGATACCGAAATACCGCAAGGGGGAAACCGTACCGTTTGCCGTGGAGCTTAAGGGTGCGGATGCAGTGTAGGTACGAACCCCTTGCAGCAAATTACCAATGTGTGCCGGAGTAACAATCGTGCCACTACCAGACCAATGCGCTAACGCCCCCATGTCGTTTTCCGCATGACCTTGGGTGTTGTCGTTCACGAATTCATCCGTATAGGTTGTGTCGAAAGTACCATCAGTGTTTGGAATCCCCACCATCGTGTCACCAAACTCAAAGAAATAGTCATTGTCATACGCGGGAACCATGTCGGAAGAACGGTTACGTACCCCAATGTAGATACGTCCCAAATCATCAAATTCCACATCCATTAACCACGGTTGGTTGTAACTGTGACTTTTGTTATACGGGTCATTGACCCACGGATGCCAATCTATATCACGCGGGTAATTAGCGTGATCCACTACTTTCGTAAATACACTGGGGTTATCTTGTTCGAATTTATATACATAGAAATGCAGATCAGTTGCATCTTGCGACGTTTCCGCTGTACACGTTACCGTAGCAAAGACATTACCTTGAGTAACCTTCAAACCGCCCGGAACCCAATCGCCATTGGCACACGCAGTCGTTGTCGCACTGGCAGGAAATGCAATGGTCGAAGCCGTCCCTGCACTTAAACCCGTTCCCCCTTTTGTTACAGGAATGGCGTAAATTTTCTTGTCAAACAGGTTTACGGCGTATAACACACTGCCATCGGGTGACAAATCAATATCCCCCCACCCTGCTTTACCCGCCTGACTTGCCGCTGTGGTATCGCCAAACGGTGCATTCATCGAAGCGTTAGCATAATCGTGTGAATCGACACCTGCATTTGCGGTAAAAAATGGCGTAACCGTATTAGGGTTTACTTTACGGTCAATGGCGTAAATTGTGCCTAGCTTACTGTCACTCGCTCCCCCCGGAAACCCCACAAAGCGTTTCATAAACGCCCCCGCAAGTAACACATTGGTATCACGGTGATAAGCCAAACCATACAACGGCCCAACCTCACTCATTTTGACGGTATCTGTGCGTGAACGTCCTGCCATATTTGGCGGCATTGCATTCAACGTTCCCACGCTACTCGGTGCGGAAGACACCGCAACATCGGTAACTTCAGGCTGAAAAACGGCTGTTGCATCGGTGGAAATCGTAAAGGAAGTACCATCAGCCCCAGACAAATACGCAAACTCCACCAAACGCGGCTTATCCGCAACTTGAGTACTGGTTGGTTCGCCCACCAAAAAATTTGCCGTGACCAATTGCGGATTCGCTTGGCTAAAATCTTCGGATGCATTGAGGGCGAAATGCACATTCGTTGCCCCATCTTTCGCAAACTGCACCGACGTACCACCACTGGCACTCGCTTTTAACCACGTTTCCGCCCATGAAAATGCGATACGGTAATCCGCGCCAGCAGTTAATCCGCTCAACGTGTAAGCACCATCGGCTGCCGATGTTGTAGTGGCTTTTTCCGCCCCCGTTGCATCAAACGCTTTCACGGTAACGCCAGCCTGCCCGACTTCGTTAAAAGCCGCCCCCGTATCAAATACCCCATTCGCATTGAAGTCACGGAAGACTTTACCCGAAATATCGGCGTAAGAAACAGGTGCAATCAGCATTAAAGTCGTTAACCCCAACACTGCACGCACACAACTAACGAGCTTATTATTTTTTAACATTGTGTTAGCACTATAATTTTAATTAATGAATAAAGCATAGCACGCACCTGTAAAGTCACCAACCATAAACGGCAAAGTGCGACTTACGTAATGCGTACTCAACGGCCGCTCATTGTGTTTAATTTACCGTCACGGTAATGGTTAAGGTTTTAGCGTTTGCCGCCCCCGCAGCCACACTTCCCACCGTCCATGTACTGGTTGCATTGTCGTAAGTGCCATCCCCCGACGCAGAGACAAACGTCACACCTGCGGGTAATTGGTCTTTCACTTCCACCCCTGTTGCGCCATCTGGACCATTGTTTGTAACCGTCAGCGTGTATTTCACCGTATCGCCTGTTTTTGTGTTGGTTTTATCCGCGACTTTAGTCAAACCCACATCCGCCGAGCCAACCGTCACGGGTGTACACGTCGTGAACCCAACACCGTGCGGAGTAGGCATTGCCGCATTGGTTAAGGTACGCACCGCCGCACCCGTTGAAGGATTCCAAACCGATACTCTGCTATTATAAAAATCAGCCAAATACAGATTATTGTCCGGGCCAAAACCAATACCCACAAATGCACTACCATTAGTCGTAATAGTACGCACGGGCGTAGCGGGTAATGCACCTAATGGCAAACTAGGTTCTGTTGACTCTAAGCAAACAATCTATTGAAATAGCGTTTAGGTTTTTA
>CAZJDN010000101.1:0-3753 GCA_964544775.1 uncultured Thiothrix sp.
TGCGGGGTTTTCTTTTGCTTGATAAAAAACAATGCATCCCCGAAGAGAATCGCAGATAGTCGAGAGAAACACCGCATGAGGAATGCTCACGATTATGGATTGCGTAGAAACCAGCCGCGTACAGCGGTCTTGCCCGTTGGCTAACCTCAGTATTTTAGCCGAATCCGACAATGATTTACTGAGTGTGCTTACGAAGCTCGCAACCAATCATTTGGAATGCAATCCCGCGCAGTTTATCTACCATGCAGGAACACTGGCGCACGCGGTTTACATTTTACATCAAGGTTATGTAAAGCTATTTAAAACCACGGTAGGCGGAAAAGATCAAATTATTCGTATTGTAAAACCGGGCGAAGTCTTTGGTTTTGATGGTTTAGTTGCACAACACTACAACCATAGCGCGGTCGCATTACGCGCTGCCGAAATTTGCTGTATACCCGTTGCTGCTTTGCCCTTATTAGGCGAGCACCAAGCCGAAATCGAACGCCGTATAATGGTTCGTTGCATTAAAGCATTACAACATGCAGACGAACGTTTATTAGAATTAGGCGCGAAACGTTCAGATGAGCGGTTGGCTTCATTTTTATTGGAATGGTGTGAAGGCATGGGATCAGAACGTTGGATTCCCCTGATTTTATCGCGCCTTGAGATTGCGCAACTATTAGGTTTAACGATTGAAACCGTCAGCCGTTTATTTGCCTTGTGGAAACGTGAAGGCATTATTAAGGAACGACACCAAGCGATTCAAATCTGTGCGGTGCAGCAATTAAAAACACTCGCTTTAGCACACTAATTTCCCATTAAGCTGTAAGCCTGATGGATTACAGCTTTTTGAAAGCCGCCGCAATATCTTCCACCTGTAATTCGTGTACAGGTTTTAACAAAATATCGGTAGAAACTTGATATTCTTGGGGAATATGTAAGCTCAATGTGCGGGTTTGCAAGTTAAACATAGCTTGTTCTTTCGGTAAATAAACCGGAGTGCTAGGGAATTTAAACAGTTTAGAATAAAAACAGATTTGATAAAAACCATTTGCCAGCTTGATTTTACGTGCATAGAAAGAGGCTTCGCTAGGTTCTGGAGTTTTATTTAGCGCAATAATGCCTTCTGTACCCGCATCAAATTTAAGCCAGTCACCGGATGACCATCCCAGTTTTCTAAATAATCCTGAACCAAAAGATAGGCAGACATTACTACGTCCACTAATATCTTCCATGCCCAGAAGTATATCGAAACTTCCAGATACTTGTGCTTTTGTGTTCATTTTACTCCCAAAGTTGAATTTTCCACTTGACTCCACCAACTAAGGCGGATGCTAACACAGATTAAACAGGACAACCATGCATTGATCAATGAACTTTACATTCCTTGGTTGATTCTAATTAGTTACTTGATAAGTTTTATTTGGGCTAGCGTTTCTAGCAACTCCTTCAGTAGAATTAGCTTTCGTTTAATGACTAAAAAGCAGCGAGTTTGTGCGCCTAAGTAAAATCCGTATTGCCGGATTCAAGAGTTTTGTTGACCCCGTTACCTTAGCCTTTCAGTGCAATCTAACGGCAATTCTAGGACCCAATGGGTGCGGTAAATCCAATACGATTGATGCTGTCCGTTGGGTGATGGGGGAATCCTCCGCGAAACACTTGCGCGGTGCGTCAATGGAAGACGTTATTTTTAACGGTTCTGCATCGCGTAAACCCGTTGGTTTAGCTTCCGTTGAATTAGTATTTGATAATTCTGACGGTTCTTTGGGAGGAGAATACGCTAAATACGCCGAAATTTCGGTTAAACGGCAAGTCAGTCGTGACGGTGATTCCAAGTATTTCCTCAATGGCACAAAATGTCGCCGCCGTGATATTACGGATATTTTTCTCGGTACGGGGTTAGGTCCACGCAGCTACGCGATTATAGAACAAGGGATGATTTCGCGCTTGATTGAGGCGAAACCCGAAGAGTTGCGCAATACGCTAGAAGAGGCGGCGGGCATTTCTCGTTACAAAGAACGGCGGCGGGAAACCGAAACGCGGATTGCCAGTACCCGCGAAAACTTGGAACGCTTGAGCGATTTACGCGAAGAAATCGACAAGCAACTCGAACGCTTGGATAAACAAGCGCAAGCTGCGCAACGTTTCCGCGATTTACGCGAAACACAACGGCAATTGGAAGCTGCTGTTTTGTACTTGCAATGGCAGGGTTTAAAGACGGAAAGTGAGGAACGTTTACGCGACCTTAGCCAGCGTTCCACAGCTTACCAAGCGCAAATGGCGCAAGTACGGCAGTTAGAAGCCGCACTGGAAACTTTGCGCAGTCAACACAACGAAGCACACGAACACTTAAATCAGGTACAAGCGGCGTATTACCAAGCCGGATCAAATATTGCGCGTATTGAGCAAAACATTCATCACCAGCGTGATATTCAAAGCCGTCAGCAAGAAGCCTTACGCAATGCGCAAACCAGCATCGAAACTACCTTGCGTCACGCGCAAGAAGACCAAGAAAAATTGCACGCCTGCAATGCACAAATCGCCGCATTAGAGCCGCGTGAAGCTGAATTAAACCACCAAACAGCCCTTGCAGAAGCGCGTGTATTGGAGGCAGAACAACAGCTTAATGCATGGCAAGAGCAATGGCACGCCAGTCAGCAGCACATTGCTGAACCTACGCGACAATTACAAGTAGAAACCGCGCGACTAGAACAGCTCGAACGCCAGCTAAAGCAAACCACGCAACGCTTGGAACGTTTACAGCAAGAATCCCTGAGTTTAACCAGTACGCACTTTGAAACCGACATTCAATTGTTGGAAGCTCAATGCGTCGAAACGGCGGAACAACACGCCTTCGCCGAGGAACAGCTCGCAACGTGTGCGCTAAACCTTTCCGACCAGCAAACTCAACAGCGTGCTATCCAAGCGCAATTGGATTTGCAGCGTTCACAACGGCAAGCCTTGCAAGGGCGGCTTGCGTCACTGGAAACCTTGCAACAATCCGGTTTGGATAAAACCAACCAGGCGCGACAACACTGGTTGCAAACGCACGGTTTAGCCCACAACCCGCGTTTAGCTGAACAATTGCAGGTGGTTACGGGTTGGGAAACCGCTGTTGAAACCGTGCTAGCGGATGATTTAGATGCAGTGTGTGTGACAGAGCTAGCGGTAACGGACTTCCCCCAAACAGGAATCACCTTACTTGCCACAGAACAAGGGGAATTGGGTAAAGCGGTAGGTTTACTGGCGGAAAAAATCCATGCCCCTCTCGCCGCCCATAGCTTGGTAGCGGGTATTCATTGCGCGGAAAACCTAACCGAGGCATTAGCGCAACGCCACCACTTAGCCACGGGTGAAAGCATTATTACCCGCGAGGGTGTATGGATAGGGCGTAATTGGTTACGCAGTCGCCGCAGCGGTGACGCGCTCAATGGCATTTTGCAGCGGCAACAAGAGATTGAAAGCCTACGTGCGCAACTAGCGACGTTAGAGGTAACTTTGGCAGGGTTACAAGCAAGGGCGGATACACTGCGGGAAAGTTTGCGCGAACAAGAGCAACAGCGGCAGCAAGCCCAAGCGGAAACCAACCGCTTACACCGTTTGGAATCGGATTTGCGGGGGCGTTTACACGCCTTGCAACAGCGCGGTGAGCAAATACGTCAGCGTCGCCAGCACGTTGAGGTGGAGCGTGAAGAACTGGAAGCGCAACGGATACAGCAAGAAGAAGACCATTTGCTGGCAACCGAACAGCGCAATACAGCAGTCGCATTA
>CAZJDN010000101.1:3853-7566 GCA_964544775.1 uncultured Thiothrix sp.
TAGAAACCGCATTGGAGCATCGCGCCCTAGTCGAAATGCGTTTAAACCAAGCCCGTCAAACCGTACAAACACACGAAGCGCACATTCGCCAGCAAGAAAGCGAACGGGGGAAAACAGAACGCCTTGCCGAACAAACGCGCACCGAACAAGAAAATCGCAAATTGGCATGGCAAGCAGTACAGGTGCGTGAACAAACACTTGCCGAACAATTTGCTAAACTGGAAATGGATTTAACCCAACTGCAAACCGTGCTACAAGCATTTGATCAACCCGCACTGCAACAGCAATTGGAAAGTGTGCAACGTAGCATTCAGCGTTTGGGGGCGATTAACCTTGCCGCGATTGACGAATTCCGCGAACAAAGCGAACGTAAGCAATACCTTGACCAACAAAACACCGATTTAGTGACTGCGTTGGAAACCTTGGAAAATGCCATGCGTAAGATTGACCGCGAAACCCGCGCACGATTTAAAGATACCTTTGAACGGGTCAATGGGCGGTTGAAGGAGATGTTCCCGCGTTTATTTGGTGGCGGCGACTGTTACTTGGAAATGACGGGCGATGACTTGCTGACTACGGGGGTGGCAATTATGGCACGACCGCCCGGTAAGCGCATTTCCTCCATTTATTTAATGTCTGGTGGCGAAAAAGCATTAACTGCGGTAGCGTTAGTTTTTGCCATTTTTGAGTTGAATCCTGCACCGTTTTGTCTGTTGGATGAAGTCGATGCACCGTTAGACGAGGCGAATGTTGGACGCTTTTGTGAACTGGTGCGACACATGTCAGAACAGGTACAATTCATCTTCATTACCCATAACAAAACGACGATGGAACTTGCTGAAAACCTCATCGGTGTTACGATGCGGGAGGCGGGGGTTTCCCGCTTGGTATCGGTAGACGTAGCTGAAGCCGTCAAACTGGCAAATGGCTGACAGATAAACACACAAGGATATAAATAAGGATTTTGAAATGGAGCTGGTAAGCCTGATTATTATGGCGGTGGGGCTAATTGCCTTGGTAGCAATTTACGTGATTAGCCGCATGGCACGCCGTGATTTACCGCAAAAACGCGATGAAAATGTTCCCATTTTGCGTGACGCAGACGGTAATGAAACGTCCAGCGTGCTGGATGATGTTGCAGCGCGTGATGGTAAACGCCCGTCTTCCAATGCCCGTTCCATGTCGGATGCAATGATCTCTGGTATTGCAACAGGTCACAGCCGCACCAATGGTAATGTCGAGAAAGCCGTATTACCTCCCCAAGTGGTTTTGTTTATCGCGGCTGATATTGATGCGGGATTTTCCGGCGAAGAAGTGCTGAAAGCATTGGATAATGCAGGGCTGAGTTTTGGTGAAATGGGCATTTTCCACCGCATGGTTTTAACCACGCAAGGTGAGGCTAGTTTGTTTAGCGTGGCAAATGGGGTGAAACCGTGGACATTAGTGCCAGAAGAAATCCTTGAGCAAGCAACTCCGGGCTTGTCCATGATCCTGAATTTACCCAGCGTGATTGATAGCAATGAAGCAATTCACGATTTTGTGCGTACCGCAGAACGCTTGACGGCTGATTTGGGGGGAGTATTGAAAAACCAAGAGCAGCAAGTTGTTACCCATGAATACCGTGCTGCTTTATTGGCATTAGCTGCCTAAGCGTTACCCATTCACAATGCAGCACGTATTGGGGCAACGTTTTAAGGTCAGCAATCTGGCTTACGGGGCGGCATTGATTTTACTGTCGGAATTTTTCTTGGTGTGTGCGGGGATGGTGATTAAATCTCTGCACGGGCAAGTGTCCGACGCGCAAACGGTTTTCTTCCGTAACCTCTTTGGGTTGTTATTGTTGTTGCCGTGGTTGTGGCATAGCGGGTTGGCGGCGATTAAAACGCAGTGTTTGCATTTACACTTCTTACGCTCGTTTACGGGTGTGCTGGGCATGAGTTGCTTGTTTTATGCGTGGAGTCATTTACCGTTAGCCCAAGCTGCTTTACTCAAACAAACTATGCCGTTTTTTATTCCGATTGTGGCGTTTTTCTGGATGCGGGAACGGTTAGTGTGGCAAACCTTGGCTGCCATTGGGTTGGGCTTTATTGGCGTGTTGTTGGTGTTAAGCCCGAATCCTGCGCAACCATTGGCTTCTGTAGCGGTGGCTGCGGGTTTGATTGGCGCAATGTTGGGTGGCACGACGAAGGTAAGTATTCGCCGGATGCGTGCTAGCGATGAACCAGCACGGCGCGTTGTTTTTTATTTCGCACTGTTTGCGAGCCTGCTTTCTGCCTTCCCCGCAGAATTAAATTGGTTGCCAATCGGTTGGAACGCGCTGCTTTGGCTATTCTTATTGGGTGTATTCTCAACTTTAGCGCAGTTGCTACTAACTGCGGCGTATGGTTATGCACCTGCGAGTCAATTAGGCGCGTTTTCTTATGCTTCGGTGATTTTTGCAGCAATCTTGGGTTGGTTATGCTGGAGTGAACGGTTAAGTTTGCTGGCATTAGCGGGAATGTTGGTAATTATTTCAGCGGGCATACTGGTAATGACTGGGCGTAACACCTCACAGTGAAAAAATAACCGTGCGTCGGATTTTGTGCAAATGGGTGATTTTGCTGGAGCACTGATAGTAAATTTCAGCGACGAGTCAACGAAGCTGTGCAATAATCAAGGCTCTTAAATCACTATCGCTCCCCCATATTGGGCATGGTTCTTGCTAGGTGATGAATAACAACAAGGCTTGCAAGCTGTTTACTAATAGCTGCTATTTATAACATCGACTATTGCTCGGAATAAGTCTATGAAAAAAGAATGGAATCAATACGATCCCGCCAAGTTCTATGATGAACTCATTGCTGCGGTGCATCAACCGCGTGAATCTAGCTACAAATTAGTTGAATACCTCCGCCATTTAACCCCTGAACGTTTCCGCCAATGCGTACAAGAGTCTGAAGCAGTTATTCGTGAAATGGGCATTACCTTCACGGTTTACAGCGATGCAGGCAATATTGACCGTGCATGGCCGTTCGACATTATCCCGCGCATTATACCTGCAAAAGAATGGGATTGCACTGAAATGGGGCTTAAACAGCGCATTCGTGCACTGAATATGTTCATTCAAGACATCTACAATGGCGGGAAAATCATTAAAGACGGCGTGATTCCTGAAGATGTGGTCATGCAATCTAAAGGTTATCGTGAAGCCTGTATTGGCATGACTCCGCCGCACGGTGTTTGGGCAAATATTTGCGGTTCAGATTTAGTGCGCCACAGCGACGGCGTGTTGTATGTGTTGGAAGATAACTTACGTGTACCGTCGGGCGTGGCGTACATGCTGGAAAATCGCAACATTACCAAGCGTGTTTTACCTGAAATCTTTAATACCCTACCGATTCGCCCGGTGAGTGATTACCCCGCGCATCTGTATGAAATGTTAGCTTCTTTACGCCCTGAATTAGAAAATCCCACCATCGCTTTGATGACACCGGGCATTTATAACTCGGCTTACTTTGAACACGCATTCTTGGCGCAACAAGCAGGTTTGGTATTGCTGGAAGGTGCGGATTTAACCGTGGGTAAAGACGGTTTTGTTTACATGAAAACCATCGGCGGTTTGGAACGGGTGGATGTGATCTATCGCCGTATTGATGATGATTTCTTAGACCCTCAAGTTTTCCGCCCTGATTCGGTGTTGGGGATTCCGGGGATTATGCGTGCATGGAAAGAGG
>CAZJDN010000102.1:0-7517 GCA_964544775.1 uncultured Thiothrix sp.
GGGAAGGGGCAGGTACGAGGGAAATAACGGTTAAAGATATTCCCCCATTTTGGGTGCGAAAGGGTCCATGACCACGATTTCCCCGTCGCGTGTTCTGCGCATGAGGTTATTGCCGTGTAAATCCCAAGCTAGGTAATCTTCGTGCTGCCGGAAATACAAGCAAAGTTTACGAATGTCTTCGGCTAAGGTTTCGCCGTACCGTTCTCTTATCCATGCCAGAATTTCATGGCGGGTGTGTTCTTCCTTCCAATCCATGCCGAAAACATGATCCGAGAAAAAAGCCGCATCCGCTTCGCCCAAGTGTTCCAAGCGTTCCATCACATAGATAACGCGGTAATCCGGCTCGTTGTAGGTAAAAAGCTGAATCACTTCTGGCGGTTGCACGCTGTCATCTTCTGCCCCTAAAACCCCAATGCGGCGAATAAACGGCACTTGCGTTAAGTCATATTGCTGAATCGCATCGCAGAAATATTCCAAACCCAGCGCGTATTTTTCCAATAAAACGTAATCATCCCCCGGCATAGCATACACATTGGTGAGAAAGGTATTTTCACACTGCGGGCAATTCATGCGTTCAAACTTGCCTTGCAGAAAACCGTCGAGAATGCTGTTACTGGAATCGTCCATAAATTAATACGTCACGCCATTGTTAAGGAGAAAGGCTGTACCACATTGGCTAATACCGGGGAAATAGTCATCAATCCACAAGCCGACGCTAATCCCTTCGTGCAGCATGTAAGCGCGTTTGCGTTTACCATCAGTAGTGTAGATACGAATCCCCGTATCGTGTAATTTGTCTTGGATTTCCTCAAGGTTATCGTCCATAGCATCGCGGAGCGTACACACCACAGGCTCCCAATTATGGGCGCGGTAAGCATCAATCAAATCGAGGTAAAAATCCAAATCAGCCGTAATCGTATTATCAAAATCAATGGCAATGACCCGCGAGGTTAACGAGTCCGCCAGCACGTAAACATCCACAAGGAATTCATTGAACTGGGTGGTAATGCGATGCTCGCCATTGACTTGAATCGCCGCTTGTAAAACCGATAAAGCCGGGTGTTGCAATTGGTTACGGTGGTAGAAGACAAGTCCATTCATTAAACCATAATCTCTCTAGCGTCAGCGATGGGAATTATTGTTGTGCATAGGAGCATAAGACCTGCGTGCAGGGTAAGCAATAATTCCAAGCAAACTAAGCCAAATCATGCAGTTAAATTTGATATAACGCAGCAAAATGCGTGTGCACTAAAGTGGGGCATTTACTTTCAAGGGTTTTTTTGCCACGGTATGGCATTGCTTGAAATTCCATGACTTAGTATTAATGGCATTAAATTTGCATAGCTTATCCGCATGAGTCAATCGAAAATGAATATGAATGAACTGCTGGATATTCTCACTTGCGCCATTTTAGTGCTGGATGAGAACAAACGTGTGGTTTACATGAACCAGTCGGGGGAAATGCTGTTTGGGCAGAGCCAGCAGCGGGTATTAACTGAGCCAGTGGCGCAATTATTGCGCACGGAAGTTTTGCATTACCATTTAAACGTTGCCATGCAACAAAATGACCCGCAATCCATCCGCGAGTGCATGGTAGAGCTAGCAAACGGTGATCAAATCACCATTGATTGTGTGATTACCCCGTTGTCTTTGCATGATTGGAAAAATCATTTATTACTGGAAATACAACGGGTTGACCGCCAGTTACGGATTGTGCGCGAGGAGCAATTAATTCACCAGCAACAAGCGATTCGGGAATTGGTTCGTGGGATTGCGCACGAAATCAAAAACCCTTTAGGCGGTTTGCGCGGTGCAGCACAGTTACTAGAAAGCGAATTAGAAAACCCAGAACTCAAAGAATACACGCAGATTATTATTTCCGAAGCGGATCGGTTGAAAAACTTGGTCAATGGTTTACTGGGCCCACGCACTTTACCGCGCCCCGAAAGCGTCAATATCCACGAGGTATTGGAGCATGTACGGCATTTGGTGAGTACCGATATTCCAGCGGAAATTCAATTCGTGCGGGATTACGACCCCAGTATTCCCGAATTCCAAGGGGATCGTGATCAACTGGTGCAGGTTATTTTGAATATTGTGAGTAATGCGATTCGGGTATTGGATGGCGTGGGGGAAATCCAATTACGCACGCGCATTTTACGCCAATTTACCATTCAGCAAGTGCGTTATCGGCATGTGCTGAAAGTGGATATTTGTGATAACGGCCCGGGTGTCGTGGATCATTTACGGGATAAACTATTCCTACCGATGGTCAGTGGGCACGCCGAAGGCAGTGGACTTGGCTTGGCAATTGCACAGTCACTGGTACGCCGTCATAACGGGCTGATTCAGTACGAATCCGTGCCCGGATACACTTGTTTTTCTATCCTGATTCCGTTGGAGAATGGACATGCCTCTCGCTGAAAATATATGGATTGCCGATGATGACCGTTCCATCCGCTGGGTGTTGGAACGCGCCTTACAAAAAGCGGATATTGGGGTACGCAGTTTTGAAACGGCTGACCAAATCATTACAGCCTTACGCACCCAACAGCCCGACGCGCTAATGACCGATATTCGGATGCCGGGAACAGACGGCTTGCTTTTGCTCGAACGGATGCAACGCGAATACCCCGACATTCCCGTGATTATTATGACGGCACATTCGGACTTAGAAAGTGCGGTTTCTGCCTACCAAGGTGGTGCGTTTGAATACTTGCCCAAGCCGTTTGATGTGAATGAGGCGGTGGATTTGGTTCGCCGTGCGTGCAAAATGCGCCGCGAACGCGATGCAGGCAAGCTAAATGAAAATAACGCTGCTTTATTGGGTGGGCGGGAAATCATTGGGCACGCGCCTGCTATGCAGGAAGTGTTCCGTGCGATTGGGCGCTTATCCAAATCCAGCATTACCGTGTTGATTACAGGCGAATCGGGAACGGGTAAGGAATTAGTCGCTAAAGCCTTACACACGCACAGCCCACGGGCTAACAAGCCCTTTATTGCCCTGAATACGGCTGCGATTCCCCGCGAATTACTGGAGTCGGAATTATTTGGGCACGAAAAAGGTGCATTCACGGGGGCGTATGCACAGCGGAAAGGCAGATTCGAGCAAGCCGATGGCGGCACGCTATTTTTGGATGAAATTGGCGATATGCCAGCGGAATTACAAACCCGTTTGCTGCGGGTATTAGCCGAAGGCACGTTCTATCGTGTGGGTGGGCATACGCCCGTTAAAGTGGATGTGCGTATTATTGCCGCGACGCATCAAAATCTGGAAGAATTAGTGCATAAAGGCACGTTCCGCGAAGATTTATTCCACCGCTTAAATGTGATTCGGATTCATAACCCGCCATTGCGTGAAAGACGCGAAGACATTCCCCTATTACTCAACCATTTTCTACACCGGGCGGCGGAAGAATTGCAGGTGGAAGTTAAAAGCCTGTCCAATCGCGTTACCGAACATTTACAAACCTTACCGTGGCCGGGCAATGTACGCCAATTGGAAAATACCTGCCGTTGGTTAACCGTGATGGCTTCGGGGCGTGAAATTGTCATGGATGATTTACCCGCTGAATTACTGGAAAATGAAAACGGTAAACCAGAATTACCCAGTAATTGGGAAAAGGCGTTGGCGACGTTTGCCGATGTGCGTTTAAGTAAAGGGGCAACCAATTTACTCGACGAGCTAAACCCCATTTTCGAGCGCATTTTATTGCAATCGGCGTTGAAAAAAACGGGTGGGCGAAAAATCGAAGCGGCGGAATTATTGGGGTGGGGGCGTAATACCCTCACCCGTAAATTAAAAGAACTGGGAATCGAAGACCTCTAAGGCGAAGGGGGCGGCGGTTGCAATTGGGTAAGTGCCGTACCCGTATCATCGGTGGTCGGCTCAAACCCACAGTAACTGCCGGAACATTCCGCCATGTGAATCAGTTTATCGCTGATGTAATGGCTAGCAAAGCCTGCGTAACGCAAGGTCAGCGCGTCTAGCATGGCAATATCGATTTTTTCGTATTCCTGCCCATCGAGAACTTTGTGGGTAACGAAACCCTTTTCCGAATCCCATACGTTAAAAAACGTGCGGAAGCGGTCTTGCTTGGCAAAATCGCTTTCGGTGAAATAAGCCGCTACGTCACCGGGGATGTGATCGCCAAATGCCACGACAATGGTACGTTCGGGGAGGGCTTTTAAGTCTGTCAGTAATTTTTCATAAGCCTTAACCGATAATTTCAAGCGTTCATTGTAATCAACTAAAATCGAACATTGTTTCTCAGATAAACTGGACGCGCATTGTTTATCTGCATCTGGCAGGGCTTTTTCGTGCGGGGAATGTTGCCGCATGGTCGCAACGAATTCAAACGTTGGTTCTTTGGTTAATTGCAATTGTTTAACCGCTTCATCGAAAAATACTTCATCCGGCATTTTATTCCATTTGCGTTTATCGCATTCCGGCATGGCTTTGCAATCAATGAATTCCTGCATTCCCAGTTGTTCATGAAAACGTTGCCCACCGTAAAAACGCCCTGCAATCGGGTAAATGGTTTTGGTTTTATACCCTTGCGAGGCTAATTGCGGGGCAATGCGCCCGTCTAAACGTCCGGGGGCGAATAAGTTAATCGACTTCCAACCCGTGCCGTATAACGGTGGCGCGACACCGTGCAGAAACGCAATTTCCTGAACCCACGTTGAGCCACCTACCGTATGCACTTTCAGCGGGTAGGCATCTTTAAAGAATTTGCCTTCCGCTTTAAACGCATCAATGTATTGCATGGGAAAGGTAGATTCTTCCAATATCACAATAATATTGGGTTTAGTTTGCGGGGCTTCGGTAAAGGTTTCGGCGGTGCGATCCGCTTTGAAACAGCAATAACTGCTTTTATGCGGTTGGGTAGGCTCTTCTAATTGTGTGCGCCAAATACTTTGCACAAAAATCGGGAGGGTGTTTTGGTATTGCGTTGTCCATTGCAGATCAATGTAAAATATCGGCAAGTTAACCAAACCAAATCCGCCAAGAATCGAAAAGGCGTAAATGAATAAAGGTTTCCGCGCCCAAGTACGTGGATATTCCAAAAAGAAACCAACCGCAAGCATGAATAACGAGCCGAGAATCAGCAAAGTGGGGGCTAAACCCATTTCCAGCAAGGTTTCCGCACTTAACGCAGCGACTAAGATGTCCGGTGCGAGCAGTTGTGAACCAAGGTATTGGTATTTAATCGCTGCTCCAATCCATAAACCACCGATAACGGTGGAGGCTAAACCAGCGGCAAACCACGGTCGTCGCCCAATGGCTAACAGTGTGCCAAATAACACCAACCACGTTAGACCGATGTAAAGGCGATTGTAAATAGACCCCCATAACCCCGCACTACCTTGATCAATGGTTAATACGTAGGGCATAAATAAGATAGCCGGAATCGCTATCAAAATAGGTAAATAACGGCGTAGTTGGGCTGCTGACATAAGTTCCCCAAGCGGTTTTGGTTAGCAAGGATAACTGCTTTGTCATTAATTTGTAACATAGGTTTCATGAAAAAAGTCGATAGTGCACTAATTAGCACTATTTACCGTTTTGCGTGGGTGGATTAGGGCGTTTTAGACTTTCTGCGAGGGCTTGGCGTAAGGGGGGAATTTGTGTTGCGCTGGCATTGGCTAATTGATCGGAGGACAGTTCCCACACAATTAACCCGCCTAAACCTTGTTGGCGCACATATTCGACTTTAGCCGCAAGCGCACGGTTATCGTTGAAATTGCAAAACATATCATCAGCAGCGTTTGGTTTATCCACGCTAAACCATGCCATTTGCGCGTATTTGTCCCATTCATAACTGTTGGGTAATAAACCTGCTTGCCACATATCGGCAAATTTACGTTTGAAATACTGCGGTGCTGCTTGCCACGATTGACGCGGTTCGGTTACGCCTTGATCTTTACTGACTTTGCCCCCTTGCCAGCAGGCGACATCAAAGCTAATACCAATGCCTAATTTACGTCGTGGGATGCCAGCGTCTAAAAAGGCATTGACCCAATCCGCAATGGCTGGGACTTCATGACTATGACCGGGGAAGATGAAACTGCCATTGTGTACCGCGCTGTCAAACCACGTTACCCAACCTGCGTGCGGTTGTGCCATGTCGTAAGTCATGAGGTTGATTTGATCAAATTCATCCACCAGTTTAGCTACCACGTAACGGTCATTAAGATTCACTGCTGCTGTCAGCAAAGGCGAACGCCCCAGTAACGGGCTTTTACGTTGATGTAACGCCGTCGATAATTCACTGATAAAACGGATGAAATCGGTATTGCTATTACGCACATCGGTAACAATGGGTTCCATATCAATGTCTACCCCGTCGTAACCTTCCTTATCCACCAATGACAAAATGTTGCGCAGAAATTGGGGGCGGACTTGCTCCCGAATGGCAGCATTAAACGCGCTATTACTGCCCATAATGACCAGTAAAATCGGGCGTTTGGCGGCGTGAGCGGCTTGCACCGCTTGTTGGCGGCGTTCGTGCGTGTGTGCATTCGCCTGCTCATTTAATGTGCCATCCGCTTGGGGTTGGAGCGAAGCATGAGCAACGTGTGACAACATGGCGTAATCGTCGGGGCGCATGAAAGCCGTATTTTGGCGGTAAGCAGGTAAATAACCTGTTACCCAAGGCGTGGTGTTGTAGTGTGGTTTATCGAGAAAGCGTTGCAGTTTGTGTTGGAAGAAAAACAGCGCAGCCACTAGCACGAATGCAAGTAAGAATAGCGTGGCAAAACGGCGCGGTTGCTGCATTTTTTATCAGTATCCGGTAAAAAAACGCCCCACAGCGGGGGCGTTTTTGCCTACTTTTCTAACCGGATGGATTAGAGTGAGTAGTACATGTCGAATTCAACCGGGTGAGTGGTCATGCGGAAGCGAGTAACTTCTTGCATTTTCAACTCAATGTAAGCGTCGATCATGTCGTTGCTGAAAACACCACCTGCGGTTAAGAAGTCACGGTCTTTGTCCAGTGCTTCTAAAGCCATATCCAAGGAATGGCAAACGCGCGGAATCAGTTTGTCTTCTTCCGGTGGCAGGTCGTATAAGTCTTTGTCAGACGCTTCGCCGGGGTGGATTTTGTTTTTGATACCATCCAAGCCTGCCATCATCAAAGCCGCGAAGGCTAAGTAGGGGTTAGCAGATGGGTCTGGGAAGCGTACTTCGATACGGCGACCTTTTGGGCTACCAACGAATGGGATACGGATAGACGCAGAACGGTTACGCGCAGAGTATGCCAACATAACAGGTGCTTCAAAGCCCGGTACTAAACGTTTGTAAGAGTTTGTGCCGGGGTTGGTAATCGCATTCAGGGCTTTGGCGTGTTTGATAATACCGCCAATGTAGTACAGCGCGGTTTGCGACAGACCAGCGTACTCGTCGCCTGCGAACAGGTTTACACCGTCTTTTGCCAATGACATGTGAACGTGCATACCTGAACCGTTATCACCCACGATAGGTTTTGGCATGAAGGTGACGGTTTTGCCGTATT
>CAZJDN010000103.1:0-3779 GCA_964544775.1 uncultured Thiothrix sp.
GGTTGCTACGCGAAAGTGATCAACTTGTCCGCTGAACAAGAGCCAATGATCTACAAAACCACGCACACTTTCGGCACAGTGCTAGAAAACGTGGTGATGGACCCTGAAACACGCATCCTGAACTTGGATGACAACAGCATTACTGAAAACACGCGTGCAAGCTACCCGATTACCCAAATGCCGGGAGCTTTGTATCCGGGTAAAGCAGGTCATCCGAAACACATCATTATGCTGACGTGCGATGCGTTTGGTGTATTGCCACCGATTTCCAAACTGACCACTGAACAAGCAATGTACCACTTCATTTCTGGCTACACCGCGAAAGTGGCAGGTACAGAAAAAGGTGTTACTGAACCAACTGCAACTTTCAGTACCTGTTTCGGTGCGCCCTTCATGGCTTTACACCCTTCTGTATACGCTGGTTTGTTGGGCAAGAAAATCAACGAACACGGCGTGTCTTGCTGGTTAGTCAATACTGGCTGGACAGGTGGCGCGTATGGCGCAGGTAAACGCATGAACATTCACCATACCCGTCGCATGGTCAATGCCGCGCTGAACGGTGAATTGGACAGCGTTGAAATGCGGGTTGACCCGATCTTTGGTCTGCAAATTCCAACCGCATGCCCTGACGTTCCCTCTGACGTATTAGACCCAGCGTCTACTTGGGCAGACAAAGCCGCGTATGAAGATAAAGCGACTCAATTAGCATTAGCTTTCCACAAAAATTTTGCGGCTTACAGCGAAGGGGTTTCTGCGGAGATTTTAGACGCAGCACCATTAGCAGGTCGTGGCTAAATAGATCAAGAGCTTACCTAGCTCTTAAAAACCGTATCAGTTACCGCTGGTGCGGTTTTTTTTGCCGTTGATACGATAAACCTTAGTAATTAAAACACGCATTCAGCTAAAGTTAATAAAACTTTTCTATTAAGACAGTTTTTAGTCAAACACGATCTATACTTAAGATAAAGGAAAGTGTTCAGATCGAGTTACTAATTCAAGTGCTGACAAACAAGGAGTGTTTTATGATTATCGGTTCAATTCGCGTCATGATTTTAAGCTCATGGATGAGTGCAACTTTATTGCTAACGCCTACACTGGCGACTGCGAGTGATGGAGGCAGTGTTAACTTGGTTGCAACGTTAAAGGATGCCCCCGCATTTACCCCGATTGAGTGGAAAGTGTTGCGTGTTGATAATGCTAGTGCTGCTCCGGTTGCAACGGGTCATTCCCATTCTTTAAATTTGCCATTGAAACCGGGTACTTATAAAGCGGTTGCAAGTTATCACGACGTAACCCGCGACCGTACTTTTACTGTTGGTAGTAATGGGCAAGTAAATGTTGTTATTGCAATGGATTAAGTTTATGCAGGCAAATCATTGGCTCTACACGCAAGCCCGAACGCCTTTATCGGGCTTCTCTTTTTCCGCCTAGCGTTTACGTAACGCTGTTAGTTTTTCGCGGATTTTAATTTCCAAGCCACGTTCAACGGGTAGGTAATAACGGCGGTTGCATAATTCAGCGGGAAAATAGTTTTCTCCCGCCGCATAAGCATCTTGTTCATCATGGGCATAACGATAGCCTTTGCCATAATCAAGAGCCTGCATTAATTTTGTGGGTGCATTGCGTAAATGCATTGGCACATCCAAAGAGCCGAATTGTTTTGCGTCTGCCATTGCCTGCTTATAAGCCGTGTAAACCGCATTGCTTTTTGCCGCACACGCTAAATACACCACAGCTTGCGCAAGGGCTAATTCACCTTCAGGGCTACCTAAACGCTCGTAAGTATCCCATGCGTTTAATGCCAGTTGTAAGCCGCGCGGATCCGCATTACCAATGTCTTCGGTTGCCATGCGTACAACCCGCCGTGCAATATACAACGGGTCACAACCACCGTTTAACATACGGCATAACCAATACAAAGCTGCATCAGGGTCAGTTCCGCGCACGGATTTATGCAAGGCAGAAATTTGTTCGTAAAATACATCCCCACCCTTATCAAAACGGCGCACATTACCCGCCATAACTTCTTGCACCACCGTCTCAGTAAGCTCCAATCCTTGTGTGGTCTCTGTTGCTAAATCGGCAGCTTGTTCCAACCAATTCAAAGCTCTACGCGCATCGCCATCGGCAGCGTTTGCCAATAAAGCTAACACGGAATCTGTCACTTGAAACGGTAATGCCCCTAAACCTTTTTCCGTATCGTTTAAAGCGCGTTGTAAAACGTGTTGAATATCCGTTGGTGTTAACGCCCGTAAAACATAAGTTCTTACCCGTGAAAGCAACGCATTATTTAATTCAAAGGAAGGGTTTTCTGTCGTCGCACCAATAAATAGTAATGTACCGTCTTCAATATGTGGCAGAAAAGCATCTTGCTGAGCTTTATTAAAACGGTGGACTTCATCCACAAATAAAACCGTTTTCCGCCCAAATTGATCGCGGTTTTGCCGTGCGGTATCCACACCTGCACGAATTTCTTTTACTCCAGCCAATACTGCCGACAGGGTTAGGAATTCCGCTGCCCAATAATGGCTAATCAAACGTGCGAGGGTAGTTTTACCTGTTCCGGGAGGTCCCCAAAATAACATGGAATGGGGGTGGGATTCTTCAATCGCTCGCCGTAGCGGTTTACCAACGGCGAGGAGGTGAGTTTGCCCTGCGTACTCTTGCAAAGTCGCAGGGCGCATTCGTTCAGCAAGCGGGGTAAAGGCTTGCCCCATCAAGACGGATTACCGATAACATCCGCACCTTTGGGTGGCGTGAAAGAGAATTTACTGTCATCAATCCCGCCATTGGTATTCATGCCGGAAAATTTGATATAGGTTTTTTGCCCGAACTTATCATTCAAGATCATTTCTTGAATACCATTGTCGCTAATTCCCAAATCCATGTTGGTAAAATCGGAATCTTTTTTGTGTGGAGTCAGACGAAACCATTCTAAATTACTGCCATCCGCTTCCATTTCATCCACGGCAAATTGCTTTTCCGCTGGTTGTTTTTGCAGTAATAAACCCACAGGCGCAGCAGATAAAGCCTGTTTCACAGGTTTTACGGTTACTTGGTCTAAATCAATGTCGTAAACCCAAACGTTTTTACCGTCTGAAACAATTTGGTTTTTGTTTGGTGAGGTATATTCCCAACGGAATTTACCCGGACGTGATAAGAAAACCGTACCGCTGGAGGACTGGCGTACTTTTTCCTTATCATCAACAACTTGCTGGGTAAAACTCGCTTGCATGGTATCAACTTGGGTAAAAAACTCATTGAGCTTTTCGCGTCCACCTGCCCATGAAACATTAGTTAAGCCTGCAACCAATAAAACCAGCAGTGTTTTTGCAAACGTTTTTTTCATCATTAACCTCTTTTATCTCAATCCTTTACAGGCGGTGGCGCAAGTACATCACGTGTGCCGTTACTCAATACAGCACTGACCACACCTGCGGTTTCCATGTCTTCTATCATACGTGCCGCACGGTTATAACCGACTTTCAGGCGGCGTTGCAGATAAGAAATTGATGCGCGGCGAGATTCTGTTACCACCGCGACTGCTTCATCAAACAGCGGGTCGGATTCCCCCTCTCGCTCTGCCAGCGGCTCTAATCCGGGTATTGCATCGGATGGAGACGTTGTATCTGCTAAGACCTCGTGAATGTAATCAGGTTCCCTTTGTGAACGAAGATGGAAGGTGACGGCTTCCACTTCGCCATCAGTGACTAAAGCACCGTGTACCCGCAAGGGCAAGGAAGTCCCCGGCGGCATGTACAACATATCACCGTAACCCA
>CAZJDN010000103.1:3879-7508 GCA_964544775.1 uncultured Thiothrix sp.
TCGTCGACAATAACCACAATGTAAGGCAGTGGTTTCAATGGCAAAGCGTGCCCATCGACTGCTGTTAGCGGATCAAACAACGGGTCAAGAATAGGATCACCCTTATCTTCCGCTTCAAGGATTTTTTCGTTGAAACCCGCAATATTGCGTACTTTGAGTTTGGACATTAACAAGTAGCGTCGCTCCATTTCCGCCACACACCAACGCAAAGCATTAGCTGCGTGTTTCATGTCCGTAACAACGGGGGCAAGAAGGTGCGGAATGTCTTCGTAACTGCTTAACTCCAACATTTTGGGGTCAATCATGATCATGCGGACTTCTTCTGGCGTTGCCTTGTACAACAAGCTCATTAAGACCGCATTGACGAATACCGATTTACCCGAACCTGTCGTACCTGCAACCAATAAATGCGGCATCCGCGCAAGGTCTGCCACAATGGGGTTGCCTGCAATATCTTTACCCAACGCAAGCGTCAAAGGGGAAGGATTTTTCTTGTAAACATTTGCCCCCAGCATTTCGCTGATTGTTACCACATCGCGCCGATCATTAGGTACTTCGATACCAATCGTAGGACGACCGGGGATAACTTCCACTACACGCACGCTGGAAACGCACATATTACGGGCTAAATCCGAAGCTAAACCGGAAATCTTTGAAGCCTTCGTGCCATCCGGTAATTCCAATTCAAAGCGGGTAATCACCGGACCGGGGTCTTGTGCCACCACTTTAACATCCGGTATGCCGTAATGCCCTAAGGCTTCAATCAGTTTTGCGGCTAATTCACTTAAACGCTCTTTGGATTGCGTCGCACGTTCTTTAGGCGGTGCATTCAACAAACTTAAACGGGGTAATACCAAGGAATTCCCTTTACTTAGCTTAGGCAATGCATCGCTTGCCGCATGAAGTAAGGCTTCTTCGGTTGCTTTTTGAGGTTTTTCGGCTTTGCTGGCTTTACTGGGCTTGTCGACTTTTGCAGGCGTAGTGGATGCAAATTCTGGCACGCCCAATGCGGGTTCGCGCCGCATTCCCGGTGCATGTAACTCGGTCAGGTCTACACCTTCGGCATCCAATACCGGATCAATGCCTTTACCGCCCCCTAAACCGCCCGTAACGCGGTTCGCCCAACCAGAGGCTTTATCCAAAGAATCTTTACCGTTTTTCAGGACATCTTTCCCTGAACCCAATACACCCGATACTTTATCCAGCAAACCGGGTTTACCTGCTTCTGCTGCTTCGGCTTGCCGCGCTTTTATATCTTGTGCTTTGTCGAATAACGCGAGGATGGAATCGCCCACCTTTTCCGCTACTTCTGCCCACGATACATCAGTGACAAGGGTTAAGCCGCCAAGGAAAATAGACATCAATAAAAGGGCTGCACCGTAAGTACCAAGGAAGGAATAAGCAACTAAATTACCGATGGTTTTTCCGAGCATTCCGCCGCCACCGTAATTACCGTGCCCCGCAAATAACAGGTGTGCCAACCCACTGCCTGCCAGCAACAACATTACCCCACCCGCGATACTGATTGCATCATTAATGCCACCAATCGGGTTGTTGGGGTTTTTCATTTGTGGTCCCATGCGGAAAGAGACTAGCCCCATTACGACCAACACAATCGGCAAACCGTAAGCAAAATACCCCATCAAACCAAAGAGGAAATCCGCCAGCCATGCCCCCGGCATCCGTGCCATGTTGTACACAACACCCGGATTGGTATTGACGTTGAACGGCCCGGGATCGCGTGGATCATACGTTAACAATGCCAGCATAATTACTGAGGCAATCCCCAAGAAAATAATGACCGACGCTTGCTGTACCGCAAGGCGTTTCTTTGCGTTAAGAACAACTTTGTTAGCCAAACCAATATCCCTGTTCGTTTTGTAGCGTTTATACCGTAATATTAGCCGATTCAAATGGACAGTGGTTCCTCCACCGCCCGCATAAAAGGAGAATTATACATGAATACAGCCAAACATTGCCGTTTACTCATTCTAGGCTCAGGCCCCGCAGGTTACACCGCAGCCGTGTATGCTGCACGCGCTAACCTCAACCCAGTCTTAATCACGGGTCTACAACAAGGCGGTCAATTGATGACCACAACCGAAGTAGACAACTGGCCGGGCGACAACGATGGTGTTATGGGTCCTTCCCTGATGGAACGGATGCAAAAACACGCGGAACGTTTCAATACCGAAATCCTTTTCGACCACATTCACACCGTAAACCTGCAAAACCGTCCTTTCACACTGACGGGCGATAGCGGTACTTACACCTGTGATGCGTTGATTATAGCTACTGGTGCGTCAGCACAATACTTAGGTTTGGAATCTGAAGAAAAATTCAAAGGGCGGGGCGTTTCCGCGTGCGCAACCTGTGATGGTTTCTTTTATCGCAAACAAAAAGTGGCCGTTATTGGTGGTGGTAACACAGCCGTGGAAGAAGCCCTTTACCTTGCCAACATTGCCTCTGAAGTGTATTTAGTCCACCGCCGTGATAGCTTGCGTTCGGAAAAAATCCTTCAAGACCACCTGTTTGCCAAAGCCGCAGAAGGCAAAGTCAAACTGCTGTGGAATAACACCTTAGACGAAGTACTAGGCGATAATACAGGCGTTACCGGAATGCGGGTGAAAAACGTGCAAACAGGTGAAACCCAAGACATCGACTTAATGGGTATTTTCGTTGCCATTGGTCACAAACCAAACACTGACATTTTTGGCGACCAACTGGAAATGGAAAACGGTTACATCAAAGTGAAAAGTGGTACGCAAGGCAATGCGACACAAACCAGCATCGAAGGCGTATTTGCCGCAGGCGATGTTATGGATCACATCTACCGCCAAGCGATTACGTCCGCAGGTACTGGCTGCATGGCGGCCTTGGACGCAGAACGTTACCTCGACCAACTGGCAAAACAAGGTTCTTAAACCTTGGCACAATCACTGAGTCTCACCTTGCTGAATAGTAACTGGTCGGAAGAACCCTTCCCGCCCGTGGAATTGGCATGGCAAGAACCCAACGGCTTACTCGCCGTTGGTGGTGACTTGAGCGTAAAACGGCTGGTAAATGCCTATAAATCGGGCATTTTCCCGTGGTTTGGTCCACGCGAACCGATTTACTGGTGGTCGCCAAACCCACGCACCGTCTTGTTTCCGCACAAAATCCGCATAACACGCAGCTTGCGTAAATCCCTGCGAAATAAAGACTACCGCATCACTTTTGACACCTGTTTTGCCGATGTTGTCCACGCTTGTGCCGCACCGCGCAGTTACAGCAGTGGTACGTGGATTACCAACGAAATGCACACGGCTTACTGCCGTTTACACGCGGCGGACTTAGCCCATTCCATCGAAGTGTGGAACAGCGACAACGCATTGGTCGGTGGCTTATACGGCGTAAGCATTGGTGGCATTTTCAGTGGGGAATCCATGTTTAGCCGTGAACCGGACACGTCTAAAATCGCCCTTGTTGCCCTAGCCTATTACGCCCAACGTTGGGGTTATGCCCTAATCGACTGCCAAATCGAAAACCCGCACCTGATTAGTATGGGTTCGGAAAACTTACCCCGCAGCGATTACATGGCGATTTTAAAAGCCCATTCACAACACCAAGCCCCGCGCTATTGGCAAACG
>CAZJDN010000104.1:0-7506 GCA_964544775.1 uncultured Thiothrix sp.
TGTTGTACCGCTGGCTGATGCGTACACCACCGGAACTTTGCCCCGGCAATGTTTGTGCCACACGCCAAAAAGAACCAATTCAAACCCTTAGCCCTGCACAAATCCTGATTGCACTGTTGGCACTGAGCATTGTTGGAACATTGTTCTACCAAGCATGGATGCAAGGTTAAGTGCGACCTTGCCAAATTACATCCGCCGTGACCACCAATTGCAGCAAATCGCCGCGTTCAACGTCGATGAATAATAACGCGGCGTTGGGGTCGGTGTGAATAATACCAGTGGGCACCGTGTTATGACGTGCCTGAATTACGAATTCTAAACCTGACAATATTCTTACATTGTTCTGACAATTGCTCGCGCTGGTTTGGACATAATAACCCTGAAATATTCATCAGGTGCGTGTTATGTCCAAGCCTTTTTCCTTCCTCGTTTGTGCTTTTGCTTGCAGTGGCAGTGCGTATGCTGCGGCGAATACCGATTGGGCGTTATACGGTAATGATTACGCCAATTTGCGCCACAGTGAATTAAGCCAAGTCAATCACGATACCATCAATAAACTTAAACTCGCGTGGGATTTTCACACGGGCAAAATCGGTGCGTTCCAAGCCAGTCCTGTGGTGGTCGATGGTGTAATGTACCTCAGTACCGCATTCAATGACGTGCTGGCACTCGATGCCGCATCCGGTAAACAGCTTTGGCGTTACCAGCACAAACTCATCACCGACAAAACCTGTTGTGGACCTGCGAATCGTGGCGTGGCGGTTGCTGATGGTGTGGTGTATGAAGCCACGATTGACGGGCGTTTGATTGCGCTCAAACAAGCCACAGGTGAAGTGCTGTGGGACATAGCGGTACACGATGTCAGTATTAACTTGCAAGAAACTTTGAGTGGTGCGAAGGCGGTGATGGCAAAAACCGATGTCGCGCCAAATGCCAAAAGTGTGGGCGGCACAGGGCATACGTTTAACATGGCTCCGCAAGTGTTTAATGGCATGGTATTCGTTGGCATTACAGGTACTGGTTACGGCTTGCATCTGGATGGCGATAAAGGTTTGCAAGTCATTGGGCAAGGCGATGGGCGCACCGGATTACGCGGGTTTTTGGCGGCTTTTGATGCGAAAACGGGCAAAGAAATCTGGCGTTGGTACAGCGTCAGCGATGCGCAGTGGGTCGGCGAATGGCGGCAAACTACCGATGACGGTGTACCCTTAAACCGCGATATTGCGTGGGAAAAGCAGCAGCACACTAAATTCCCTGATACTTGGCAACTTGGTGGTGGTTCGATCATGAGTACGCCAGCACTGGATGCTGAGACGGGCGTGCTGTTTTTTGGTACGGGGAATCCCGCGCCGAATATGGATGATTCCACCCGCCCCGGCGATAACTTACACACATCCAGCGTCGTTGCCTTGGATAGCAAAACGGGCAAATTATTGTGGGCGTATCAAGAAGTGCCGCATGACCGTTGGGGTTACGACGCTTCCAGCCCGCCGATTTTGTTCGATGCCAAGGTTGACGGCAAAACCGTCAAAGCCGTGGGGCAGGCGGGTAAAACGGGTTGGTTTTATGTGCTGGATCGCGCTACCGGAAAGTTGCTGTTTAAAACCGATGCGTTTGTGCCGCAGTCCAATTTGTTTGCGAATCCCACTGAACAGGGTGTGAAAATTGCCCCTGCCATTGCAGGCGGTAGTAATTGGTCGCCCGTGGCATTCAATCCCGCCGATAGCAGCGTGTTTGTCGCAGCTATGCATTCTCCCGCTACTTATTACCGCAAAACCCTACCGCCACCAACCGATAACAAACCTCAGCCGTGGCAGAGTTACAGCTACTTTGAATTTGACCCTAATGACAAATACGGTTTGTTGACCGCGCTGGATTTGACCACGGGTAAACAACGTTGGCAGTTTAAAACCCCGCATCCATTACTCGGTGGTGTGCTGCATACCGCTGGTGGTTTGGTATTTAGCGGTGAAGGTAGCGGCGAGTTTTTCGCGCTGGATGATCAGACAGGCAAAAAACTGTGGTCGTATCAGCAAAGTGCGGGCGTGAATGCGCCGCCCATTACCTACCAAGTGAATGGCAAGCAATACATCGCCATTGCCGCAGGTGGTAACAAACTGTTTGGGTTTACCGAAGGGGATGATTTGTTGGTGTTCGCTGTGGAGGAGGGAAAATGAAAACAGTTCAGCCGTGGTTATTGACGCTGCATTGGCTATGGTTTTTCGGTTTGTTGCTGATTGGCTTGGTGATGTTGTGGGATAACGGCATTTTGCAGTTCATGTTCGCTACCGATAGTACCTATTTGTGTGTGTCGATGATGGTGATATTTCTGCTGACCTGCTTGCATTGCGGTTATCGCAGTGTGTTTTTATCGCAGCAAACCCATGCATTAAGTGCGTGGGAACAGAACCATCAGTGCGATAACCCTACCGTTATGGGGCGTTATTTGCGTGAATTACAAGCGATTGCTAACCCATCCGAAAAACAACTCACCGCCGAATTACTCAGCTTGCAATTGCGCGGGCAACATGAAGTGGGCTGGTTTATTACCGGAGCATTAATCAAGTTGGGGATGCTCGGCACGGTGATTGGTTTCGTGATGATGTTGGGGTCAATGACGCATTTGGATTCGCTTGATATTGCGCAAGTGCAAACCCTGATGAGCAATATGACGCAGGGCATGAAAATCGCGCTGAATACCACGATTATCGGTTTAGTCGGCAGCCTATTATTGGGGATTCAGTACCTGATGTTGGATCGTACCGCCGATAAATTGGTATTAGAAGCGATTCACGCCAGCGAGGTGGCGCATGGCTCTGTTTAAACGCCGTGATATGCAGGATGTTGACCCGTTTAGCGACCTGCTGTTTAACGCTTTGCTCACCTTTACCTTCTTGTTTTCAATGGCATTACTGTTAATGCACCCCAATGCCAAAACCGGGGTGATTAACCCGAAAGCCGAATTCATGATTACCGTGAGTTGGCCGGATAATGACCCGAATGACATTGATACGTGGGTGGAAGGGCCAGAAGGCAAGCTGGTGTGGTTCAAACGTCAGCAAGATGGGTTAATGCACTTAGACCGCGATGACCGTGGGCTGGTGAATGATATGCAGTTGATTGATGGTAAAGAAGTGATTAACCCACTCAATCAGGAAATCGTCACGATTCGCGGGCGACCACCGGGGGAATTTACCGTTAATGTGCATTATTACCACAGTGAAACCCATCGTCCTGTGCCTGTCACGGTGTATGTGGCGGAGGTTAATCCGGTCTTGAAAGTTTTGCATTATTCGACAATTACCTTAGAGCGTGAAGGGGAGGAGAAAACCGCTGTGCGCTTCACAATTACCCCAAATGGGCAAGTAACTGACATTAATACGCTACAAAAATCGATTGTAATGGGAGGAAAATTATGAATGAAATGCTTACCTTACTGGTGGTGGCGTACATTTTCTTATTGGCAATGCTAGTGCTAGTAGTCACACACGGGCGGTTGCATTGGCTGATTAAACTCGGCTTGGTGGTATTTGCGGCTGGGTTTTATTGGGTCAGTTATCAGGGCTGGAAACAGTCGCAAGGTTGGCCTGCCCAAGCAGCGTTGCCGGATAAATTCCTGTTGCACGCATCGGTGATTGAAGAGCCGAATCAGGAAAAAGGTACAGCAGGGCGGGTGTTTATTTGGGCATCAAACCTCAAAGGCAGCAAACCAGACGGTGAACCACGCGCTTATGAAATCCCGTATGACCGCGAAGTGCATACCGCGCTGGAAGATGCATTACGCAATCAACGCAATGGCAATGTGCAAATTGGTACAAAAGAGGGTAATAAACACGCAGCGGAAGGCAGTGCGCCTGTCATTGTGCGGCAATTAGGGGATGTTGTGCACGATAAGTTCAAATTCACGGGCTTACCAGACCCTGCATTGCCGGAGAAATAAGCATGAAACGCTGCTACCTCAGTTTACTCTGCCTGCCGTTATTACACGCTTGCGGCAAACCCGCAGCAGATGATTATTTCCCGTTAAACCAAGGTTTGCGTTGGGATTATCAGGTAACGATTACACAACCATACCGTTCCGACAGTAAAACGCTGACCATTGAAAATGTGGGCACACAAAGCATAAAAGACACGTTGACCACAATACGGCGCACCAGTGACGGCACGGATTATTACCTCGTACACAAGGATGATGGTGTGTACCGTTTCGCTAAACGCACGGTGGTGGAATTAGAGCCACAACTCGATACGCCGCCGCGTTTGGTGTTACCCAATGAACCGACTAAAGCAATGGGTAAAACGTGGTCGTCGATTACCATGCCGTATTTGATTTTGCGCTTGTATGAAGGCGATAAAAGCACTTATGCCAATGAGTTACGTTTTCCCATGAGTTACAGCGTGAAAGCGGTGGATGAAACGGTGGAAGTGCCAGCGGGGACATTCCCACATTGCGTTGAGGTCGAAGGGCAAGCCGAAGTGACGATGTACACCGACCCGCGTAAAGGCGATTCGGCGATTCAGATTACCACTCACGAATGGTACGCGCCGGGGGTGGGACTGGTGAAATTGGAACGTGATGAACCGCTGGATACGGATGTTTACAAAGGTGGCAAAATGGTGATGGAGCTAACGCAATTCGAGGATTAAACGTGTTCAAACGCCATGTGGGTTGGTTGTTGGTGATTGTGTTGCCGTTGCTGATTACGGGTTGGTTGGGGGTGCGGACTTTAACGGCGGAATACCAAACCTTGGCTTTGCAACGTCAGCAATTAGAACGCCAGCAATTCACCGCGTTGGATGCGCAATTATTGGCGGGGTTAAATCAGTGGGTCGATGGCTTACAGCTACTCACGAAGACCTTGAAAACCGATTTACCGAGCATTCGTTACCAGTTGCTGACGCATCCGGCAGTGGATGGGGTATTGTTATTGGATGCTAGCGGCGAACAGGTGTATCCGCCTGACATTAATACCGCTTTATTTCAAGAGCAGGAAATCAGTCGTGGTATTTCGGCAGTGCGGATTTGGGCGGATCGTCCGGCGGATAATGGTGCGGGGCGTAAGTGGTATGCACAATTATCTAGCCGTAGTTTTCGTTTGGTGTGTGATTATTTGCCGGATCATAGTGTGCAATGTTTGCGCTTGAAAGAACCGCAGTTCATAGAGCAAGTGCGGCAATTGGCAAGCCAATGGCTTGAACATCAGGCGGTTAAACCGTCGTTGCAGATGTTAGATGATGCACAACGTATGGTGTTACAAACGGGCGATGTGGCGGCTAAGACGTGGCAAAGCGTGCCATTGTCGTTACCGTTGGCAGGGTGGAGCGTGCGTTATGTGGTGGTGGAAAATCAAGCTACGCGCTTGCCGTTGTTGCCGTTGATTTCCATGCTATTACCGTTGGCGGTGGTGTTAATTGCGGCGGTAGCGTGGTTGTATTACCAGCAGTGGCATCGGGAACGCGACACCACGCGCAAAGCGCATTTCCTCAATCAAGTGGCGCATGAATTGCGCACACCTTTGACGAGTATTCGCTTGTATGCGGAATTAGCGGAAATGCGCGATCCTAGTGATGCTAAGTTACGTCAGCATTTGCAGGTGATCATGAGTGAATGCAGTCGCATGAGTGAACTGGCGGATCATTATTTGGAATATCAACGCAGTACCACGCAGCAACCCTTAGTGATGCAGTTAGAAAATATCCCCAACTTGCTGCAAGATTGTGTGAAGCAATGGCAAGCACTCCCCGATTTTGCGCAACAGATGGTAACGATAACGGGCGAAACCTATCCGTCATTGTGGGTGAATCGCCGTGTCATCGAACAAATTTTGTTTAACCTGCTAACGAACGCCTACAAATACGCGGCAAGTGACCAACCCGTGCAGATTCGTCACGCTTTCCATAAACCGTATTGGGAAATGCAGGTGCGCGATGCTGGGCAAGGCATTCCGACGGCGTGGCGTGAGAAAATTTTTGAGCCATTTGTGCGTGTGCCTGCTACCAGTGATAGTGCAGGAAGCGGTTTGGGTTTGTCGATTTGCGCTAATCTTGCGGTACAGCACGGCGGTTTCATCCGGTTGTGTGAAACGGTTACGGAGGGCGCGTGCTTCGTGGTGCGTTTACGCTGTCGGGAGTGAAATATGAAAGTGTTAATCGCGGAAGATCATCAGCCGATTCGTGACGGTTTGCAGGAGTTATTGCAAGCAGCGGGGCATGACTGTTGTGCTGCTAGCAATGGTCGTGAAGCGTGGGTATTGTTCCAACAACATTCGCCAGATTTTTGCTTATTGGATGTGATGATGCCAGAAATGGATGGCTTGGAATTGTGTCGGCAAATTCGGCGGGTGAATGAGCGTGTGCCGATTATGTTTTTGACCGCTAAAGGTGAAGAACTGGATCGTATATTGGGCTTGGAATTGGGGGCGGATGATTACATTCTCAAGCCGTTCAGTCCGCGTGAAGTGTTAGCACGAATCAAGCGCATTGCGTTTCGTTGTCAACCGCCGGAAACGGGTGAAAATGCCCTGTTTTGGTTGCACGACTTAGCCGTGGATGTGGCGGCATTGCAAGCGCGGCGTGGGGAACAAGTGATGGCGCTGACCGAACGTGAGGCCATTTTATTGCGTACATTTTACCGTTATCCAACCCAAGTGGTGTCACGCGATACGTTGTTAAACGAAGGCTGGGGGCACGATTATTTTAATTCCAGCCGGGCTTTGGATCAGTGCATTTCGGTATTGCGTAAAAAGATCGAAGCTAACCCGCAACAGCCTAGCATTATTTTGACGGTGTATGGTGTGGGGTATCGGTTGAGGTGAATACAATCGGCAAGGCTTGCACGCGGTGGCGGACTTCGTGAATGTGTAGGCGCATTTCGCGCTGTGTGCCTTGCCAAAGCACATCCGCCGTGACCGCAAGGTGTAGCAAATCACCGCGTTCAAAGTCGATGAATAACAATGCGGCGTTGGGGTTTTGTACCAAATTACCGAAGGTGTTGAAGTAATTATTTCCGGCAAAATCGGGCACAGACAGCGTGCGAGCATCTTCTATGGTCACAAACCCCGCGTTACCACCGCGATGCGAAATATCCACCGCATTACGCCATGCACTAGCAATAAAAAACGTATCGGCTTGCGTAATCCATTGGCATTGCTGCTGATTCAGGTGAGGGGTAATGCTTAAGGCACTGCTGTTTGGTTTTGCCAATAAAGTCGGGATACGGGTTTGAATGTATTTGGGGCAGTTACCGAAACATTGTTCCACCGTCACCGTAAAGCCCGTGCTATCCACGCCAGCGATATAACCATTGGCACGATTACGCCGTCGGGTGGGAAATTCCAAGCCTAAAACGCCAAGCGGGGTGTGGGGGCGCAATTGTTCGTACAAGGGGTCGGTGAGATTTGGCAAGGCGTGGATGCGCAATTTTTTGGCATCCAACGCTTGCACGAAACCGTGCGCTCCACACAACACGCTGGCCCATAATTGTCCGTTGAGGTCGGGGGCGGCAAC
>CAZJDN010000105.1:0-7395 GCA_964544775.1 uncultured Thiothrix sp.
TGACCATGACTTCCGGTACTGGCTTGATTTACCACACCTTTGAAAACTACGCGCCAGTGAAAGCGGGTGCAATTGGTCAACGCCATAACGGGGTATTGATTTCCAATGCCACGGGTAAAGCCTTGGCTTACGCGATTTTCAACCTGCAAGAGCGCGGACGCATGTTCATCGGTCACGCGGAAGAAGTTTACGAAGGGCAAGTGATCGGCATTCACAGCCGTGATAACGATCTCGTCGTTAACCCGTTGAAAGCGAAACAGTTAACCAACATTCGTGCAGCGGGTACAGACGAAAACTTGATTCTCGTCCCACCGATTCGCATGACGTTGGAACAAGCGATGGAATTTATCGACGACGATGAGTTGGTGGAAATCACCCCGAAAAACATCCGTATTCGTAAGAAATTCCTGATGGAAAACGACCGTAAACGCGCTTCTAAGAAAGAAGACGTGTAATACGTGCCTCAGTTCGGTGGGTCGGACTTATGTCCGACTTACCACTGCATACGCACTCGGCGGGGCAAACATGGTAGCGATGTAATTGCTTACCGTGTGTTCGCGTTGCTTCCACGCCCGATTGGGTTTGTTGCGTACAAAGTCCGCTAACGTTAAATCGCTCAGAAATTCCCGAATCCGCCGACTTAAATCCACCCACGCAGCCATTGCTTCGGTCGTCCGAGCTGCTGTGACCAATTCATTGCTTTCCTCTTCATCACTCAGCGCGTTGGTAGCGTATAAAATATCCGCAATGCTGATTTGATTGGCTGGACGTGCTAAACGGTAGCCGCCGCCTACGCCGCGTAAACCTTCCACCAAGCCGTGTTTACGCAAACCACTAAACAGGTGTTCGAGGTAAGAGGTGGAAATCCCCAAGGTTTCGGATAATTCCGTCAAACTAATGGGGGTGGTGTAACGGTCATGTGCCGCTAAGGACAGCATGGCAGTGATGGAATGTTCGTCTTTACGCGAAAGTCTCATGGGATTTGTCCTTTTGTGCCAGTTGATAGAGTGCGCGTGCTTGCGCAATGCACTGTTCGCGGCTATCCGCATTCAACCGCGCTAACCAGCGAGTCGGAATGCTTTCCAAGCCATACAATGCACCAGCGACCATGCCGAGAATCGCGCCCGTGGTATCTGCGTCGCCACCTCGGTTCACCACGTCCACTAGCGCGGTTTCAAAGCTGTTGTGGGCAAACAGTGCTTGAAACACTGCCTGCAACGTATCCACGATGTACCCGCTGGGGTTATCGCGGCGGTTTTTACGGTATTCAAAAACGGGGAATTGCTGCACCAAAGCGTGGGCGAGTAATTCCAATTCCGCTAACGGTTCACCTAACACGGCAGCGTGGAGCATTTGCGTGAAGCATTCCGTACCAGCATCCGACAGCGCATTGTGGTGTGTAATGTGCGCTTGCAAGCGGGAAGCGGTTTGCACCGTTGTCCAACTAGCGTGCAATGTTGCTAACGCCACGGGTAAACAACGCATACACGCACCATTCCCCGCATCGTGTTCGCTGGCTGGCATGATGGTTTGCCCTGTGCGGCGAAACTCCATAATCCCGCGCCGTACCGTATTGCCGATGTCTTTGGGCTTCCTACGCATCCATTCACTAAAGGCTTGCGCAATACTGGGTGCGTCAATGGTGCCGTTACGTAAAATGGCGTTACCCAATGCCAAACTCATTTCGGTATCGTCGGTGACTTCACCCACTTTGAGTTTTAACCACCCACCGCCAACCATGTCTTTGTGCGTGCCGTAAGCGTGGCGGATTTCATTCGGAGTCATAAACTCCACCGTTGCTCCCAGCGCATCACCAATGGCTAAACCAAGGTAAGCGGCAACCGCGCGGCGTTCCGTTGCGCTGGCATTATCCAGTGCGTCGGTTACAGTACTGTGTCGAAACATGCGGCATAATCCAGACAAACTTCACACGAAGGAGCGCGGCAAACGTAAATGCCTTCACTTTCACACAGTTGCTTGTAGAGAAACTTTTTCCACTTCATGTCTTTGGTATTTTTTTCCGCCAATGGCAGAAAGTTTGTTTGCATGAGTTTGGATAAATCCTGACGTGACCATAAGCCGAGGTCTTGCCATAAATGGTCGTTACTTAAGCACGCCGCACACACGATTTCCGTCATCCAGCCTGCGTCAGGGGTAGTGTGGCTGGTATTTTGCTGCAATAAGGTGCGTAAATCGTCCAATTCTGGCATTCGCGTAACATCAATAGGGCGAATTTGCGGCGGTACACGCAGCGGCTGCGGCAGGGAAGGAAAATGGTATTCCATCATGCTACGGAAGACATCCAACGGTAGCCCCAAATACAACGGCAAAGCACCTTGCCCACACAGCCACGAGGCGTACATTTGCGCTAACCCATCGTCATTGCTATCGCCCAAACGGTGTTGTAGCAATTGTTGGTAATAGTGTTGGCGTAATATGGGCGGCGGCATGGTGCTCATGAAAGTGTTACCTGCGTGATTCGCTGATTGCGTTTTCTCATTCAATAAACGTGCCAGAGTTTGTGTGCCTAGTTGAAATTTATAATTTATTGTTTTTATTTGAAATAATACTAAAAACCACAGAAGGCGACCCTGCAAGGTATGCGCCATTTCTGTGGTAAAGCTAACAATGTAGGGATTTAGTGGGGCATTACTAATGATTGCGTTAACTGCGTGTGTAATCGCTGCATTCAACACTGTACGGTTGGGGATGGGGGGAATCAATTCTGACCGCGCTGAGTTTACCGCCCCAGACGCAGCCCGTATCCAAAGCAATCACCCCGTCTGCATGGTAATACCCCAATGTTGACCAATGCCCAAACAGTACCGTTACTTCCAAAGGTTGGCGTTTAGGGTGGGAAAACCACGGTAGTAAAGTAGCTTTTTTACCGTGAGTGGCACGATATTCTTGCGGGTTGCCTTTGGCTTCAAATTCCAAACTGCCATCGAGGTGGCAAAACCGCATCCGTGTAAATGCATTTAGGATATAGCGGTGACGATCTAATAACGGTAAATCGTTTGCCCACGCATTCGGGACATCGCCGTAAACTTGTGCTAGCCATGCACTGGGGTCAAACTGGGTAAGTTGTGCTTCTACTTCGCGGGCGCAGTGTTCTGCGGTGGCTAAATCCCATTGGGGGGAAATCCCCGCATGACTTAAGGCATAACCCAAGGTTCTATCGGTATGTAACATCGGGCGTTGCGCCAGCCAACGAATTAAATCGGGGTAATCTTCCGCTTCCACCAAGGTTTTCAGGCTTTTGTGCGGTTTGCGTAACCCGTGGAAAGCCGCAATCAAGCTAATGTCGTGATTTCCCAGCACACTGATTGCCGCAGTCCCCAACGAACGCACGAAACGTAAGGTTTCCAATGAATGTTTACCGCGATTAACCAAATCCCCCGCCAGCCACACGCTATCGTGTTGCGGGTCGAAATGCAGTTTGTCCAACAGCCGCCGCAGTGGGTCGTAACAGCCTTGTAAATCACCGATTGCGTAAGTTGCCATGTGTGTTCCGTTTTACTTAAAACCAAACCTATCGTAGCACGAGCCGCAGGGGAGAATCGCGCTGCACAAAATCTGCAAAATCTTTCTGCGTTATCTCCATATCGTGGAAACATTGCTTGCACAATTGGTGCGTACTATCCATTCCTGACACTACTCACCGAGCTGGAAACTGACGATGAGAAAAATAATGCGAGATTGCTTACGGTCAGTTTTTTCCAGCGGGACTAAACCCCCAACAACACCTCGAATTCCGGCTGGTAGCGCGACACTTACCCGTCGGAGTTCAATGTCTTTCTCATGGTATTTTGTTTTATAGTACCTCCTCATAGTTAAGCGGCTGTTTTGTACATGAATAAACACATCCTCATTGTTGATGACGATCCCCACATTCGTGATGTCTTGAGTTTTGCCCTCGAAAAAGCCGGAATGCGGGTATCGCAAGCGGAAGATGGGCGGCAAGCACTCGACAGTTTTCGCCAACAAGCGACGGATTTAATCGTGCTCGACATTAACATGCCGGAATTGGATGGGTTGGAAGTGTGTCGGGAAATCCGCAAATTTTCAGACGTACCGATTTTATTTTTGTCTTCCCGCGATGATGAAATTGACCGCATTTTAGGGTTGGAAATCGGCGGTGATGATTACGTGACCAAACCGTTTAGTCCGCGCGAATTGGTGGCACGGGTCAATGTCATTTTAAAACGGGTGCAACCCAGCGCACGGGTCATTGCGGTGGATGATGATGCATTACGCCACGGGAAATTGTGCATTCAACCGCAGCAACACACTGCCAGTTGGCAAGGGCGCGTGGTTGGTTTAACCGCCACCGAATTTGCCATGTTGCAAATGTTTGCGCGTCAACCAACCCGCGTGTTTAGCCGCGACAGCATTATGGACAGTGCGTATGACGGTAATGTTTACGTCAGTGACCGCACCATCGACAGCCACATTCGCCACATTCGGCAGAAATTCGCCGAAGTCGGCGGTGACAGCATTATCGAAACCGTGCACGGGGTTGGTTATAAATTAGCCCCCTGCCAATGAGCCGCGTTTAACCAAACGCTGCTTGTTTTGGCACGTAATATTGTTCGTGTAAGCGTTCTTGCGCCAAACTCAGCAAGGCTTTAACTCCCAAGCGGTCATTGCTGTCAATGTCTACCAGCGTTTGTAAACGCCCCACGGCATCGGCTAAATCGCCGAGACGCATTTCCAGATAACCTGCACCTTTATGTGCCATGAGGTAAAAGCGGGTTAAGGTCATGGAAACCAATACCCCTTGCCCCAAATGCAAGCGGGTTAAATGCCGCCAATCGTCCGGTAAGCGCAAACGTTTACCACTAACGCTAATGGCTTTTTGCGCTACCCGTAAGGCATCCGGTAAACGGTGTTGGTAGTAAAAATAACGGTACAACCCAACCAGCACGTTTAAATCCTCAGGGGCGAGGAAATAAGCGCGTAATAGCAAGGTTTCTGCTTCCGCATCGGGGTAAATGTTTGCCGCCTCCTCCAACAGCGCGGCAACCTCTGGGTCGATGCTTGCATCGTAATAGAGGTCTTCGGCCTCAAAGTCCTGTAAATCCATTGTAGGGTGTTCCTGTTTTTTTAAAATGAATAGGCTTTGCCGTGAGGTCTGGCGCATCGTCGTCGCACAGATCACGGGCATCACAATGGCTGCATTCTTCGCCGTCCTCCTCCTCTGGCTCTGGCAAACAGCCGCGTTTCCCAATGGTTTCTTCCAATGAACGAATCCGGTCAAGCAAGCATTGAATCGCGCCTGCCACTGGGTCGGGAATCAAATGGTGGTTAAGGTCAATCCCTTCGGGATTTTCATTGCGTGCAAGGCTACGTTGCACGATTTTGCCGGGGATACCTACCACCGTTTTCCCCGCCGGAATATTACGCACGACCACGGAGTTTGCCCCCACGCGCACGTCGTTACCTAATTCAATCGGACCTAAGATTTTTGCCCCAGCCCCAATGACCACACGATTACCTAATGTTGGGTGGCGTTTACCTTTGTTCCATGACACGCCGCCAAGGGTAACGCCGTGGTATAAGGTTACGTCGTTGCCAATTTCTGCGGTTTCACCGATGACTACGCACGCGCCATGATCAATGAAAAACCGTCGCCCGATTTTTGCCCCCGGATGGAGGTCGATATTCGTCCACCAACGCGCTACGTAGGAAATAAAACGGGGGAAATAACGCCAACCGCGTTGCCATAAACTGTGTGCGACGCGCTGCAACATGACCGCATGAATACCGGGGTAAAGTGTGGCGACTTCCCACCGCGAACGCGCCGCAGGGTCACGTTGAAACACACAGGTAATGTCTTCGCTAATCAGTTGCCATAAAGAAACGTTTGCCGTTCCCTGCTCATCGCTATGTTTGTCGCTTTCTTGTGGTGGGAAAGTGAGGGTGGCAGTTTCTAGTGACATATTCCTGTCTCCTCTGGGCAAGCGGTTTGGAGAAACCCGTACAAATCGTCAACCACGGGAGGGCGTTTGTGTTGGGTGGAAAACCGCCGCACGAGGGATAAAATGGCTTCCGCTTGTTCGTGGTTGAGGTGTAAACCTAATGCAGCGTAAGCGCGTAATACCCCGTGCGTGCCGGAATGTTTACCCAAGACCAATTGGTGGTGGCGACCCACTTCGGCTGGGTCAAAACCTTGGTAATTTTCCGAATCTTTCAGCAATCCATCGACGTGAATGCCGGATTCGTGGGTGAAAACGCCTTCGCCAACCAAACTTTTTTGCCAACCGACGGGGCGACCCGAAGCCTTTTCCACCAGTAACGAGAGCTTACGAAAGCGTTTGAGATTGATACCGCACTGCAAGTGATACAAGCGGCTTAAGCCCAGTGCGACTTCTTCCAAGGGAGCGTTCCCGGCGCGTTCACCTAAACCGTGCACGGTGGTATTAACGTGGGTTGCTCCGGCGCGTGCGGCGGCTAAAGTATTCGCGGTGGCTAAACCCAAATCGTCGTGCGCGTGCATTTCGATTTCTAAATCCGTATTGGCGCGTAAGGCGGCTATCCATTCGTAGGTCAGAAACGGTTCAAGCACGCCCACCGTATCGGCAAAGCGAAAGCGTTGTGCTCCAGCGGCTTGCGCAGTCTCTAATACTTGTAACAAGAAATCCCGATCAGCGCGGGAAGCATCTTCCCCGCCCACACCCACGCCCAACCCAAGTTCACGCGCTAGTTGTACGTGTTCGCGGATTTGTTGCAATACCCATGCACGGTCACGTTTGAGTTTGTGGGTAATTTGCTGATCGGAAACCGAGATGGAAATATCAATCATATCCACCCCTAAGTCGCGGCACAGCAAAATGTCATCGCGGCGCATCCGACTCCATACCATCAGGCGAGCGTTTAAACCCAAATCCGCCACCGCACGGATGGATTCGCGCTCTTCCGCACCCATTGCAGGAATGCCTACTTCCAATTCGGGTACGCCTACCTGATCCAAGCCGCGAGCAATCGCCAGCTTTTCTGCCAGAGAAAAAGCCACGCCAGCGGACTGTTCGCCATCCCGCAGGGTGGTATCGTTGATGGTGATAAAACGCTCGGTTGTAGTCATGGTTGCTACCTTGCTGCTGCATTGATTTAGCTTGAGCAAGAGCCATGCCAGTTTATTTAAGTCTATGTTATATAAGTATTTAGTGTGGTTTTTATTAGTGGCTTGTCGAGTTTGTAACACAGTCATTGGTGCAGCTTGTGCGGCATCACACAAGGTTTTGCACTAGCTTAAAGAATAGGCAGATCGTGAGTACCTTACAGCATGGGGGATGAGATCGTACTGTAGGTTAAAACCGCTGTTGTTGTTTATCCCACAAGGTTTTGAAGCGTAAATCGAGTGCGGAAAGTTCGGCATCCACGCCTTCGAGCGCG
>CAZJDN010000106.1:0-7178 GCA_964544775.1 uncultured Thiothrix sp.
AAAGCTGACGCAGAAAAAGCCGCTGCCGAACAGCAAGCTAAAGCTGACGCAGAAAAAGCTGCTGCGGAGAAAACCAAAGCTGTTGAAGACAGCAATAAAATCACCATTGAAACCAACAAAGATGCACCTGATACAGGCACGGGCATTGACCCTGCACGCTTGCATTTCCCCACAGGTTCAGCTAACCCGCAATTGGCAGATGAAACCAAAGCCTACTTTGATAAAGTTGCTAAGTTCATGAAAGACAATGCGACTGGCAAAGTAACCATTGTTGGTCATACGGACAACCAAGGGGATGCGGCGAAAAATAAAGCTCTCGGCTTGAAACGTGCAGATGCAATTAAGCAAATGCTGGTTAAACTGGGTGCTCCGGCTGATCGGATTTCTAGCTCCTCTGAAGGTCAAGATAAGCCACTGGCTGACAATAAAACCGAAGACGGTCGTAAGAAAAACCGCCGTGTTGAAATCACGCCAGCTAAATAAAGCAATGGGAGTTACGCATGTTTAAAGACATTACAAGCCGTTATGATATGTCCAGTGCCAGTCTGGAAGTCATTATTATGCTGGCAGTTGCATTTCTGCTGGGTTTTCTATTTTGCTATTTCCGTGGCAAATCCAACGACGAGGGCTAAGCAATGAATCATAACCCTGATTACACTTTTGGCATTGCCAGTCTGGAAATCATTGTTCTCTTAGCGGTGGCGTTCCTGTTAGGGATGTTGCTGTGTGGGTTGTTACGCAAAATGAACAGTGGCGGTAGCAACGGCAGCACTAGCAGTTTTGATCGTAGCCGTGAATCCCGTTCTGTTACCAGTAGCGGCGGTTACACTGCGGATGTAAACAGCTTGTTACGTAGCAGTGGCGATAATGTCGCCAGCGGTGTGACTCGTGCTGCTGCATCCGTAGCCAATGCGGCAAGTAATGCAGGCACAGGCATTACGGGTGTTGCAGGCAGTTTGATTAGCGGTTTTGCCAGCGTTGCGCATTTAGGTGATGGGCGTAAAGACGACCTGAAAAAGTTGGAAGGCATTGGTCCTAAACTGGAGCAGATTCTTAATACCGCAGGTGTCATGAATTTCGACCAGTTAGCAGCCTTAACACCGGACGCAATTAAACCTGTGTTGGAAGCAGCAGGTGGGCAATTCAAACTGCACGACCCAAAAAGCTGGCCGTATCAAGCGGAATTAGCGGCAAAAGGTGAATGGGAACGTTTGAAAGAGTACCAAAACTTACTGATTAGCGGTCGTGCCGACTAATCTGCGGTAAAAGATTGACGTTATGCCCCTCCATGTGAGGGGCTAATTTTTTACGCAGAGGTAAATGCCCCACGCAAATATTGCACCATTGAAATCAAGGTTAATATTGTGGCGATAGCCAAGGCAACTAAACCAATTTCGCGCAAGGGCACAGCCCATAAATCTTGATTGTACAGCAAGCAAATCAACGCCAACATTTGTACCGCTGTTTTGAGTTTACCGATGAAAGCCACGGCGACTTTGCCCCGTGCGCCTACTTCCGCCATCCATTCACGTAAGGCAGAAATAATAATTTCGCGCCCGATAATGCTAATGGCGGCGAGGGTAATCCACACATTGGCTTCGCGTTCCACCAGTAATATCAGCGTAACGGCAACGATTAATTTATCTGCTACGGGGTCAAGAAACGCACCGAAACGGGATTCCTGTTGCCACAAACGGGCTAAATAACCGTCTGCCCAATCGGTAAAACCTGCCACACCAAACACGGTTGCCGCTGCTAATTCTGCCCACGGTGCATCCATGTAAAAGAGGAATACCAATAACGGAATAAATGCAATCCGCAGCAAGGTCAGGAATATTGGCAGATTGAATACCATATCAGTGTGTTTCCCCATTAAAAAAATCGTAAATCTTACGTGCCAGCTCAAGGCTAATGCCTGACACTTTTGCCAATTCTTCCACACTCGCTCGTTCAATGGCACGCAAACCACCAAACTGCTTGAGTAATACTTGCCGCCGTTTCGCACCCAACCCCGCAATTTGTTCTAGTGGGGATTGTGTCCGCGCTTTTTGCCGTCGCGCACGGTGTCCGGTAATAGCAAAACGGTGTGCTTCGTCACGGATTTGCTGGATTAAATGCAAGGCTTTGGAATGTTCCGGCAAGGATAATCGTTCTTCGCCTTGCGCAATAATCAGGGTTTCCAACCCCGCTTTACGCCCTTCACCTTTGGCAATGCCAACCACTTCCACCGCAGTAATGTTTAATTCATGCAATACCGCAAGGGCTTGGGCTACTTGCCCTTTACCGCCGTCAATGAACAGAATATCAGGCAGTTTGCCTGTTTGTGCCGTTGCTCGACGAAAACGTCGCGTCAAAGCCTGATGCATGGCGGCATAATCATCACCTGCCTGAATTCCTTCAATATTATACCGACGGTATTCGGACTTTAATGCCCCATTCGCATCGAAAACCACACACGAAGCTACGGTTGCTTCTCCCATCGTATGGCTAATATCAAAGCATTCCATGCGTGTGGGCAAGGTTTCCAAGCCTAAAACCGCCTGTAAATCCGCTAAACGTTGCTGCATTCCCGTTTTGGAAAGCAATCGCATGTGTAAAGCCTGTTCCGCGTTGCGTTGTGCCAATTCCACCCATTTACTGCGTTCGCCGCGTTGTGGCTGACGAATCACCACTTTTCGCCCTTGTTTCAGCGTTAACATATCCGCTAAAACCTCGACATCATCCGGCATTAACCCCACGAGAATGTCGCTGGGTACATCGTGATTGAGGTAATACTGTGCAAGAAATGAGCTGATAATCTCCGCTGCTGTTTCGTCCTGATTAGGTAAGCTAGGGAAAAAATTGCGATTGCCCAGATTATTACCGTTGCGAATAGTGAAAACTTGCACGCTGGCAATGCCCGATTCAACCTGAATCGTTACCACATCCACATTGCCATGACTGCCGCTAACGTATTGTTGCTGGGAAATATGGCGCAAACTCTCAATCAAATCGCGGTATTCGGCGGCTTTCTCGAAATTCAGTGCCATTGCCGCGCTTTCCATTTTTTGCACCAAATCGTCGATAACATCTTGGGTACGACCTTGCAAAAATTGCATCGCGTGCTGAATGCTTTGCGCGTACTCTTCTTTGGAAATCAAATCCACACACGGCGCACTACAGCGTTTAATCTGGTATTCCAAACACGGGCGCGAACGGTTGACAAAATAACTGTCTTCGCATTGCCGCGCTTTAAACAGCTTTTTCATGAGGTGCAAGGTTTGGCTGACCGCGCCAGAACTGGGGTAAGGGCCAAAATATTGCCCTGCTTCTTTGCGCGAACCGCGATAAAACTGAATACGCGGAAATTCCTGCTGCGTGGAAATGTAAATGTACGGGTAGCCTTTGCCATCTTTTAAGCGGATATTGTAATGTGGCGAATGCTGTTTAATCAGGTTGCTTTCCAGCAATAAGGCTTCGGCTTCGGTATTGGTAAGGGTTATTTCGACATTAACAATCTGCTTAACCATTGCGTAAATGCGCGAATTGGTCAGCGTGCCACGAAAATAACTGGCAAGACGGTTTTTCAGGTCTTTGGCTTTACCGACGTACAGGATTTCGGCATTTTCACCCAACATACGGTAAACGCCGGGCTTGTGAGGCACGGTTTTGAGGAAGTCATTGGCATCAAATACGGGGTTTTCGCTCTGCATAGCAAGTATTCTGCCATAGTGCGCGGCAGATGCCACACCTAAAGCAACATGCTAACATCGGCGTACAGTAATACCCGCCTAACAGCAAGCATTGACAAGGAGGAAACCCGTGAAAGTTGCCGTTATTTTATCCGGTTGTGGCGTTTACGATGGTGCAGAAATTTACGAAAGCGTGCTTACTTTATTGGCATTGGAACAGGAAGGTTGCCAGTACCAATGTTTTGCCCCCAACATTACTCAAGCGCACGTCATTAACCATTTAACGGGTGAAGTCATGCCCGAAACCCGCAATGTTTTGGTGGAAGCGGCGCGTATTGTGCGGGGTAATATCCACGATCTAAGCGCCGCCAACGCCGCTGAATTCGATGCTTTGATTTTACCGGGCGGTTACGGTGCGGCAAAAAACTTAAGTGATTTTGCTTTTAAAGGTGCGGAATGCAGCGTACAGCCAGACGTTTTAGCCTTTTGTAAAGCAATGGTCGCGCAAAACAAACCACTCGGTTTCATCTGTATTGCCCCCGCGATAATTCCGCACGTTTATGGCGAGGGGGCGAAAGTCACCATCGGTACAGACACAGGCACAGCCGCCGCCATTGAACAAATGGGTGGGCAACACGTAAGTTGCCCTGTGGATGATTGCGTGATTGACGAAGCACACAAAGTCGTTAGTACCCCCGCGTATATGTTGGCTGGCAATATTGCCGAAGCAGCAAGCGGGATCAGCAAGTTGGTCAAAGCCGTTGTGCGCCTGGCGGCTTAAGTTTCCAATAGCCCTTCGATTTTCAGACCGCGCTCTTCCGGTAACTCGGCAATGCCACGAACAGCGCGGCTTTTCTGAATGATTTTATGAATCATGGGCATTAAAGTTAGTTCCATCGCGTTTAACATGCGGCTGCTTTCCACCACCAGCGTATTGTGGCGCGACATAAATGCCCCCGGTAATTGCTTTAACAGCGGTTTGAAATCCGGTGATATTTTCTTCGCAAAACGGATTACTAAATAACATTCCTCAGTACGCGGAACGCTTTCTTCGCCAAAAGGATCAGACGTATCTACCAACGGAATCAGTTGGAAATTAATGTGTGTGCGCGAAAATTGCGGGGTAATGTACTGCACATAATCGTGCAGGCGTTCCAAAATAGCGGTTTGCACTTCCTCCTTGGAATAGCCGCGAAACGTATCCCAATACAGTTTACGCATCCATTCCAGATTCGCATTCGGCGTAATGCCAATGGTTAAATCGGGGTATTGCGCAATGTTCGTTTCGCCAATAACGGCTGTCCCGTGTAAACCGCGATAAAGCAGCAAGTCATTGTCGGCGGGTAAATCTTGCCACGCGGTAAATGTACCGTCTTCTTGCCCAAACTTTTGCCCTTGTTCGCGGGTACGCAAGTAATAGCGGGATTGCCCCGTGCCTGATTGCGCGTATTGTGCGAATAGGGCTTCCAGTTTGTCTAGGTGATTCCCTTCTGGGCTGAAATGGCTCAGAACCCGCCCTGCGGCTTTGGCTTTTGCCACGGCTTCGCGCATGGAATTGCGGTCATAACGGTGAAAACCGCTACCATCGACGTAAACGGCTTTAATCCGCTCACGGTAAAAAATGCGTTCCAAGGCGCGTAATACAGCGGAAGCTCCCGCCCCAGAAGCCCCCGTAATTGCCACAATTGGATATTCCGCTGACATAAACTAACCCGTAAAAATGACACGATAACAAAGCATAACACTGCAAGATTCTGCTACGATAGCCACTGTTGCATAAGGAAAAGCCCAGATGACTAAACATTTTATCCAATACATCGACATCGAACGGTACAAGTGCTTTAGTGACTTTTCTGCACACGGTTTGCAGCGTGTCAACTTGATTGCGGGAAAAAACAACGTCGGCAAAACTGCACTGATGGAGGCAATGTTTGTCAATGTACGCAGTCCTACTGTTAGTGATTTCTTTTACTCATTATTTAGTCTTTATATGGTGCGCAAAAGAACGGATTATGCTTATAAAAAGCTTAATCAGCAGGATGTTACTGATCATGTTCTCAAGCAAGCCAATACTTTAAATATTAAAACCAATATTCAAACCCTTGAATTCAATGTGAATGACTTAGGGGTTTCAAGAGAATATGGAGTCAAGATAAACGATCAAAATAATCGCATTCCAGAAAGTGAGATAGATATTTTTTCTATTGCAAAGAAGTCAAGCATTAAAAATGTGGCTTGGATTGGAAGTTCGCGTGATTCACAAGAAGACATAATAAGTTCATATACAAAAGTTCAGGAGAAAGACCGTGAAGATGACCTAAGTCGCTTTATCAACGGCTTTGATCCTGAAATTGCAAAGGTGAAAGTGATTGGTGACGCTATTCAATGTCGAGTGACAGCGCAAGATGGCAGCTTTTCTTACCGCGACATTAGCGAATACGGTGATGGTTTACGTCTTTATGTTTCCGTGATTGCGGATATGTTTGCTGCGGAAAATGGTTATGTTTTCATTGATGAGATCGACAATGGTGTGCATTACACCGCGTTAGATAAGTTGTGGGAAATCATTTTAACTTTATCTAAGGAATTGAATGTACAAGTGTTTGCTACCACCCATTCGCGTGAATGCATTGAGTTTTACTGCCGTATGGTAGAAAAGCATAAAGCCCGCGATATTAGCTTTATTACGCTGGTTAAGAACAAAGAAAAGCAAATCAAAGCGATTGTTAGTGATTACGATACCTTTACGGATAGTATCCACGACTCGCGTGAGGTGCGCGGATGGTAAAGGTCGCCATTTTACACGAAGGTAATGCAGGCAAGTCTGAAGACAATTGGTTACTCCAAGCATTAACTGCAACATTATCTAAAGAAAATCCAGCATTATTCAACTGGGATCGCGTTGAATGTTATGGCATGGGTGGCAAAAGTAATTTCTTCAAGCCAGACTTTCCTAAATACAGAAGCCTACTGCAATTAATCGAAACGGATCAAATCAGCAAAGTGCTGTTTGTTATGGATGCCGATAATGAAAAAAATGATGCTACTTATGCTGGTTATGAAAACACATTCGCAGCATGGCAAACCTTTGTAAGCGATACATTGAAAATTGAACCCATTAGTGACATCTATATTACTTGCGATCCGATAACGCGCACTGGCTATGTTGAATCACTGCTATTATCGACTTTGGATAATGACAAGAAAAGCTGCATTGAAACCTTCCTGAATTGCTCAGATTTTAAAGCTAAAGGCAACGACAAAGCGATTTTGAATCAGATTTACAAAACCGCTTATCCCAATGCGCCGTTCGATTTGCAACACTCCCACTTCGACGAACTCAAACAAAAATTACGGATATTGTTCAGTTAAGCGATGCAGCGTAGGCAGTTAGCCACGCATTCGCTTCTCTGATAGGATTACCCCCTTATTTCCTCAAACTCCTGATGATGTAACCATGACGCGAACAGCCCAACTCCAACAAGCCCTTGCCCAACGTATCCTGAT
>CAZJDN010000107.1:0-7087 GCA_964544775.1 uncultured Thiothrix sp.
TACCGCTGCAAATGGATGAAATCTACGGTGCACTGGAACACTGCGGCTTGTTTATCTCGATTGGTACGTCGGGAAAGGTTTACCCAGCGGCAGGTTTTGTGCAAGTCGCACGGCAAATGGGCGCGGAAACCGTTGAACTCAACCTTGACCCCAGCGATACCAGCAATCTTTTCGACCGCTCCATTAGTGGATTGGCAAGCAAACTCGTCCCCGAATTTGTGGATAAACTTTTGCAATGGGATTAGTGAAGGAATCGCGCCTTTCCGAGTGTGGAAGGGCGCGAAATAAAGACAATATGCCTTACGCGGCTTTAGGCTTTTTCGGTTTGCGTTTTACTGGCGGTAAACCCGCTGCTTTCCGCGCTTCGTTTTTCTGGGCACGAGTCGGGCGTTTCTTCGGGCGATGTTGCGGCTTATTGGTTTTTTCCGCCGCCGTTTTTACCGCTTCCCCTTCTGTCGCCGTGTGTGGACGTGCAGGTGCGGCACTAATGGCGGGTAAATCTTCACGCGGTAATTTCTGTTTAATCAGCTTTTCAATGCTTTGCAGAAATTTATACTCTTCCGGCTCAACCAACGAAATGGCTTCACCCGTTGCCCCTGCGCGACCAGTACGCCCAATACGGTGTACATAATCTTCAGATACATTCGGCAACTCGAAATTAATAACGTGTGGTAACTGTTCAATGTCCAAACCACGCGCCGCAATATCCGTAGCAACCAAGACCCGAATCGTATTTTGCTTGAAATCCGCTAATGCTTTCGTCCGCGCTCCTTGGCTTTTATTGCCATGAATCGCCGCCGCACTGACTCCATCCCGCTCCAGTTTCTCGGCCAAACGGTTCGCGCCGTGCTTCGTTCGGGTAAAAACTAACACTTGCTCCCATTGATTCTCACGCACTAAATGGCTCAGTAACGCTGCTTTGCGCACTTTATCCACCAAGTAAACCGACTGTTTTACCGTATTCGCAGCAGCATTGCGGGGGCTAACCGAAATTTGCTGCGGGTCACGCAGCAACCCCTTGGTTAAGGCAATAATGTCATCCGAAAACGTGGCAGAAAACAGCAAATTTTGCCGCCGTTTGGGTAATAAATCCAAAATCTTACGAATATCACGGATAAACCCCATGTCTAACATGCGGTCTGCTTCATCCAAAACCAACATTTCAACTTGGGCAAATTTCACCGCATTCTGGCTATACAAATCCAACAAACGCCCCGGCGTTGCCACCAACACATCAACGCCGCGCCGCATTGCCATCATTTGCGGGTTAATACTAACCCCACCAAACACCACGGTTGAACTTAATGTCAAATATTTGCCGTAATCGCGCACACTTTCGCCCACTTGCGCAGCAAGTTCACGGGTCGGGGTCAAAACCAATGCACGAATATGGTTAGAAGCAGCAGGTTTGCCTTGCGCTAGCCGTTGCAATAACGGCAGGGTAAAACCTGCGGTCTTCCCTGTGCCCGTTTGCGCGGCAGCCATAATATCGCGCCCGGATAAAACCGCAGGAATCGCTTGGGCTTGGATTGGGGTAGGCGTTTCATAACCTTGTTCGCTGATGGCACGCAACAGCGGCTCGGATAAACCGAGTTCAGAAAATATCATGTAAAAATTAGCCTCGTTCCTCAGCCGACCATTGGCTGTAGGGGTATTTAGTCAGGCAGACGTTGTAATAACGTTCCTTATGGGAGACTTCTTCCCCTGCCCACGTCGGCATGGGAATAACCTCATCGGGAGATTCGAGTTCGACTTCCGCAACAATTAGACCTGCGTTGTCACCGTGGAATTCATCAATTTCCCACAGTTTTCCGCCAAACTCGACAAAATGGCGGGTTTTCTCAATCAGCGGACGTTCGCACAACTGATCCAGTAATTCAGTTGCCTCCGCTAACGGTAAACAGTATTCGTATTCAAGGCGTTGCACACCAATCGTCATACCCTTGATATTCAAGGTCGCACTGGCATCTGCAATACGCACCCGCACTGAGGCGCGTTTATTATTGCTCAAATAGCCTTGACGAAAACTTTCAGAGCGACTGACTAAGGCTCGCCACTCTGTTGAAACTAACAAAAATTTGCGCTCGATTTCCGTTGCCATTAGAACTTCACTAACGCCGAACCCCACGTAAAACCGCCGCCGAAGGCTTCCAACAGCACAATTTCACCGCGTTTAATGCGCCCATCACGCACCGCCGTATCCAAGGCTAAGGGGATGGAAGCAGCGGATGTATTACCTTGTTCACCCACTGTCACCACGACACGCTCCATTGGCATATCCAGCTTTTTAGCTGTCGCTTGGATAATGCGGATATTGGCTTGATGCGGCACTAACCAATCCACATCGGATTTACGCATTTGGTTGGCTTCTAAGGTTTCGTCCACGATGCGCCCTAGCGTATTTACCGCCATACGGAACACTTCGTTACCTTTCATTTGTAAGAACGCACGCCCTTCACGCAAGGCTTCCGTATTACGCGAAACCCCACCCGCAACGTTCAATAAATGTTCGTAAGCACCGTCTGTATGGATGTGCGTCGACAGCACGCCCGGTTCGTCGCTGGCTTCCAACACCACAGCACCCGCACCGTCACCAAACAGTACGCACGTACCACGGTCTTCCCAGTCCATTAAACGCGACATGGTTTCTGCACCAACGACTAAAGCGCATTTACTCGCGCCTGATTTGACGAATTTATCCGCCACACTCAGAGCAAATGTGAAACCAGAACACGCGGCTTGTACATCAAATGCAGCACCACCGTTTTTGATCCCCAAACGCCCTTGCAATAATGATGCAGTACTAGGGAAAATTAAATCGGGGGTGGACGTGCCCAAGACAATCAAATCAACCTCTTCGGCTGATTTACCTGCCATTTCCAAGGCGCGTTGGGCAGCGATTACCGCTAAATCACAGGCAGATTCGGCTTCTACCACATGACGTTGACGAATTCCGGTACGCTCGACAATCCACTCATCGGTGGTATCGACCACTTTTTCTAGGTCTTTGTTCGTCAGCACTTTTTCTGGCAAATAACTGCCCGTTCCGGTAATTCGTGAATAGATCATGCTTTCTGCCTCTGTGCGAGCAAATTTTCGAGTTGTTTATGGATACGTTGTGGCACTTGCTTGATAATTTCGGTACGTGCAATGCCAATCGCATTCGCATACGCCACACTATCCGCGCCACCGTGGCTTTTCACCACGATCCCCTGCAAACCTAATAAACTAGCCCCATTGTAGCGACGCGGATCAAAAGTGCGCCGGAATGATTTCAATACAGGTAGGGAAACCAAAGCCGCTAAACGGGTAAACAGATTCGCAGTGTATTCTTTCTTCAGTTGCGTGGACACTAATTTTGCTAAACCTTCGCTGGTTTTTAATGCCACGTTACCCACGAAACCGTCACAGACAACAACATCCACATCGCCGAGGTAAATGTCATCACCTTCCACATAACCAATGTAATTTAAGGGGCTGCCTTGCAGTAAGGCATTTGCCGCTTTGACTTGTTCATTGCCCTTAATGGCTTCTTGCCCAATGTTGAGCAAACCGACTTTAGGGTTGGGGTTGTCGTCAATCGCTTTCACCAATTCGTAGCCCATCAGGGCAAATTGGTATAAATGTTCTGCTTCGGAATCGACATTCGCCCCCAAATCCAGCATGTGCGTATGCCCTTTCATGGAAGGCAAAATACTGCAAATGGCAGGACGATCAATACCGGGTAAGGTTTTTAGCACAAACCGCCCCGTTGCCATGAGTGCGCCTGTATTTCCCGCACTTACCGTTGCGTCTGCTTCACCTGCTTTGACTAAATTGATAGCCACACGCATGGAGGAATCTTTTTTATTTTTCAGTGCCATAGCTGGCGATTCATCCATTTGCACCACCTGCGATGCATGATGAATCGTTAACTTTGCATCGACGGGGGCGTGGTGCTGGCTAAGACTTGCTTTGATCTGTGCTTCATCACCGACCAAAATCAGCGCAATATCATCGTAGTGTTTCAGGGCTTCCAGCGCGGCTGGTATTACCACTGATAAACCATGATCTCCCCCCATCGCATCCAGCGCAATGCGATACTGTCCACTCATGTGCTACCCTTAAAGTGCTGCTAAAAAAATCGCGGGTCAAGCCCGCGATTTTATCTGATTTTGCTGTGAAAGCACGCAATTCTTTATTCGTCGCCTTCCACTTCAACTGCATTCTTAACCACGATTTGACGACCACGGTAGAAACCGTCAGCAGTCATGTGGTGACGCAGGTGAGTTTCGCCAGATACTGGGTCAACTGAGAGGGTTGGGTTTTTCAGTGCATCGTGTGAACGACGCATACCACGTTTGGAACGCGTCATTCGAGCTTGACCGACTGCCATTTCCTGTTACTCCGTTTTTTTCCAATCTTTTAAAACAGCAAACGGGTTTTTCTTAGTTTCAACTAAGGTTTGTTCCGCTTGCCCGTGTGTTGTTTCAACAGGGATATCCGACGGTAAGGCTTCAATCAACTCACGCACCGGATTACACTGCTCATGCTTTGCCACTAATGGCAAGGCAAGAAGAATTTCATCTTCAACGAAATCCTGTATAAACAGTCGGTCGTCTTCGATCAGCCAAGCCTCTAAGCCTTCCTGTTCGGGACGTTCATCCGACTGAAACGTTGTTAGGGCGATTTCCACGACGCAATTCACAGGCAACCGGACTGGCTGCATACAACGTTGGCATTCCAACGCCACCTCTCCACGCACATACCCCTTAATCATGGGGAGACCGGAAAGACTGCGAGTAAAGTCTAATTTCACTGTGAAATCCTGACTGCCAGCCAGCACAATCTCTGCCAGACGTGGCAATTTTTGCAACGGCAAAACACCAGTCAAGCACTTTCTCTGCTCGACCAGTTTGAAAGGATTTACATCTACGGGTAGCCTATTCAACATAAGCGCGGGATTATATGAATCCCGATTGGTTAGTGTAAAGCTATTTCTGCCTTTTTTACTTGGGCAAAGTGTTTATCTTGCGTATCATCGCGCATCTTTACGCCGCACTGAGCAAAAACATGAAGCGAACTTTAATTCTTGGCTCTACCTCACCTTACCGCCGCGAACTCATGGAGCGATTACACACCCCTTTCACCACTGCCGCACCGGATATTGATGAAACCCGCTTAGTCGACGAAAGTGCGTATGCAATGGTGGCGCGGTTATCCTTACAAAAAGCACAAGCGGTTGCCGTTCAATTTCCTGATGCCTTGATTATTGGTTCAGACCAATGCGCAGTCTTACATGACAGGGTAATTGGTAAGCCCCATACCCACGAAAAGGCGATGCAGCAATTACGCAATGCATCAGGGGAAACCGTCGTTTTTCTCACTGGATTGTGTTTATTGGATAGCCACACAGGCAACTATCAACTGGATGTTGTGCCATTTCAAGTCGACTTTCGGCAATTAAGCGACGCGGAAATCGATAATTACTTGCGCAAAGACCAACCGTATAACTGTGCGGGAAGTTTCCGTTCAGAAAGTTTAGGCATTACCTTATTTAAACGCCTGTACGGCGACGACCCCACTGCATTAATGGGGTTGCCATTGATCCGTTTAAGCGAAATGTTGCGCCAAGCAGGTGTGGAATTATTGGGGTAAGCCGATTTAGGCTACCTCTTCCGCCACCAGAAACTCTGGGTTTTCCACAAACTGCATGAATTCGCCCATGACTTTTTGTACCACAGCCCCCGGCATGTCTTCCGTAATGAAACCGTTTAAATCGGGCACATCGAAAAACTCAACATAATCAACCGAAGGTGCAGCATCCGCCACCAACAGATTGCTTACTGTGCGGTAATTGACAAAACGCGCTACCCGCGCCAAACCACGCATGGATGGGTAATCAGTAGTGCGCGTCCAGTTTTCATACTGCTCGCGTGTGACACCTGCTTTGAGCTTATACTTGATGATGAGCTGTGGCATAACTACTCCCTCGCTATTTTATTGACTTATAAATGAATAATGCCATTGGAGTTTAGCTGAGCTATGCCAAAATACAACCACCATTTATCGCCGACCAACTTCAACTCAAGCACGTAATTCAGCCCGTAGTTGCGCCAAAATCGGGGCGGTATCAGGGCGCACACCACGCCAAAGGAAAAAGGCTTCCGCTGCTTGTTCCACCAACATTCCCAAACCATCCAACGCTAACGCTGCACCTTGCGTCACACTCCATTGCACAAACGCAGTGGGGTTGGCTGCGTACATCATGTCGTAAGTACATGCACCTTGCGTCAGACAATTCGCAGGCAGCGGCGGTAAATCCCCCTGAAGACTCGCCGCCGTGCCATTAATAATAATGTCAAATTGCCCGTGAATATCCGCAAAGCCACCGCCTGTTACGTGCCCAAACGCGGCGAAATCCTGCGCTAATTCCACAGCTTTTGCCGCTGTGCGATTAGCAATCACTAAACTAGCGGGGTTTTCTGCCAAAATCGGCTGTAACACACCACGTACCGCTCCACCCGCCCCCAATAGCAGAATCCTTTTATCACGCAAACTGACCCCGTGATTTTGCTGCAAATCGCGCACAATGCCGATGCCATCGGTATTCGCACCGAATAACGTACCATCCGCCCGCAACACCAAGGTATTTACCGCTTTCGCCCGTGCTGCGTAATCGCTTAATTCTTGCGCCATTGCCCACGCATCCTGCTTGAACGGCACAGTAATGTTACAGCCCTTCCCACCCGCCGCTTGGAAAGCCTGTACATCCTGCACAAAGGTGGTGGGCGTAGACAATAAAGCGGTATATTCCAGCTTTTCACCCGTTTGCGCGGCAAATAAAGTATGAATGCGCGGCGATTTACTATGGGCAATGGGGTTGCCAAAAACAGCGTAACGGTCAGTCATGATCTCACTCAGCAATTGCATTTATTCGGCAATATACCACAGCCAATGCGCTAAGAAATGCGCAAGACATACAGCTTGGTAGCGAAAATTGCTATAGTCAGGGGACTTTGGATTAAGGACGAACACCATGCTTGACAGCCTGCATATCAAAAATTTCCGCTGCTTTGAAGACCTCACCATTCCATCACTGGGGCGC
>CAZJDN010000108.1:0-7035 GCA_964544775.1 uncultured Thiothrix sp.
CTGGAATAAATGGTGGGCCCACACAGACTCGAACTGTGAACCAAAGGATTATGAGTCCTCTGCGCTAACCATTGCGCCATAGGCCCGAAACGGATGGGATTAGTTGGTTGGCAACTGACCCGGATCGTATTCTAGGAAGCTGCGAAGCATATCTGAACGGCTCGGATGACGCAACTTACGCAACGCTTTTGCTTCAATCTGGCGAATCCGTTCACGGGTAACATCAAATTGCTTACCCACTTCTTCCAGCGTGTGGTCAGTATTCATATCGATACCAAAGCGCATACGCAAGACTTTTGCTTCGCGTGAAGTCAAACTCGATAATACTTCACGGGTCACTTCTGACAAGCTGGAAGTCGTTGCTGCTTCAATTGGGGACAAAATATTGCTATCTTCGATGAAATCCCCAAGGTGCGAATCTTCATCATCACCGATAGGCGTTTCCATTGAAATCGGCTCTTTGGCAATTTTCAGGACTTTGCGGATTTTATCTTCCGGCATATCCATTGCTTCGGCTAATTCTTCTGGCGTTGCTTCACGCCCTTTTTCTTGCAACAACTTACGCGAAATGCGATTGAGCTTGTTGATGGTTTCGATCATGTGCACCGGAATACGGATAGTCCGTGCTTGATCCGCAATCGAACGGGTAATCGCCTGACGAATCCACCACGTTGCGTAAGTCGAAAATTTGTAACCGCGACGGTATTCAAATTTATCCACCGCTTTCATCAAACCGATATTGCCTTCTTGGATCAAATCAAGGAACTGCAAGCCACGGTTGGTATACTTTTTAGCAATGGAGATAACCAAACGCAAGTTGGCTTCCACCATTTCTTTTTTCGCCCGACGTGCTTTGGCTTCACCCACCGACATACTGCGGTTAATGTCTTTGATTTGTGGCACACTTAAGCTGCATTCTTGTTCAATTTCCAGCAGTTGTTCTTGCGCTTCGTGAACCTTTGATACTTGCGTTAACAGGCGGGTATGGTCGCCACGTTTGCTTTGCGTGTAACGGGTTAACCATTCCAGATCGGTTTCATTTTGCGGGAAACTGTCGATGAAATCTTGGCGTGACATGCCACCGCGTTGTACACATAACTTCATGATGTGACGTTCGTTATGGCGAATGCGCTCGACAATTTCATTCAACTGTTTGGTCAAAAGATCAATAATCGGCTGCGCAAGGCGGAATTCCATGAATTTTGCCGCTAACGCATCACGCGCTACAGCATAAGCCGCGACATTACCTTTCGATGCTTGTGCGGTTTCATACAACTCACGTAACTCGTCAAATTTGATCCGTGCTTCTTCGGGGTCGGGACCGGTATCTACTGGGTCAGTTGAAACCTCTTCTTCATCTTCGTCAACCGCAACCACTGCATCTTCTTCCGCATCACTTTTAGCACTTGCCTCAAGGAATGCTTCATCAACCGCTACTTGGTAAGGGTTAATGTCTTCATCTGGATTGGAAAAACCGTTGATAATGTCGGTTAAACGTACCTCTTCGGTATCAATCAGAGCCGCTTTTTCCAGTAGAACTTCGGTGGATGCAGGGTATTGTGCCAGTGCCCGTAAGATTTCGTTCAGCCCCTCTTCGATACGAATTGCAATCTGAATTTCGCCTTCGCGTGTCAACAATTCCACCGTACCCATTTCGCGCATGTACATACGCACGGGGTCAGTTGTTCGCCCAAAATCGCTGTCGGCATTGATTAGGGCAGCAGCAGCTTCTTCTGCCGCTTCGTCATCGGCTTGCACCGCTTCGTCATTGAGCAGTAGGGAATCTGCGTCAGGGGCATGTTCGTAAACCGTAATGCCCATATCGTTGATCATGGCAACGATGTCTTCAATTTGTTCCGGGTCAACGATGGTATCGGGAAGATGGTCGTTAACCTCCGCATAGGTCAGGTAGCCTTGCTCCTTACCCTTAGCAATCAGTTCCTTCAAGCCCGATTGCTGCTGCTCTTCTTGACTCATGCCCTAAACTCTCTGGAAAAAAGGTCGGTAATCATAGCACATTTTTCTGAAATGCACCCCTAGGCGTTTGACCGTTAAACGGTTTAATTGTGCAATTCAGATAATAAGCATAGTAAATCATTGCGCTCTTGTTCGGTTAATCCTGCGACTTGTTCGCGCTGCAACAATTGTTCAAGTTGTTGCTGTTGTGCTTGGCGTTTTATTTGACTCAAGCAATCACGAAATTCCCTTTGTGGAATGTCACTTTCAGCCTCATACGCAACTTGCCGACTGGCAAGACGGGCAATTGCGCTGGCATGTTTAGTCCCCCGAAAACGTTCAACAAGTGCTGCGGTGCTTATGTTGGGATCAGTTTCGATAATTTCAAGCAAAATGAGAAATAACGCCATACCCGCAATATCGTAACGCGCCCATTGCTCTGGATTGCCTACTGCTTGCGCAAGGTGTGGGTATTCTAACAGCAACGCAATCGCGTGACGCATGGGAGTACGACGAATATCTTGCTCATTTAGTCTCCATTTGTTACGTACTGGTTCAGCCGTTTTATTTTGCGCATAACTGTTAAAAATCTTTTTTTGCCCCGGATCAAGGTAGCCTAAACGCACTAACTCTGGCATTAATTGCTTTTTTTGCAGAATTTCAGGCATTTTTGCCAGTAAAGTGGCGGCTTCTTTAATAAATTTGGTGCGATCTTCGGTGACATTAAGAGTAGTATTCTCCCGAAAACCCAATTGCGTATTTAAGCCCAATAGAAAAAACTTTGTCAGCGGTAAGGCTTTATTCAGCGAGGCTTCAAACGCTTCTTTGCCAATCTGGCGTATGTGCGTATCTGGGTCTTCGCCCACAGGCAAAAATAAAAAACGCACGTTTTTATCATCTTGTAATTCAGGCAAGGCATTTTCTAACGCTCGCCATGCAGCTTCTCGTCCTGCGCGGTCGCCATCAAAACAAAAGACGATTTCCGGCACGACACGGAATAATTGTTTGATGTGTTCGGGCGTGGTTGCAGTGCCTAAGGTTGCGACGGCGTAAGTAATGTCGTATTGCGCAAGGGCGATTACGTCCATGTAGCCTTCTACAACTAACAGGCGTTCGAGCTTGCGCGTGTGCTGCCGCGCTTCGTATAAGCCATACAATTCTGAACCTTTGTGGAAAATTTCGGTTTCAGGTGAATTGAGGTATTTTGGGGTTTCATTGCCCAATACGCGCCCACCAAAACCGATTACACGCCCCCGTTTATCCCGAATCGGAAACATAATGCGTTCACGAAAACGGTCGTAAACTTTGCCTGCTTCGCTGCGAATTGCCATACCTGTAGCTAGCAATTTTTCCGTACCGTAACCGCTTAATTTTCGCCCTAAATTATCCCAACCAGCAGGTGCGTAACCAATACCAAAACGGGTAATAATGTCGTCGCTTAAGCCGCGTTTTTGTAAATACTCCCGTGCAAAAGGGGCTTGCGGCAGTTGCGTTTGAAACCACGCGCTGGCTTCTTCCATCAGTGCATACAAATTGTGATCTTTGCGCTTACGGGGTGCATCTTCCGCACCTTCACGGGGCACTTGCACCCCAATGGTACGCGCAAGGGATTCAATGGCTTCAACGTACTCAAGGTGTTCATATTCCATCAAAAAAGAAATGACTGACCCGTGTGCACCGCAACCGAAACAATGGTAAAACTGCTTAACTGGACTCACCGTAAAAGACGGTGTTTTTTCGCCGTGGAAAGGACAGCACGCCATGTATTCGCGCCCTGCCTTTTTTAAAGGCACACGCGCACCCACTACGTCGACAATATCGACGCGGGTAAGCAGTTGGTCAATAAACGCTTTAGGGATACGTCCGGTTATGCTCATCTCTTTCCATCCCGGCAAAAACGCGCTAAGGTGTCTAGCCCTGACTCTCTCTTTTGTACCATAATAGCAACCCTTTTGTTGCCTGAGATTCCGATGAGATACACTGAACTACCCCCAGCGCAAGGGCTTTATGACCCTGGCTATGAACACGATGCTTGCGGCATGGGTTTTGTGGCGCACCTGAAAGGTGTTAAGTCACATCAGATTGTCCAACAGGCATTAACCGTGCTGACCCACATGGAACACCGTGGTGCATGTGGCTGCGAGGAAAATACTGGCGATGGTGCTGGTATTCTAGTCCAGTTACCGCACAAATTCCTTGTGACAGAATGCAAGGCTATTAACCTCAAGCTGCCTGAGCCGGGGCATTATGCCGTTGGCATGGTGTTTTTGCCACAGGAAAGCGATGCGCGTGCCGAGTGTGCTGACATCTTCGCCCGTATTGTGGAAGAAGAAGGTCAAACCTTGCTCGGTTGGCGTGATGTGCCGATTAACCCAACGCCTGTGGGGAAAACAGCATTAAAAGCAATGCCTTTCATTCGCATGGCTTTCGTCGCCAAATCGGCTGACGTAGCAGAAGGCATTGACTTTGAACGTAAGTTGTATGTCATCCGCAAGCGTACTGAAAAAGCCGTTGCAGCAGCACAAGTCTCAGGTCACATTTATTTTCCTAGCTTGTCTTCCCGTACCTTGGTTTACAAAGGGATGTTGACCACGGAACAAGTGGGGCAGTTCTACCGTGACTTATCCAATCCGCTGATGGAAACAGCGATTGCGATGATTCACTCGCGCTTCTCAACTAACACATTCCCAAGCTGGGAACGCGCCCACCCGAACCGTTACCTGATTCACAATGGTGAAATTAACACCATGCGCGGTAACGTCAACTGGATGAATGCACGTCAAGGTGTTATCCATACCGACGTATTCAAAACCGAATTGGGTAAGCTATTCCCGATTGTTAACCCGAACGGCAGTGACTCCGCGATGTTTGATAACACGTTGGAATTCATGTACCTATCGGGCTATTCCTTACCTCATGCCATGATGATGATGGTTCCCGAACCGTGGGCAAACCACGAAAGCATGAGTGCGGAGAAAAAAGCCTTTTACGAATACCACAGTTGCATGATGGAACCGTGGGATGGTCCGGCGGCAATGGGCTTTACTGACGGTACGATTGTCGGTGCAACCCTCGACCGTAACGGTCTGCGCCCATCACGTTACTACATTACTAACGATGACATGATTATCCTTGCCTCTGAAGTAGGGGTATTGGAAGACCTTGATCAAAGCAAAGTTATCTCCAAACAACGCCTGCAACCGGGGCGCATGTTGTTGGTTGATACGGCGCAAGGTCGGATCATTGCGGATGAAGAAATCAAGCAACAAATTGCGACCGCAAAACCGTATCAAGAATGGTTGGAAAGCAATCTGGTTGAATTAAAAGACCTGCCCGATGCGCCGAATACTATCCTGCCAGAACACGAAACGCTGGTTCAACGGCAGAAAATGTTCGGTTATACCTACGAAGATGTGCGTAAAATCCTTGTGCCAATGGCATTAACCGGGATGGAGCCGCTCGGTGCTATGGGTATTGACTCACCTATCGCTGTATTGTCGAACCAAGCCCAGCCGTTGTTTAACTATTTCAAACAGTTATTCGCGCAAGTAACCAATCCGCCGATTGACTCCATCCGCGAAGAAATCGTTACCTCTGCTTACACCACATTGGGTTCAGAAGGCGACATTACTGCACCAACGGCAGCCAGTTGCCAACAAATTCTGTCCAAAACCCCGATTTTGGGCAATGCAGAATTGGCGAAACTGGTACACATCCAACGCGAAGGTTTTAAGTGCGTTACACTGCCGATCCTGTTCCGCACAATGGACGGCGAAAACGGCTTAGCCATCGCAATGGATGAATTGTTTGCAGCAGCAGACCAAGCGGTAGAAGACGGTGCAAACTTAATCGTGCTGTCAGACCGTCTGGCGGATGCTGACAACGCGCCCATTCCATCCCTGTTAGCGGTTGCTGGCTTACACCATCACTTGATCCGCGCAGGCAAACGGACGCGCCTCAGCTTGATCTTGGAATCTGGCGAACCGCGTGAAGTACACCATTTCTGCACCTTGTTAGGTTACGGCGCACAAGCGATTAACCCATACTTGGCGTTTGAATCACTGGAAGACTTGATCCGTGAAGGTTTGCTGCCAAACCTGAAACACGAGTACGCGGTTGAAAAATACATCAAAGCTGTCACCAAAGGCGTGATCAAGGTTATGTCGAAAATCGGCATTTCCACCATTCAATCGTACCGTGGGGCGCAAATCTTTGAAGCCTTGGGTATTAGCAATGCTGTAATTGATAAATATTTCACCGCAACAGCTTCTCGCATCGGTGGTATTGATCTGAAAACGATTGCGAAAGAATCCTTGATGCGTCATCAAACTGCCTACGATTACCACGATGCCGAGCAGCGTTCTTTACGCGCAGGTAACGTGTTCCAATGGCGGAATGAGGAAGAAGAGCACCAATACAACCCCGCAACAATTTACACTATGCAAAAAGCGGTGCGTTTGGGGGATTACAAGCTGTATAAGGAATACAGCAAACTGATGCACGAAGACGCAGCGGTCAAATTCAACCTGCGTAACTTGCTTGACTTCAACTTCGCGGATAAAGCCATTCCCTTGAGTGAAGTAGAACCCGCTTCCAGCATTGTGAAACGTTTCAAATCCGGCGCGATGTCGTTCGGCTCTATCAGTAAAGAAGCGCACGAAGCAATGGCGATTGCCATGAACCGTTTGGGTGGGCGTTCTAACTCTGGTGAAGGCGGCGAAGACCCTGCGCGTTACATTCCAGACGCTAACGGCGACTCGCGGAATAGCGCGATTAAACAAGTTGCGTCAGGGCGTTTCGGTGTTACCAGTTACTACCTGAATAATGCGCAAGAAATCCAGATCAAACTGGCACAAGGCGCGAAACCGGGTGAAGGCGGTCAATTACCGGGTAAAAAAGTGTACCCGTGGGTAGCTAAAACCCGTGGTACAACCCCTGGTGTTGGTTTGATTTCACCACCGCCGCACCATGACATTTATTCCATCGAAGATTTGGCACAGCTCATTCACGACCTGAAAAATGCTAATAAACGCGCACGGATTAACGTCAAACTGGTGTCCGAAGTCGGTGTTGGTACGA
>CAZJDN010000109.1:0-1365 GCA_964544775.1 uncultured Thiothrix sp.
CGCGACCCCCGGCGTGACAGGCCGGTATTCTAACCGACTGAACTACCGCTCCGCGATTCTTTAAAAGCAATAAAAAGGACACCATCTGGTATCCTTTTAATTTAAGTGGCGGAGCGGACGGGACTCGAACCCGCGACCCCCGGCGTGACAGGCCGGTATTCTAACCGACTGAACTACCGCTCCGCGCGATGAAAATGGTGGGTAGTGAGGGGCTCGAACCCCCGACATTCGCCTTGTAAGGGCGACGCTCTACCAACTGAGCTAACTACCCGTCGTTGGAAAGGTTGCTATTGTACGGCATCCTTAAGAGCTTTACCAGCTTTAAATGCAGGAATTTTTGCAGATTCGATAGAAATTGTTTCTCCGGTACGTGGATTACGCCCAGAACGCGCCTGACGGTCACGAACCAAGAAAGTCCCAAAGCCAACTAAAGCCACGGTTTCGCCCTTAGCCAATTCTTCTGTGATGACTTCAACCAGCGCTTTGTAAGCGCGATCAGTATCAGCTTTAGTCAAGCCAGCCTTCGCTGATACTGCATCGATCAATTCAGATTTATTCATAATATAGGATTCCTTGTGAATTCGTTATAAGGGAAAACCGAAACACTCCTGCCTCTCATATTCAGCAGAGCCACCCCGTGGGATACGCTCGACAGTTATACCAGCGACATCAGAAATATGTCAACAAAATGACGGACTTCTAACGTGCAAGCGCATTTCAAACCTGCCGTAACAATCAATGGGTTCGGCTAGGTGTATTTTCCTCTTCTTCAACGACAGGCGTTGGCGCAACAGGTTGTTGTGCAACCTCGTCTTCATCCAAATCCTCGTCATCAGCCAACGGTGCAGGAGAATACTCCAAGGCAAGAGCTAACACTTCATCAATCCACTTAACAGGACGAATTTCTAATCCTTTTTTGACATTTTCGGGTACTTCTGCCAAATCCTTTTCGTTTTCACGCGGAATCAAAACTAACTTAATGCCGCCGCGATGTGCAGCCAGCAATTTTTCCTTCAAACCACCGATAGGTAATACTTCCCCCCGCAAGGTGATTTCACCCGTCATGGCTACATCCGCCCGTACAGGAATGCGCGTCATGGCAGAAACCATCGCTGTTACCATGCCAATACCTGCACTAGGACCGTCTTTAGGGGTTGCACCTTCAGGAACATGAATATGTACGTTATGTTTACGCAACAATTTACGGGTAATACCTAAAGCACGCGCCCGACTTTTCACCACCGTTTCTGCGGCGTGAATCGATTCTTTCATGACTTCGCCTAAGCGCCCAGTGCTTTTAATCACCCCACTGCCCGGAAGTAACGCACTTTCAATCGTCAATAAATCACCACCGACAGAAGTCCA
>CAZJDN010000109.1:1465-7031 GCA_964544775.1 uncultured Thiothrix sp.
GCCGAAGAAGGGTCGCCACGGAAATCCATCGACATTTTGTCAATTTCATCCAACAAGAATAACGGGTTGCGTGTCCCAACTTTGCTCAGGTTTTGAATGATTTTGCCCGGTAATGAACCGATGTAAGTGCGACGATGCCCACGAATTTCCGCTTCATCACGCACCCCACCCAATGCCATGCGGGTAAATTTACGCCCTGTTGCGCGGGCAATCGATTGCCCCAAGGATGTTTTACCAACCCCCGGTGGTCCAACCAAGCATAAAATGGGTCCTTTGAGTTTTTTCACCCGCTGTTGTACTGCGAGGAATTCCAAAATACGCTCTTTGACCTCATCCAAACCGTAGTGGTCTTCATTCAGGACTTTTTCGGCATTCACCAAACTGTTATTCACCTTGGATTTTTTCTTCCACGGCAAACCCACCAACCAATCGATGTAATTGCGTACCACCGTTGCTTCGGCTGACATTGGTGACATCATTTTCAGTTTTTTCAGCTCGGCTTCGGCTTTGTCACGCGCTTCTTTGGGCATTCCGGCATTTTCGACTTTACGCGCCAGTTCTTCCATTTCATTAGGTGCGGCATCATCCATTTCACCTAATTCTTTTTGAATCGCTTTGATTTGCTCGTTTAAGTAGTACTCGCGTTGGCTGCGTTCCATTTGTTGTTTCACGCGCCCACGGATTTTCTTTTCCACTTGTAACAGGTCGATTTCGTTCTCAACCAAATCCATGAGGTATTGAATGCGCTCTTCGACATCCAACATTTCCAACACTTTTTGCTTGTCGGCAATTTTCAGCCCTAAATGCGCCGCAATGGTATCCGTCAGGCGAATAGGGTCATCAATACTGGATAAGGATGAAAGAATTTCAGGTGGTACTTTTTTATTCAGCTTAACGTATTGCTCAAACAAACCGACCAAAGAACGGCTCAAAATGTCAACTCTGCGTTCGTCAACTAAGAGGGAATGACGAATTTCAACCTCAGCGGAAACAAAATCCCCTCCTTGGTCAATGGCAACAATTTCTGCACGTTCTAAACCTTCCACTAAGACTTTCAGCGTGCCATCCGGCAGTTTAAGTAATTGCAAAATGGTGGCTAATGTTCCAACCGTGTGCACATCGTCCAAAGTAGGGCTGTCCACTTCAGCACTTTTTTGTGCAACCAACAGGATTTGCTTATCGCGTTCCATCGCAATGTCTAAGGCTTGGATGGATTTGTCCCGCCCAACAAATAAAGGGATAACCATGTGCGGGTAGACCACAACATCGCGCAAGGGTAATACAGGAACAATTAACGTTTCAGCCATAACAATCACTCTACAGTGGCAGATGAGAGGTACGCCCACGTAATAATGGGCGCACGCTTAGCAAAAGGTTATTCGCCAGCGGCAACTGCCTGCTGTTCGATATTTTCGTAGATGAGGTAAGGGGTAGATTCACCGTTAACAACGGATTCATCCACCACCACTTTTCCGACATTCTGCAAGGAAGGTAGGTCGTACATGGTATCCAGTAAAATTCTTTCCATGATACTGCGCAGACCGCGTGCGCCTGTTTTCCGCTCCATTGCTTTACGCGCAATCGCATGTAAAGCGTCTTCGCGGAAGACTAATTCTGAGCCTTCCATATCAAACAGTTTAGCGTATTGCTTGGTCAGGGCATTTTTTGGCTCGGTGAGGATTTGCATCAAGGCTTCCTCATCCAACTCTTCCAACGTAGCAACGACAGGTAAACGCCCAACGAACTCTGGAATCAAACCGTAACGCACCAAGTCTTCTGCTTCGATGTCTTTAATCACCTCACCAAAACGGCGGCTTTCATCCGGGGTTTTCACCTTGGCGGCAAAACCGATACTGCCTTTTTCGGTACGGTTACTAATGACCTTATCCATACCCGCAAACGCGCCGCCCACAATAAATAGAATGTGGCGAGTATCCACTTGCAGGAATTCTTGTTGCGGGTGTTTACGCCCCCCTTGCGGCGGAACGGAAGCAATCGTGCCTTCAATCAATTTCAGCAAGGCTTGTTGCACGCCCTCGCCCGATACATCACGGGTAATGGAAGGGTTTTCGGCTTTGCGGGAAATTTTGTCGATTTCATCGATGTAGACAATCCCCGTTTGGGCTTTTTCCACATCGTAATCACATTTTTGCAGCAGTTTTTGAATGATGTTTTCTACATCTTCGCCTACGTAACCTGCTTCGGTTAAGGTAGTCGCATCCGCAATGGTAAACGGCACATTCAACAAACGGGCTAAAGTTTCCGCCAGCAATGTTTTACCACTACCTGTCGGACCAATTAGCAAAATATTACTTTTCGCCAGTTCTACGTCATCTTTGCCGCCCTTTCTGTACAGGCGTTTGTAATGGTTATAAACGGCAACGGACAGAACCTTTTTTGCTAATTCCTGACCGATAACGTATTCATCGAGGCTAGCTTTGAGTTCACGCGGTGTTGGCAAATTGGACTTGTCATCCGTTGTTTGCGCAGCGTGCATTTCTTCTTGAATAATGTCGTTGCAGAGATCGACGCATTCATCACAGATGAATACCGAAGGCCCGGCAATCAGTTTACGCACTTCGTGCTGGCTTTTGCCACAGAAAGAGCAATACAGCAACTTGCCGCTGTCGTGATCGCCTCTTCTATCTTTGCTCATCAGAACCTCTATCCTGCGCCACTTTCATGGCACGCTATTATGAACGTGGGGAACTATTGTGGTGTCCGCCCGAATGATTTCAAGCTGTATTATTGTAATTAACTTGCTTTGTGACAAGAATACTACGCTCGACACAGGTATTTTACCCCGCATTTGCAGAAAAACACCTGTCTGGACACGAAAACAGCCCGACAAAGCAGGCTGTTTTTCGATGAAAGGCATCAATTAAAGTCAACGATTTACGAACGAACCGTTAAAACCTCATCAATTAACCCGTATGCTTGTGCGGCAGCGGCATCCATGAAGTTATCACGGTCGGTATCTTGCTGAATACGCTCAATCGGCTGCCCCGTGTGTTTGGCTAACACACCGTTCAACTCGGCACGCATTTTCAAAATTTCCCGCGCATGGATTTCAATATCCGAGGCCTGCCCACGGAAACCACCCAAAGGTTGGTGAATCATCACGCGGGAACTTGGCAGCGCAAAACGTTTACCTTTTGTACCACCTGCTAGCAATACTGCCCCCATGCTTGCCGCCTGCCCAATACACAAGGTACTGACATCCGGTTTAATGAATTGCATGGTGTCGTAAATTGCCATGCCTGCGGTAATCACACCACCCGGTGAATTGATATACAAATGAATATCTTTTTCTGGGTTTTCGGATTCGAGGAACAGCAATTGGGCAACAATCAGGTTAGCCATGTAATCTTCGACTTCACCCACGCAGAAAATGACACGCTCACGCAACAAGCGCGAGTAGATGTCAAACGCACGTTCACCGCGTGAAGACTGCTCGATGACCATAGGGACACCGACTGCACGAGGCTCAATTGGGTTTTTTCCAAACATTACAACCTACCTTTCTTATGGGTTCTCAGGCTTGCGCCTGCTTGTTAGGGTTCATCACGCTGTCAAAATCGCGTGACTCATCAGTAACGGTCGCTTGCGCCAATGTCCACTCAACAATCATTTCTTCCATGACTGCGGCTTCAATGGTTTGCATCGCTTGGCGGTTATTACGGTAGTACTCTTTCAGCACTTCTGGTTCTTCGTAAGTCGCCGCAACACTTTCCAACATGGCTTCAACACGCGCGGGGTCACGTTGCAGGTTTTGCTGACGGATAATTTCCCCCACCAACAAACCTAACTTAACACGGCGTTCCGCTTGAGGAGCAAACAATTCGTCTGGGATATTATCCGCAGAAGTTCCGGTATTTTGCGAAAACTCGTCACGAACGTAGCGGATTTCATCTTTCACCAAAGCATTCGGAATGGCGACTTCGTGCAAATTCGCCAAGCCATCCATGACTTGTTGCTTCACTTGCGTTTTCAGTGCGTTATCCAGTTCACGCTGCATGTTCTTTTTCACTTCAGCGTGGAAACTTTCTACCGTACCATCCGCAACACCAAATTTATTGATGAAATCAGCATCAACTTCTGGCAGTACAGGCTCACGTACACGTTTCATGCCCAATTTGAACTGAGCAGTTTGACCTTTGAGATTAGCTGAGTGGTAGTTTTCAGGGAAAGCGACATCAACGGTTTTCTCTTCGCCTGCACTCATACCGATCAGACCTTCTTCAAAGTCTTTCAGCATACGACCAGCACCCAATTCAACGGAATAATCTTGGGCTGAACCGCCTTCAAAGGCTTCGCCATTGAGCGTGCCGTCAAAGTCAACATTCACCATGTCGCCTGCTTGTGCAGGACGTTCAACTTCTTGCCATTCGCGGTTTTGTTTACGGATGGTGTCAATCATTTTAGCCAGATCAGCGTCGGTTACTTCTGCAACAGGACGGGTGATGGTCAGGGTTTCAACCCCTGCAATGGCAATTTCTGGATACACTTGGAAACTAGCGACGTATTCCAAATCTTTGCCTTCTTCCATTGTTTTCATTTCAATGTCTGGCAAACCTGCAACGCGCAGGCTTTCTTGACCTGCTGCTTGCTGGAAAGTTACGCCTAAGAGTTTCTCAACAACTTCGTAACGCACTGCATCCGCGTAACGTTTTTTAACCACCGCGAACGGCACTTTACCGGGGCGGAAACCGTCAATACGCACACGACCAGACATGGATTTCAGGCGTTTTTCGACTTCTTGGTCAATTTGCGCAGCAGGTACTGCAACAGTCATCTTGCGGTCAATGTTACCGATTGTTTCGACAGAAACTTGCATGTAAAAACCTCGTCACGGGCCTGCTATCCACGGATACAGGGCAAATCATCATAAAATTCAAGGAGTTAATGTGGTGCGAAAAGAGAGACTCGAACTCTCACGCCTTGCGGCGCTGGAACCTAAATCCAGTGCGTCTACCAATTCCGCCATTTTCGCACGTATCTGTAAAATGCGGACTCTGAAAACTTGTAAGACAAGACCCAGAATCACGAAGGAGGCGATTATACACAGCACTTTGCCAGTTGTGTATAACATTTAAAGCAGGAATAAAATGGGGTGACTGATGGGACTCGAACCCACGACCACCGGAATCACAATCCAGTGCGCTACCAACTGCGCTACAGTCACCACTAAAAAACCATTACCTGACGGGACTTGATATGGCACGCCCGGCAGGGCTCGAACCTGCAACCTACGGCTTAGAAGGCCGTTGCTCTATCCGTTGAGCTACGGGCGCAAGTAGGAGATAAATATGAAATGGTCGGAGTAGAGGGATTTGAACCCCCGACCACCTGTACCCAAAACAGGTGCGCTACCAGGCTGCGCTATACTCCGACGTAATGAGGAATGAAGCAGTATTTAAAGTCATTCATCACTTGAGAGCGCGAACTATACTGATCAGACCGCTAAGCGTCAAGCATTTCATCGGTTTTTTTCGCACTTTTTTCTTTATGCCAAAAACGTTTTCAATTCGGGAATGCACGAGCCGCAGTTTGTACCTGCATTCAA
>CAZJDN010000110.1:0-1081 GCA_964544775.1 uncultured Thiothrix sp.
ATTCCGGCGATGGTGATGTCGGTGTAAAAGCCGTAGGTATCGCGTTGTGCTTTGTCTAATTGTTTGCTGCCATACCATACTCCTGGCAGGATACCCTTGTCGCGGCTCCACTCTGGGGGATGCCAGTACCAGCGGTAAATATCGCCTGCGTTGGTTTGTGATTCGGCGTATAAGCCGTCACTGCCGCTGGCGATGAATGTCATCCACGGTTCTTTTTGCTGTTGGGCGGTGCTGACATCAACCGTGAAGCGTTCCTGACCAATCTGGAATGCGTGTTTGCCATTGGTGGGGAAATTAAAACCGTCTTTGATCTTGTCCAGATTCAGGCTGACCAGCTTCCGGTTGCCGTGACGATCAGTATGCAGGTGAAAAATACGCTCATCATTCAAAGACAGATTTAACAGCAAAGCACCGGAAACCGTACTTTTACCCCAGTCATCCGCTGCCTGTTTTGCCTTGCCCACAGCGTCTTGCCGTACCAACATCAGTTTTTCGCCCTGTTGTTTTAGCTGGTAACGCCGGAAGGCTTTTGCATGGTTGATGTAACGGGAAATTTCGGCAATTTCCTCTGGTGTCAGAAAGTCCGGGTAAGCCATTTCGGCTTTGCCTTCACGTTGTTCTTGGTGCAGATGGGAATAAGCCATGAAAGCTAGCCAATAATCGTATTGCCCCCGTAAACCTTTGGCTTGATTACGCACCAGATGCCGTTTGACCCAACCATCGAGTAAGTGATGCTCAGGATGTACCGCGTAAGTTTTTACCAAATCTTGCAGGTAACGCTCGGTTTCCTGCCAAACCTCCGTAGGCAGCATACCTGCGAGTTCACCCGATTCATCCAGCCCCGCCAGTAACATCAAGTTATACATAGCCTCAAAGTACAACTCATCCGGTAACAGGGCATGATAACGCCCGATCAACGCTACCAATTGCTCCCGCTTTTTCGGGTCTAGTTGTTGCAGTAGTTTCACCGCATCTTCTTGGTATGCTTCACGGCTATTGGCTTGCCAACCCCATTCATCCCCCGCATGTACCGTATCACGATGTCGCCAGATAGCGGTTTCATGCCCTATATCAAACGGCT
>CAZJDN010000110.1:1181-7014 GCA_964544775.1 uncultured Thiothrix sp.
ACATCAACCCGTAATGCCGCAAAGAAATAACCCAGCAAGGCGGTAATGCTTTCTTCGTGGTTACGTTTATCTGCCTCTGCTTGATAAGCACCTTTCACACGCTTCAGTTCGCTGCTGCCATCCCAGACAAAGCAATCAAAATAACGCAATAACCTTTTATCAATGTCCCGCTCGGCAACTGGCATCAACACCAACGGGCGGATACCTTGCACATTCAACAACTGACCAAACACCAACCAAGTATACAGGGCAGCAGGTGAACGGGATTGCATACCCAAATCACTCAGGATCAACAACGGGGTATTTTTGTCAGGCACTGACCACGGTTCAAGGCATTCGCGGTACTGTTCATAACGCACAATGTAACCCCCCGGCTCATCGTGGATGTATTGCAGCTCCAACCCATCCGTTCCCCTTACCTGCACAAACTTGTCACGCAAGTGCAGGAAATCACTGCGGTACGGGAAATTGTCATCGTTAATATCAATCAGCACCCGTATTCTTTCTGACCAGCTAGGGCGCAGTTTGCGTGGGATGCGGCGGATGGACTGCCCCGTGGCAACCTGCCTGACTAACTGCGATGCATCCACTTGCATCCCGGCGATATTTGCACCCAATATTTTTTTCAGGAAAGGTTCAAGACGTGACCAGCGGGTCAACTCTGTGTGCAGGGGAATAACCCGATGGCAGGCAGGAATGCGGGTTTGTGTTTCATCCAAAATGGTGGGCTTCGCTTGGACGAACCAATCAGGCGGCAAGCTCAGATCATCAGTTTCTGAACCGTCTTGCAGACTGTCAACATGACGGCTTGTGATACGGTAATACGATGCGGTGGTTGAGCGGGATGCATTATTGATTGGCGGTTGGTTCTCTGTTCCCACTTTCAGGTTAGTATTTTCACTCCCAGCCGTGTCTTGAATAGGTATTTTGCTGACGGTTGGCTCATCCACCATTGGAAGTTTTTCGATTTCAAAACCCAATGATAACGCGAGTTTGTCCCGCGCTTGTTGGTCTATGTCAACAGCAAACATACCCCACAACAAGTCGGCACGACCAAATCCGTTTTTGCCCTGACCGTCATTCGTCATACATCACCGGGTATTTCCGCAGTACAAATTTGTTGATCTGGCTGAGCATTGCTAACTGTTTTTCTGTCGTATTACCCAATACCGACAAGGCTCGCAGCATATCTAGGTATTCTGCCTGCCCCGGCGGTGTTACCCCCTTTTCTTGCGCCAGATAACGGTCTTTTACCAACTGTTGCGCTGCAATACGACGTACTTCCTCGGCGCAAGCATCCCCAAAATGCAGCTTACCGCGCTGCATCAACAACTCAATCAACTCACCCTCATTTGCAGGCAAGTTAAGGTTCAGCACCAAACAACGCCGCACAAAGGCGGGTGGCAACTCACGCTCTTCATTCGTTGTGATAATAACTAGCGGCGGCACACTCTCTTTGCCACCAATGGTTTGCCCCAACCAAGGGATTTCAATGGCGTTATTCCCCAAAATTTCCAACAGGCTATTAGGCAATTCGGCATTGGCTTTGTCGATCTCGTCAATCAGGATGACGCTACCATCGGCGGCTTGTTGCCAACCTTCCGGCTTTTCCGGGCGAACCAATTGATAGCGGCTATTGGTGTACGTGTCCAAAGCCGTTTCCCAACACAATGCCCACCACAAGACTCCGGGTGATATGTAGCGTTTGGTATCTAACACTTTTCTGCGTTCTTCCTCACGCTCACCGCTTTGTAAGGCTTGTGCCTCCGCCAAACGCCCAACTGCATCAAACTTCCACAGCAAGTCTTGACCTTCGGTGTGCGAATTCACCACCTCATAAACAAACAGGCGATTCAATGCCACTGCTGCCGCATGAGCTAACTGGCTTTTTCCCGTTCCCGGATCGCCGCGCAACAATACCGGGCGACGGGCTGCTAATGCCGTTTTCAGTACATTGATACTGTCCGTATCAAACTGGTGTACTGATGCTGACCATGAACCGTAAGTTGGCAGCTTTAATGTGCCACCATTACCCAGTTTGTCCAGCTTGGCTATATCGGCAGTGATTTTCGTTAATAAGTTACTGTTCATGGCTCAGGGTATTCACTTAGGGTGGTAAAAAATTCAATCAACACTTCATCAATGGCATAGTCATCCGTTGTCAGCACATCATGGGCATATTTACTGGTGATATAAAAAAAGGTTACATCCCTAATTTTTTCAGTGAGCTGCTGAATGACATTTTGATGCGTTGCTGATGGCTCTTCACAATCTAGCGGTAAAATAAAAAAGTATTTACGGCTGTATTTTGGGTCTTTATCCGTTTTAGCACGTTGTATCTTGGCGTTAATCCTGTTTATCAGGTCAGTTTTCTCAGTACCAATACTAAAGTCCCGCTTGGCGTGGGGAACTAACTTTTCACCCAACTTCTTTAGCAGCAAATCAACGGTATTATTTGCACCTTGCTTTTCTTGCACACTAAAACCAGACTCCAATGCAAGGTAATTATCCCCATCAAAACAACCCTGCTGATGCCCCAAAAACTTAATCCGTGTACTTAGCGTTCTTGCAGCCACGCCAGCGGCAACTGACCCCGCCATCTTGGGCAAAAACTTTACGTCTTTATGCTTGGCATTTTTGTAGTGAATAATGGCACTTTGTTTGATGGTAAACACGACTAGCTTGGAGACAAGATCACGAGCAGCATTCAATAGATTTTTCCGTCCAAGATGGTCATTCTTTTCAAGACGGGGCATGGCACGGTCGAATGCTGAACGCAGTGACATGACCAACGCAACAAAATCACCACGTTCACAGCGCGAGACAAAATCCGAGAGGATTTCCCCATCACTGGTTGTTGTACCTAATTTACACCAAATCAATACTTGCTCACGGAACGCATCGCTCTGTTTCAAGGCAGACAAGATGTCTTGTTTCATCTCTTCCAGATAACCCAAGTCTTCAAGCACAAGTGCATCCGATACCACCGTTTGCTGAACCAAGTATTCAGGAAAAGCCTGAATAACTTTGTACATGGGTATGGCGTAACAAAGCTCTTTTTGTTTTTTTCGCGCCACCAACATAGCCGTTATGGCTTGTTTTGTGTCATTCCATACGGGTGAGCCACTATCCCCCGGCTCAACAACCTGTGCATTGTTTACTAATTTTAGATGCAACCATCCTGCACCAAACACACCACCACATTTTGCCCCTGCGACATCAGACCCGACCGAACTTTTGACCGTAAAAACATCACCATCCTCAGCGTATTTGAGAGGGCAGGAAACGCTAAGCGGCTCATCAGGTTCACCACCCTGAATTTCCAGCAAAGCCACATCGTCAATGTCCTCAGAACCGACTTCACCTTCCAGTGCAGGAAAAAACGCCAGCAGTTTTAGCTTTGGTTGCCTTGTTTCCTTGGGGTGGTGCGGTAGGAACGCGGCAAAAACTAACCCAGTTTCCAGCTTTCTGCCCGAACCGATTGCCGTTTGTAGGACATGGGCGCAAGTGACAACAAATTGGCTACTCAAACGAATAGCGCAACCAGCAAACCTATCGTCCTGTTTATCCTGATAATAGATTCGCACCAACGCCTTGGAGAGCTGTTTGTCACTTTCGCTCATGCCTCGAACCTCATTTATTTTGCCACTTGAGCGATACTTTGAATGTCGCTTCACTATCCGCCGACGCAAAGATTACCCCGGCTTTGGCGGAAAACTTTACCCCGAATTCCAACTGGATTTCCTGCGGGTTGTTGAATTCCTCAAACGCACCAAACAGGGCTTTGGCAACGGGTTTGATGTGTGCCATTGCTGACTCAAACTTTTCTGATGCCTTGCTGGTATTGTCTTTGTCGCTAATCCGCTCAATCCCGTGCTTATCTTCGGACTCGATCAGGATGGTAGAACCATCTTCCAGTTGATACTCAACCAAATATTTATCACTCATTGCGTACACCTTACACTTGTTAAAAAACCTGACACACCCGCCAGCCATCCCCCGCTTGTCCCCCACGCGCTCCCGCCGCGTGGCTGCCAATCGGCTACTGGCTGGCTACTGCCCTGACTGGACTGCTCTGTGACCTAGGGCAAGGCGAAAACCAATGTTGTGGCTGCGATTACCCGGAACGTAGTAGTAGCGAAAAGCAGAACGGCAAACCCAGCCGACGTTGAACCAAGAGCCACCGCGCAACACGCGGTTAGCGCCTGTTTCCGCGCCCTTCGGGTCGACTACCGACTGTGCCGGATAGTCGCCGTACCAGTCCTGACACCATTCCCACACATTACCGTGCATTTCGTAAAAGCCCCAATCATTGGGTGCATAGCTTTTGACGGTTTTGGTTTCGCCATTAGCATCATAATTATCCCACTTGCCGGAATAGTTGACCCGTTCGAGATTCAGGTCATTCTTGCCGCCGAAATGGAAAGCGGTTGTCGTCCCCGCCCGGCAGCAATATTCCCATTGCGCTTCGGTGGGTAGGCACATTTGCAGCTCCGGTTTCATCCCGTTCATTTTGGCGATGAAACGCTGGGTATCGTCCCAACTGACTTGTTCAACCGGACGGTTTGCCCCTTTGAATGAACTGGGATCATCACCCATCACCACCTCCCACAGGGCTTGGGTCACGGTGGTTTCTGCCAACCAGAAGCCTCGCGTCAGGGTAACTTGGTGTTGGGTTTCATTGTTATACCTTCCCGGCTCATTCTTTGGTGAACCCATCGTGAATGTTCCCGGTTCTATCCAGCGGAAATCATGGCGCACGCCTTTGTAGGTGAAACCCATCCACAAGCCGTATTCGTCTTCGCCCCAGTCGGATGCCCATGATTCGGGGAAAGCGGCGGGAAAAATCGTGTGTTGGCGGATTTGCACGGCAAGCTCGGTAGGTGGTTTTTAATATGCCCATTAAAGCAGATAGATAGGGAAACTGCACAGGGTAAAAAGTAGTTGGGCAGCAACCTGTATTCGCGCCAAATCATCGGTTGGGCGAGGGCTAAATGCATGAAACCCTGTTGTTCGACACAACACATTGATTTTCTGAGAATCAGACTTTCGTGGTTACAAAATCTAACCAATTGTCATGAAAACTTGATAAATATCCATGCTGCATCGCAGAATAAAGCTGTTATGATAAAAATAATTGCTGCATAGCAACATTACAAACAAACCTCTACAAACATAAAATAACGGAGAACTAGCATGTTTTCATTAGAAGGGAAACGCGCCTTAATCGTTGGTGTCGCTAACGAACAGTCGATTGCTTGGGGTTGTGCAAAAGCCTTTCATACCTTGGGCGCACAAGTGGCTATCACTTACTTGAACCAAAAAGCGGAAAAGTTTGTTCGCCCGTTAGCCGAATCCATCCATTCACCCATCATTGAGCAGTTAGACGTACAAAACGATGATGAACTGGAAAACGTCTTTAACCGTGTGCAAGAACAATGGGGCGGTTTGGACATTCTGGTACATTCGATTGCGTTCTGCCCGAAAGATGACCTGCACGGGCGTGTGATTGATTCGTCGCGTGAAGGTTTCAGCATGGCAATGGACGTTTCCGTGCATTCATTTTTGCGCATGATTCGCTACGCCGAACCGTTAATGAGCGAAGGTGGTACGTGTATGGCTGTTACCTTCTACGGCGGTGAAAAAGTCGTGGAAAATTACAACCTGATGGGGCCTGTTAAAGCCGCCTTGGAAATGGCAACCCGTTACGCAGCGGTGGAATTAGGCCCGAAAGGTATTTCCGTCCATGCATTGTCCCCAGGACCGTTGAAAACCCGCGCTGCCAGCGGTATTGCGCACTTTGATGAGTTAATGGATCGCACCGCTGAACGTG
>CAZJDN010000111.1:0-6945 GCA_964544775.1 uncultured Thiothrix sp.
AAATGAAAAAGGGCTGCATCTGTTAGGATGCAACCCTTTGAATTCATTGGCTCCCCGAGACGGACTCGAACCGCCGACCCAATGATTAACAGTCATTTGCTCTACCGACTGAGCTATCGGGGAACTGCTTGAGGCGCGTATTATTCAGTAAAGGCGTGTATGAGTCAAGCAATTTTTTGCATAGCTTGTAATAAAATTTCGCTTCCTGCATTTGGTTTGTGCGCGTTCTCGCTAATGTAGCGTCGCCAGCCCCGCGCACCGGGTATTCCTTGGAATAAACCGAGGATATGGCGGCTCATGTGACCTAACGGTACACCCGCATCGCGTTGTGTTTGCACATACGTCAATAGCGTTTCGATAACCGCTTTCTGCGTTTGAAAAGGGGCGGGTGTGCCATACAGCAGCGGGTCAACTTGCGCGAGTAACCACGGGTTATGGTAAGCCTCACGCCCCACCATTACGCCATCAACGTGTTGTAAATGCTGTTGACATTGTTCTAGCGTGGTAATGCCACCATTAATGATAATTTCGAGGTGGGGGAATTCCTGTTTGAGTTGGTAAACCAATTCGTAACGCAGCGGGGGAATTTCACGGTTTTCTTTAGGGCTTAAGCCTTTCAACCAGGCTTTGCGTGCATGAACAATGAAGGTTTCGCAACCTGCTTGGGCAACGGTATGCACGAAATGCCGTAGGCTGGGGTAGTCTTCCTGATCGTCAATGCCAATGCGGTTTTTGACGGTGACAGGAATGCTTACTGCCGTTTGCATGGCTGCGACGCAATCGGCAATGAGTTGCGGTTCTGCCATTAAACAAGCCCCAAACGCGCCTTTTTGCACCCGTTCACTGGGGCAGCCGACATTAATGTTGATTTCGTCATAGCCGTAATCTTGCGCAATGCGAGCGCATTCTGCGAGTTCGTGCGGGTCACTGCCGCCTACTTGCAAGGCGACGGGGTGTTCCTCGCGATTAAAGCCTAAATGCCGCGCTCTATCGCCGTGTAATATCGCGCCTGTTGTGACCATTTCCGTGTACAGCAGTGCGTTCTTACTGAGTAGGCGGTGAAAATAGCGGCAATGGCGATCTGTCCAATCCAGCATGGGGGCGACGGTAAATTTCCTGTTCAGCTTCTTCATATACTATTGTCAATTAAAGGTTTACCCACACAACAAAGTGATAAACATAGGGGCTTACATTATGTTGGACATGGATTCTATCCTGTATTTTCTGTTAGGCGTGGCAATTATTGGTGTGCCTGCTTTTATTTTTTATCGTATCGGCATGGAAATTGGCGTAACCAAAGGCGTGCGTAAGCAATTGTTACGTGAGCTAATGGCAAACGGCATTCTGGAAGAAGCGGACATGAGTATCAGGAGTGCGCGACATCAGTGACTCAGAGGCAAGCCGCAAGGCGATGCTTCGGCTACGTGCAGCAACCCAGCGTGTAGCAAGGATTCAGCGTTGACAGCAGGGGCAGAACCAAGTGGAACGCTGCCCTTGGGTAATTTGTCGAATGGGCGTTTGGCAGACAGTACAAGGTTGATCCCGTCGGTCGTAAACCTTCAACTCCAGTTGAAAATACCCCGGCGACCCATCTTCACGTACAAAATCGCGCAAGGTTGTTCCCCCGCGTTCAATGGCGTAGGTCAAAACCTCGCGGATACACTCCGCCAATTTCAGGAAGCGTTCGTGGGCTACGCGCCCCGCAGCCCGACGTGGGTCTATCCCGGCGAGGAACAACGCTTCGTTGGCATAGATATTACCCACGCCGACAACGATGTGCGCGTTCATGATGAACGCTTTCACACTAATTTTACGCGTGCGTGAGTGTTGAAACAGGTGTTCACCGCTGAAATCATCACTCAGCGGTTCAGGACCTAAATCGCGTAATAAAGCGTGTTGCTGTGGATCGGTCGTTGTCCACAGTAACGCGCCAAAGCGACGCGGGTCGTAATAACGTACTGCCTTACCATCCGCCAACAGCAAATCGAAATGATCGTGTTTACGCGCTTCTAACGCCGCATCCACAATGCGTAAACTGCCGGACATGCCTAAATGAATCAGGGCAGTGCCTTTCGCGGTGTGCAGGAGGATGTATTTGCCGCGTCGGGTTAAATGGGTAACGGTTTGCCCCGCAAGCTCTTGTATTTCAGGTGGAATGATCCAGCGTAGTTGTGCTTGTCGAATGTGTACGGCAGTAATGATTTGCCCCTGCACGAATGGCTCAATGCCTCGGCGGGTGGTTTCGACTTCGGGTAATTCAGGCATAGATTCCTTCCATTTCCACCATTAATTCGGGGCGGCAAACATCGCCGTGCAAGTACATGACGTGGGTATTGCTGCCTGCCAAATAGGCATCCAAGCGGGTTTTAAGCTGCGGAAACAACGCGGAATCGTGGATATACACTTTCAACTGTAACAATTCACGCACGTTGCCTACCGTGCTTAAGGTTGCCGCACCGTGTTGCAATAAGGCTTCCAAGTTGTACAGGGTTTCGTCCAATTGGGCTTGCGGATTACCAATGTGCAAGGTTTCATGCCCGACAATGCTGGTTGTGCCTGAAATGTAAACGTGTGTGCTATTTTCCCACCCCTTGACGGTTGCTCGTGAGAAGGCAGGGCTAACGGGGCCGTATTGACGCGGGTAAAGAAACGCGCTGGTTTGACGCGGATTTTCCAATTGCATTCCCGCGTGTTTTGCGGCGATGAAATACACTTGCAGCCCTGCGTTTTGCGTGCCAATGGCAGTTGCCGCAGGGGGTGAATAATCGAAATTACCGTATTGATTGAGGGCATCTTGTCGCCCTAAACAAAAGGTTTGGTAACGGTTGAGTTCGCCTTGTTGTTGCGTAATAGCGGGGAAGTAGTTCCACATGCGCAGCAAATACGGGTAGCCTGCGTGTTGCAATAGCTCAAATACGTGTTGGTAGGCGGTAAAACTTGCCGTGCGGAAATCGGGAAAATCCGCTTCTTCCAACAACAAATGCCCGAATAACACCGTGCCGTTTTCACTGTAAGTAATGCTGGCAAATTTGCCGTAACGCACGGGCAGGGGGCTTAGCCAGCATTCGGTGCGTGCTGTTCCCGCCAATAACGGTAAACCGACGTTAAAAATCGGGCGGGTAGCGTCCAAGCTGGCGGCTTTATTCGCAAAACCCAGTGCGGCAAGTACATTCGGTGCATCGCGCAAGTGGGCGAAGTCGCTTTCAACCGACAAGGCAATGGAAAAGGGGGCGGGTTGGGATGCAGTGATTGTTTCGCTCACAAACGTTTTGGCTTAAGGCTAAAACGTCCGATTATCGCATGTTCTGGGCGGGATTGCTTTAGACGAAACCGTGCGTATTTTGTTTGAAAATTAATCTAATGCGATACTGGATGGATTTTACTCATGGTAATTATTGCTTGCAGTGTTATGGCATGACCTGCGGTTGATAGAAAAAATTTGCTTGCCCTCACCGTTAATCTCTCTATTTCACAAGATGGTCATGTTGCGACGCAAAAATATTTTGCGGCAGTGCAAAATTAGGTTACTATTAAATCGGGCTGGGCAACCAGTCCATTTTCCTCCTAGCGGTTTGGGGCGATTGTTTCGCCCCATTTTTTTGCTCTATTTTCAGGGTATTGGCTACCTCTCGCGTGTTTCTTATCATGCAGGGATGCAGACTGAAGCCTTTTTCACAAGGTATTCCCGCTTTACACCGCGCAAGATCAAAAGCCATTAAAGACACACGTAAACGGTAGTTGCACTTTTACAGTGCATAACCTTTGTTTAATTAGTGAATTTAAGTGTTAGTGCGTAATCATTTCTCAGTCTGGTTAGCATGTTTTTTCATCAAACTATCATCTAGGTGCGTTAACTTGGGCGCAGCCACTGATTAATTTGATGTTGTAGGGTGGCAAGCGTAATTGGTTTACTGAGGTAAGCATCCATGCCTGCGGCGTAGCACTTTTCATCGTCGCCTTTCATGGCGTGGGCGGTTAGCGCGAGAATGGGGAGGTCGCGGTATTGCGCACCGTCGAGTTTGCGGATTTCGCGGGTGGTTTCGTAACCATCCATGACGGGCATTTGGCAATCCATCAGTACCAGATTGTAGTGTTGTTCTTGCACAAGGCGCAGGGCTTCACGCCCGTTGGTGGCACAATCAACGTTGGTGAAACCGAGTTTCTTTAGCAAGGTTAAGGCGACTTTTTGATTTACCAGATGGTCTTCGACCAACAAAATGCGCGGTAAACGGGTTTGGCGCGGTGGTTCGTCTGAGATTAATGGGCGGGCGAGGGTATTTGTGCCTTTGCCTGTTGGGGTCATCAACGTGTGATCCGGCATGTTGATGGTTTGTGCTTCGATGGTAAACCAAAACAGTGAACCCTTACCCAGTGTACTTTCTACTCCCATTTCACCGCCCAACAAATGCGCCAGTTGTTTACTAATGGCTAGACCTAACCCCGTGCCACCGTATTGGCGGGTGCTAGAACCATCCAATTGCATAAAAGCGGAAAACAGTTTCGGCAAGTTATCCGCGCTAATACCACAGCCTGTATCGTGGACTTCAAAGCGTAATAGCAGGGAATGCATGCGCGTTTCTTGTACCCCAATATGCAAGCTGACAGCACCGTCGTTGGTAAATTTAATCGCATTACTGAGTAAATTGAGCAAGATTTGGCGTAAACGTACAAAGTCGCTAATGAGCATTTCAGGAACAGTGGCATCGATGGTGTAATGAAATGCCAAGCCTTTTTGTTGCGCGGATTCTGCCAATAGTTTGAAAACGCTTTGCACAGTATTCAGCAGGTTAAAATGCCCTTGGTAAAGGTTTAGTTTGCCAGCCTCAATGCGGGATAAATCCAGTATGTCGTTGATTATTTGCAGTAACGTTTCCCCGCTGTGACGCACAATTTGGGCTAAATCGCGTTGATCCTGATCCAGTGGCGTGTCCAGTAACAGTTGTGTCATGCTGATTACGCCGTTCATGGGGGTACGGATTTCATGACTCATATTGGCGAGAAACTCGGACTTCAGGCGCGTGGATTCTAGGGCGGCATCACGGGCGGTAGCGAGTTCATTCATGAGGTTTTCCCGCTCTTTAATGCCTTGCGCTAACTTTTGGTTGGCTTGGTGAGCTTCTGCTGTCGCAGTGCACGCAGCTTGTAAAGAACGCTGCAAATCGCGCAATGCCACCGCCAAAATAATCAAACCGGAAACACCTAATAAGAATACCAAGGTGAACGATTTCGCCATGCTGTGGGTAATCGCGGTGTCAGTATCATCTAAATTGTGGGTAATTGCGGTGACTCCGGCTAAATCACCTACTTTCCAATCGGTTTTCACCGTGCCGGGGTAAGTTTGGTGGCAGGTAATACAGCTTGCAAGCATACGATCCGGTTTGGCGTAACGTAATTGCTTATGCCCATTGGCATCTTCTTCAAACCGCCAGACCGCTTTTTCGGGGTGTTTGCTTAACTCTTTTAATGCCCAACGTTCAAAATCATCTTGAGCCCCCGCTTTTGGATTCCACGGAAACGGGTAATCGCTATAAGTACGGATTTGGTAGTGTGAATTGGCTTGCTGTGAAAACAGACTGGTGATCTGGGAAATAAGTTGCTGCGGGGTAGGAATGGCATCTTGCACTTGTGGGTCATGGCTGACTGCCATTCCATGCGCTTGTACCGGGGGAATAATGTGCTCAACGTAAAAGGTACGAAATTGTTCAATCGATTGGGCAAATAAACTGGTTTCGCGTACTGCAAGGTCTTCATTTAAGCGTTGATTTTGCTGATAACTGTAAAACAGTACCACAATAAAACCAATGCCAAGTAACACCGACAAGATCAGTAAAATGTAGCGCGTGAAAAAACTGGGGTTAATCACGCCCGGGCTAGCATTAAGCCAGCGGTTTTTGCCTGTGGACATTGTGTTCCCTCGCAAAGCACAGTTATTTTTATAATTAGCTATGCGCCTAGCTTAGAGGTTCTGGCTAGGAGCAGCAAGCATAAACCTACGAGCTGTCTTTACTTTACTGCGTAGCGTGTACTCACGGTTAATACCGCAGCCGCGAAAGACAAATCGGGGTTTTCCCGACATACGGCAAGCGTTTGCTGATAGGCAGCGTCGCTGCTGGCAAGTGGGGTATTGCTGCTGTTTTGAGGGTGTAAGTATGCATTCAACCACGTATGGAACACCGCTTCACCCAAGGTTGAACGGGTGCGTTGCAAAACAATGGCGCATTTATTTTTACCCATGCCAACGACAGCGTTTTCCTCGGCAAAACGTTGTGGATCAGGGGAAATAAGTGGCGTGTTGAAATCCAATTGCGGCGTACTTTGAGGGTAAACTGTCGCCAGCCGTTGGGCTAAAACAGCATTCGTTAGCGTATGGTAATGGGTGTTGTGCGCGTCATTTAGGCATTGCGTAACGGTTTGTTTCACCATGAATGTGCTGTTTGCGTCGGTTGGCGTTAGGGTATGGTTGTATCCGGCGGCAAGCAGTGCGTGGTTATAACGTGTAGTTTTGCCGTCAATCAACGCACGGTAAAGCAAAAACGTACCTGCGGCATTCGGCGTTTTGCCTTCGATACTCGCCAGTAGTTGTGCGCATGTTCCTTCCATTGTCACGCTGGGGTAAACATCACTGGCGTTGGTTGGCAAAGGCAAGCAACACACAAGGCACAGCAGAGACAGCAAGCGGGTTTTCATTGCGACACTTTTACGCTAACAAGGAGGTGTAAGATGTATAGCAGTAAAGGTGATGTTTTTCAGACCGTGCCCTAGATCGGCGGCAGTTTGCAACCGATCAAATGGGCGCGAGGGTTTAATACAGCAAAAATGGCTGGCGCGTTGCTGCCCAAGCCTGTTCGTCGGGGCAAGTCAATGCATCCAAATCCGCTGGCGTGGCATTCGCATCATCCACCCACTCGCGCAGTAATGGCGAACCATTAATCACATCAATCGGTA
>CAZJDN010000112.1:0-6897 GCA_964544775.1 uncultured Thiothrix sp.
GCGCGTCAACAACGCGACCCAGCAAACCACGACCGTGTGGCACTTCCAAAATACGACCAGTACATTTTACAGTGTCGCCTTCAGTGATACCTTTGTAATCACCGAGAACAACCGCACCGACGGAATCACGTTCTAAGTTCAAAGCCAGACCGTAAGAACCGTTGGAGAATTCAATCATCTCGCCGGACATTACATCGCCCAGACCGTGCAGGCGAACGATACCATCCGTTACGGAGACAACTGTACCCTCAGTGCGAGCTTCAGCACCGGATTCAAAGCTGCTGATGCGCTTTTTAATCAGGTCACTGATTTCAGTTGGGTTAAGTTGCATATGCTATTCCTCAATCTATCGGCTGGGCTTAACGCGCCAACGCCGCCTTCATATCTTTCAGCCTGCTCTGGATTGAGCCGTCGATTACCAAGTCACCCGCACGAATCACCGCGCCGCCCATCAGGGTTGGGTCTACCTTAGTAACGAGCTTAATCTCACGTCCCAAGCGTTTTTGGAGTGCCGCAGCAATGGTCTGCTGCTGGTCATCACTCAGTTCCTGTGCAGAGGTAACTTCCGCCTCGATTGCACCTTCCGCTTCTGCCTTCAATTGCTCGAAGAGAACCGAAATTTCAGGTAACAATACGAAACGGTCATTTTCCGCCAGTGCCTTGAGCAGATTGCGACCTTGATCGTCGAGTGCATCACCTGCAATCTCGGCGAAAATAGCAGCCTTCTGTTCTTTGGTCATACGAGGATGAGCCAACAAGGCAGATGAACCTTCAGCCGCGACGACCGCAGACATGGCTGCCAGTTGCGCTGACCATTCAGTCAGTTTCCCGGCTTCCTGCGCCATCTCAAACACTGCTTTAGCGTAAGGACGGGCAGCGGTTGTCAATTCAGACATGGTTCACCACCTTAAATTTGCGCAGCCAATTCATCCAATGCTTTAGCGTGAGCTTTGGCATCCACTTCACGACCAAGAATTTTCTCAGCCCCAGCAATCGCCAGCGCAGACACTTGTGAACGCAAACTTTCACGAGCGCGGGAAACTTCCTGCTCGATGTCTGCTTGAGCAGCCACTTTTACGCGACCTGCTTCTTCCACAGCAGCATTCTTAGCTTCGTCAACGATTTCAGACGCACGCTTTTGTGCTTGTGCGACGATTTCGGCAGCTTCAGCTTTGGCTTTTTTCAGTTCATCCAGTGCTTTCTGGCGAGCCAACTCTTCTTCGTGCTTGCCTTTTTCGGCAGCGGCGAGACCGTCAGCGATACGCGCTTTACGATCTTCCAGCACTTTCAGCATCGGTTCCCACAGTACGCTCTTGACGAACCAGACCAGGACCGAAAAGACGATCATCTGACCAATTAGGGTTGCAGTTACGTTCATGTTAACCTCCGAATGTTAGTAACAACGTTTAACAATCGGGGAATTAACCAGCACCCATTGCAGCTTTAGCAGCACCGATGAACGGGTTAGCAAAGATGAACCACATGGAGATACCCAAAACGATCATTGGGAACGCTTCCATCAAACCACCAGTAAACAGCATTTGACCAGTCAATTGCGCACGCATTTCAGGTTGACGTGCGATGCCTTCGATAAATTTAGAACAGATCATACCCCAACCCAGTGCTGAACCCAGACCAGCAGCCGCGAGGATAATGCCAACGCCTACAGCAGTGTAGGAATAGATCATTGCAACAACTTGTGCATCCATTGTGAAGTCTCCGAAAAGTTAAAAGTCAAAAATAAAACCAAAAACGTATTACTGACATCACCTTAGTGATGTTCGTCGTTCTGACTAGCCAATCCCAAATACACGATGGTCAGCAGCATAAAGATGAATGCTTGCAACGGTACAACCAACATGTGGAAAATCGCCCAGAGTGAACCCAGTGCAATCTGTGCAGGCATTGCCCATACAGAGAAAGCCAACAGTGCAATCAACAGGAACAACAATTCGCCCGCAAACATGTTTCCAAACAAACGAAGACCGAGACTGACAGGTTTTGCCACCTCTTCAATCGCTGTCATGATGATGTTCACTGGCATCAGGTAAGGGCCAAATGGATGGAACAGGAATTGTTTAATGTAACCGACCAAGCCTTTGTGCTTGATGTTATAGAAAATAATCAGCGCGAAGACAGACAATGCCAAACCAAACGTAGTGTCCAAGTTGGTTGTCGGTACAACTTTCAGGTAAACATGATGAGGGTCAGCCCCAAACAGACCTGCAATACCACCCGCTAAAGCTGGCAACAAGTCGGCAGGCAAGAAGTCCATCGAGTTCATTAACAGAACCCAGACAAAGATAGTCAATGCCAATGGACCAATCAGACGGTCAGCACTAGGGAAAATATCTTTCACTTGCTGATTGACGAATTCAACCACTGTTTCCATGACATTTTGTGCCCCAGTAGGCTTGTCAGGATTCAGACTTTTACCGATTTTCCAAGCAAAGTAAGCAAACAAACCTGCGAGTAGCGCACTGAACAAGAAGACATCGACGTGGAATACGCTGAAGTCAACGATCTTGACTTGCTCACCGTGTTCAACGCCAATACTCCAGTTGGTCAGATGGTGCTGAATGTACTCGACAGGATTTGAGATTGCTGGCGCATTAGTTCCGCTCACAATTCACCCCGTACACAAAGTTAAAAAATCCTTTGCTGGAATCACCCGGCTTGGCGGGTTCCCATCAGCATATAGGCCAGTTGCGCGACCATAAACGTGCCTAGTACAGGCACAGGATTCAGTTTCAAATAACCTAACCCGAACCCTAACGCAACTAACACAAATACAAACCGTTGTACCACACCAAAGTATAAAGCATTAACACTTTGCTGCGGACTTGTTTTGGCTATCTCTCCTGCGTGCTCAATACGGCGGGAAAGTAGCATGGTATTTGCGAGCGCAATCGCTCCGCCATACATTGCAGGCAACAATGCGGCATCACCTTGGTAGAAGCGAGACACTGCTGCTCCCGCGAGCACCAAAATCGCTTGTATGATGAGTATGCTGCGCATTTGCTCCCTGTCATTAGCTGGCATCAGCCCTATCTGCGAATGCCGGGGAGTATAGAGACATACCAATAGAGGGTCAACAACCTCACACATCAACGCCACGGTATTTACTTTCGTGACTTTTATTGTTGTATCGGCTACCTACATTCCCGACAGAATGTCGACATTATCCACTAATTTGCAAAAGCTGCAATGGTTCTGTGGAAACTCCCTGAAAAATAGCTAAACACACCCTAGTAACAACCAGAGTGTATTACTAAGCTATTCATTCCGTTTAGCATCTTTCACTAGGAGAGGACAAGCATTCCTCTGAAATAAAGCAGCATTTTTAATCAACTGACTCGCAGAAAAAGTAAAAAACACCCTACTATCAAAAAAATTTAATGCTAACTATTGCATCGAGTGTCGACAATTGCGCATTAAATAGCAGACTAAGCCAGTAAGGAATTAAGGGTGCAACTAAACGGCAAGTAAGCCAAACAACGGGTAAGGTTAGTAATGAATATAATTTGCATAACGCACTAAAATAGCGCACCAATACACGCAAAAATGCCCATAAAGTAACGCGGGAGAAAGAGCGCGACGGGAATTGCCGCGCTCAAAAATCAAGGTATTAGCGATTACGCACGAAACGACGTACTTCCGCTAAATGACGGCGGCTAACTTCTAACTGATCTTTAACATTATCCAAAACCACTTGCGTGCGCCCAATGGACGACTTAGATAAACCAGAAATGGCGGTCTTAGAAACCAATGCATTGCGATGAATGCGGATAAAGCGGTCTGCCAAATCCGTTTCCAGCGATTTCAACGATTCTTCAATAATCACTTCGCCTTTTTTGTGGCGCACAGTGACATATTTTTGATCTGCTTGGAAGTAAACAACATCTTCGATTGGAATCAACTCAAGGTTGCCACGCATCCGCGCACAAATGTGCTTACGTGCTAAGAGGTTACGTCCATCACGATTTTCCAGAGCTTCCAAACGTTGGGCACGGTTCAAGGTACGGGCTTGTTCCAGACTTTGTAATAATTGTTCTTGTCTAATCGGTTTCATAAGATACCCTGTTGCTTTTGTTGAAAATGCTTCTAATGCATACTCACCATACGCTGTGGTGAAAATGACGGCTGGCGGACTATCCATCCCCGACAGATGCCGTGCTGCTTCTAATCCATCCATTGCGGGCATGGAAATATCCATCAACACAATATCCGGCAGATAACGTTCCGCCATCATGACGGCTTCGACCCCGTTTTCGGCCTCAGCACAAATGGTGTAATCCACTTGACTGGCAAGCAAACCCTTGATGCGCTCACGGGCATACTCTTCATCATCAACGACTAACACTTTCAATGTCATAATTTTTCTACTCCTTGGGGATGGAAAATGAGACCCGGTATTGCTGTGTACTTTTCTGTATTTTCAGATTGGCACGATCACCGTAAGCAAGACGCAAACGGTTCACCATATTTTCCTGGGCAATATGGTTGCCTTTCTGATGGGTGCTCACACCGGAGGGAGGTAATGGGTTAGTAACGGCGACATCCAAACGATTGCCTGCATCATACAAACTGACCGTCAGTAAGCCGCCGTCTTGGCGTGGCTGGATGCCGTGATACACCGCATTTTCCACTAGGGGTTGTAGTAAAAACGGTGGCATATCCATATCCAACGGCAAACTATTCCGATCCATATCCAGCTTTACGTGCAAGCGCCGTTCTCCTAGACGCAAGCCCTCCATACGCAAATACGCCAGTGTTAAATCTAACTCTTCCTTGAGTGAAATCCGCGACCGTTTGTCGAGCGTTAGGCGCATAATATCGGCTAAGTCCAATAACGCTGCTTCCGCCTTGTTCTGATCAATGTGTACAAGGTGGGCAATCGTATTCAGACTGTTGAATAAAAAGTGCGGACGCATCCGTGCTTGCAGCGCGTCATATTTAGCGGCGGAGTCTGCCTCAACGGTTTCTTCCCACTGACTATGAATATAAAAGTAACGTAACAAAACTAACGTGATGACTAAACCAATCACCCAGTTTTTAAAGATAAACAGTGCGTTATCAATGACTTTACTGAGCAAATCGCCTTGCCCACTGGACAAAACCAATCCAAGAATAGAAGCCAACAACGTAAACAAAGCAACCACGCTTAATACCACCGTCGTGGCTCGCGTGACCGAAACTTTTCCTAGCAAACGGCTTATAAAGCACAAGGTAAAGATAGAAGCCAGCGCAACCCATTGTACAAACAAGGAATGCAACCCTAGTTTGACAAAGAAATCACTTAAATCTGCCGCAACGGTCAAGGCAAGCACGATTGCCAAAAACTCAGCCGCTAATACCGCACGCAATAAAGCAGGAGGTACACACAGATTCGGCAAGTAAGTCAATATTTTTCCATTATATGATGGCATCGTTTGCTCTCAATCAGGCGATGTACAACGGGCGTTGCATCACTCAGACCTGACTCAGTTTATAAAGGTTATTTTTTTTGTTATTCCCTGATCTGCCACTACGGGCGAGCATTTCCTTATATACTAACCGCAGCCGTTACCTGACGAGAGGTAGCTTGTGGTTACATTTTTAATTCTTCCACAATATGCTAATGTCTGGCAACTTTTTTTGGCAACCTGATGAAAAATCGACATTAACCCATGAATGAACAACAACACGATTCAGCCAAGGATAAACCTTGGGGCGGACGTTTCAGCGAATCCACTGATGCATTCGTTGAGGAATTTACCGCATCGATTAACTTTGACAAACGTTTGTATAAACACGACATTCAAGGTTCGCGTGCTCATGCGCAAATGCTTGGTAAAGTAGGCATATTAAACGCCAGCGAAGTTGAACAAATCCTTAGCGGATTAGATGCCATTGAAAAAATGGCTGATAAGGGCGAATTAGCGTGGAAAGTTTCTTTAGAAGATGTTCACATGAACATCGAAGCTCGCCTGACTGACCGCATTGGTATTGCAGGTAAAAAACTGCACACGGGGCGTTCACGCAATGACCAAGTAGCAACCGACGTGCGCTTATGGCTGCGCGAACAAGTCGATGGCATCAGCCACGAACTCCGTCGCTTGCAACACACTTTAGTCGACCTTGCCGAACGTGAAGCTGAAACCATTCTCCCCGGTTTCACTCACTTACAAGTCGCACAACCGATTACCTTTGGGCATCACATGCTGGCGTGGTTTGAAATGCTGCAACGTGACTTTGAACGCCTGCAAGATTGCCGTAAACGCATGAACGTCATGCCATTGGGTGCAGCCGCCCTAGCGGGTACGACTTACCCCATTGATCGCCACTACACCGCTGAATTACTGGGTTTTGAACGCCCTGCGCGTAATTCCCTGGATGCGGTTAGTGATCGTGATTTCGCCATCGAATTTAATGCTGCGGCGGCATTAATCATGATGCACTTATCACGTTTTTCGGAAGAATTAATCATCTGGACATCGGCACAATTTGATTTTATTCGCCTACCAGATCGGTTCTGCACAGGCTCTTCCATCATGCCGCAGAAGAAAAACCCCGATGTACCCGAATTAGTACGCGGTAAAAGTGGGCGGGTTTTTGGGCATTTATTCGCGCTATTGACGCTAATGAAAGGTCAACCACTCGCGTATAACAAAGATAACCAAGAAGACAAAGAACCGCTGTTTGATACCGTCGACACCTTATTAGGCAGTTTGCGTGCTTTTGCCGACATGATGCCGCACATCCAGCCAAAACAAGAGAAAATGCGTAAAGCCGCGATGCAAGGTTTCTCTACCGCTACCGATTTAGCGGATTACTTAGTACGTAAAGGTGTAGCGTTCCGTGATGCCCACGAAGTGGTGGGTAAAGCGGTTGGCTTAGGCGTGGCAACCGGACGAG
>CAZJDN010000113.1:0-6862 GCA_964544775.1 uncultured Thiothrix sp.
ATTGCATGGTGACATTGGCAGCGACTAGCACAGGGAAACCTCTTAAAATCTGATTTGGCTGATTATGGGGGCGTACTGTAGCACTTTCGGGCGATTGCCGCAGCTTGACTTGCGGCAACACCGCCATTAGGTGGATGGTATAAGTAACTCTTGAATCTCAACGCGCATTCTTTCGACGGTTTTACGCCCTTCGGCAATGCTTTCTTCGGCGCGGAAGAATTCCAGTAAACCAATATCTTCCAAGCGCGGGGAAAGTAAAATTTCCGGTGGATCACCTGCCATGCGACTGCGGGTGATTTTGTCCTGCATGATATTGATGGAAGCGGCAATCGCATCCATTAAACTGGGGGCAGTTTTTTCCTTGTCTGGCATTAGCCCCGCGATGGAAGCGGTAAGCGAATCGACAAACGTTTCCACCTTATTCGCGGTTTTTGCCGTCGTTGGTGGTTTGGCTTTTTGTGTGTGATGGGCGTAACGCCGCGCTACATTACCGTTTAAGTTGACCGCAATCACAATATCCGCACCCAAGGCACGGCACAATGAAACGGGTACAGGGTTAACCAGACCACCGTCCACGAGCCACGTTTTATTGTGTTGATACGGGGTAAATAAGCCGGGTAGGGCGGTTGATGCCCACACCGCATCCAATACTGCGCCGCTGGTAAACCATATTTCGCGCCCCGTTTCTAAATTAGTGGCAACGGTAGCAAACGTGCGTTGCAGTTTGGCGATGTGTAAAGTTTCATCACAAACGTGCAGGTGGAAGAATTGCTGTAATTTCTCGCGGCTGACAAAGCCATTAAAACCGCTGTTAAACTCGAAAAAACGCATGATTTCGAGTTTGTTTAATTGCAAAATCCAGTTTTCCAGCGCGTTCAAGTTCCCTGCTGCATACGCCGCACCCACAATTGAACCCGCCGAACAACCGCACACAATGTCGGGGTATACGCCCAATTCTGCCAAAGCGCGTAATACGCCGATGTGCGCCCAACCGCGTGCTGAACCACTGCCGAGCGCGATGCCAATGCGAGGTCGTTTCATGAGGTTACAATAGCCATTGGTTGGGGATTTCGTCAGGGAACGGGGTTACGCTAATTTCGCGGAAATGCTCGTTAGGGCGTGCCACTTTACACACTACTTGCTGCTCATTTCTGCCTTTGCTGTATTTGGCGGAAAGTTGCGCGGCAAGTTCAATGTCGTCGTCAGTAATGTCTTTACCGTCCAAAATGGTTAACGGTCCTGAATGGCTGGCGGTTTTAATCCACGTAAATTGATTTTTGTAACCTTCCAGAAAATTGGTTTCGCCTTCTTCACGCGACACAATCATTTTGAAATGCGGGCGTGGGCGTAAATGTCGCCCGATTTTCAGCAGCATAATGTCGTCGAGTTCGTAATCGCGGCTAGGGCGATGCGCCCACAAATCTTTTAACTTGTGCGTGTAATTGGCATCGGTCAAGAAACAGCAACCACCCGCAGGTTGCGCGTATTCTTCGATTCCCCATTGGGCAGCGAGGGCGAATTGCGGCTTGCGGCTGCGTCCGCTGAAACCGAAGAGCTTTTCCCGATCCACCCAGCCTTCGCGTTCGGGCTTGCTCGGTTGCAGATTGTGGGCGCATAACGGGCGTAACAGTAAATCTTCCGCGCCCGATTCACGGGCAACCACGGGCAAGGTGGCGGCGCGTTGCGACATGGGGCGTTGCCCGACTACTTCGCCTGTGATGATGAAATCAAAGTCGTTGGCTTGAATCCATTCGTGGGCTTTTTTCACCATGAAAATCTTGCAGTCTAAGCACGGGTTCATGTTCGCGCCGTAACCGTGTTTGGGGTTCAACACCACGTCTTTGTAGTCATCGACAATATCAATGATGTGCAATTTGATGCCCAATTGTTCCGCCACCCACAGGGAGTTATTGCGTTTGGGCTTGTCTTTGGCTTGTTTACGAATCGCGTGGGTGTGACCTTCCACACAAAAGCCTGTAAAGAAATTAATGCCTTCCACATGGATGCCTTGCTCCATAACGGCTTTGGTGGCAAGCATGGAATCCAGTCCGCCAGAAATCAGCGAAACAGCACGGTATTGTCGAGTCATGAGCGTTACAGTTTGTTTAGGGAAAGGGCATTATAGATGATTTGCATCAGTAAACAGTGCGTTGTTAGCATACACGCACTCTAATAGGAATTAAAACGCGAGATAATTATGCCTTATTTACCTGCGGTTGAAATTGAACCTGCTAATCCGGCAACAGCGAGTGTCATTTGGTTACACGGTTTGGGGGCGGATGGGCACGATTTTGAACCCATTGTGCCGGAATTGCGTTTGCCCCGTCATTTACCAATTCGCTTTATCTTTCCACATGCACCCGCTATACCCGTGACGATTAACGGTGGTTACGTGATGCCTGCGTGGTATGACATTTTGGAAATGACACTGGAACGCAAGGTAGATTTACCCCAACTTCAAGCCTCTGCTGATGCTGTGATACAACTGATTGAGCGCGAAAAATCACGCGGTATTCGCAGTGAACGCATTGTGTTAGCGGGGTTTTCCCAAGGTGGTGCGGTGGCATACCAAGCGGCATTAACTTATGCCGAACCGTTAGCTGGCTTAATGGCGATGTCCACGTATTTTGCCACGGCGGATAGCATCCACATTCACCCTGCAAACCGCCGTATACCGATCCACATTTTTCACGGGACGCAAGATGATGTCGTGCCGGAAATCTTAGGACGCAAAGCCGAAGCCTTGTTGAAATCGAAAGGTTATCAACCTGCGTATACCGTTTACCCAATGGCACATTCGGTTTGTGCGGCGCAAGTGCGTGACATTGCCGCGTGCTTACAAACGTGGTTGGTGGAATAGGTTTTACCCCGCTGACAAGGTGCTTGTTTTTCGTGCATTGCCGTTCGTGCGAGAAAATCGACATTCTGTCGGCGAAATTTGTATTCCCTAACATGGTGCATGATGTTCTCGATATACTAGCCATGCTAAAATCGTATCGCAGCAATGAATAATGTTAATGAGCACTGCGAGCTAAAGACGTACTTACCGAGATAGGCGGAGAGAGGCTATTACGGTAAGTCTGGCTAAACATGGGAACACAATCATGAAAATATCCCCTTGGACATCCCGCTGGTCGCTATGGCTAGCGACGTTACTATTGACGACTACCGCTGTCATGGCGGACGAAACCGACATCTATTTCTCCCAATACACCACGGCAAACCCCAATATCCTGTTCGTATTGGATAACTCTGGCAGCATGAACTGCACTGATCCTGCAACGGGGACGGTGATTACCTCGTGTTTGCGCGATGGTAAGAGTCGGATGCAAATGTTACAAAGTGCTTTTTCGGCGGTAATGACCGCAGCACCTAGCAACCTGAATATTGGTTTGATGCGTTACGGTGGGCATGGGGAGTTTGCCGCTAATGGGGTAAGTTTTCCGGTGAAACCGATAGAGCTAGACGCAGATGGCAATGGCAGTGCTATGTCCATCATTCAGGCAAGTATTCCACCGGGACAAGACAATTTACCTAACCCTACAGGTGAGAATCAGCCAGTCCGTGAGTTTTTAAAAGACGTAACTAACAGTTGGTCGGCGCAAGGTTATACGCCAATTGTAGATGCCTTGTATGAAGCTGCGCGTTATTACCGAGGCGAAGACGTATTCTGGGGGCGACTCTTACCAGACTATGTGCGTGCAGCACATCCTGCTAGTTATACGGGAACATTAGCATGGAATGCGAATAGCAATTGCACTGCGCCAAGCACTTGTAAAAAAGAGTGGGGAGAATGTACAGGTATCGTTGATGAATCCAGTTGCCATCCAGAATTGGTCGATGATTGTAATTGGGATGTTGTAGCAAATGACCAATGTTGCGTAGCTTATCACGGTGTTGATGAGGCGGGAAATCCAACGGGGCCTTATTGTTCTAGTAATGATTGTCCACGATATGGCTGTACAGATACACCGCATAAAGTTGAGTTGACGATTTGCAACCAAACCTATTGTTATGGCGAATTAGAAGGTAGTGCAGTTTATAAATCGCCGATTGAATACGAGTGCCAATCCAATTACATTGTTTTAATGTCGGATGGTCGCCCTGAATACCCCGGTTGGGCTGGTGGAATCAATGTTTCTCCGCCGTCTATGGACAGTGTGAAAAGTATGATCGGTGGTAATTGTGTAAATAGCCCAAACGGTTATCAAAGCGGTACTTGTGGGCCGGAGTTAACCAAATACCTGTTACAACACGATCAATCACCAAGTTTAGATGGTGATCAATTGATTCAAACCTTTACGATTGGTTTTGGTTTAGAAGATACTGCTGCAACGAATTACCTTAAAGCCTTGGCGAATGTTGCGGACGGTTCGGTAGCCGTTAATGATGAAGCAGGTTTGAAAATCGCGTTTCAGGACATTTTACGCCGCGTACAACTGGATAATGCACCTAAAAAATCACAGTTAACAGGTACATCAGTTGCACAATCTATCCCCGCAAATGAAGTTCAGCAACAAGTGGCAACGTTAAATAAAGAGGAACAAGGTTTATTCGCTTCGGTATTTAACCCATTAAACTATTGGCATACTTTAGCCGCTGGCGGGTTTTTTGATGCCTCTGATACAACCACATTGATTAATGCATTTAACAGTATTATTAATAAAGTAACGGCTTCGGCTTCTTCCTTTAGTTCTCCCAGTTATCAGATTGATAATACGATGTTGGCGCACGATGAATACGTTTACATCCCCGTATTTGACCGCAGTCAACTGCCTTTATGGCCGGGTAATCTGAAAAAATTTAAACGTGATAGTACAGGCAAATTAATTGATAAGAACGGTTTGGCAGCTACCGATAGTAAAGGCGTTTTCCTAGATTCTGCACAAGATTTATGGAGTAACACTTTAGATGGAAAAGATGTAACCAAAGGTGGCGCGGCAAATCTGTTGCCATTACCCGATAGTCGTAAACTCTATACGGATTTATCTGAGCCAAGTATTGGTTCACCTGTGGAGTTAATTAATACTGCCAATGCGTTGGATAAAGTCAATACGGGTATTACTAAAACACTGTTGGGTAATGCCAGCATGACGGATGCTTACCGGAATAGCTTATTGGATTTTGCGCGGGGGAAAAAGCCGGATGGCACAACCCGTCACCACATGGGTGATATGTTGAATGGGAAACCGCAATTAGTGAATTACGGTGCGTCAACCTATATTCTGGCTAATACCAATGAAGGTTATTTACACGCAATTGATGCCAGTACGGGCGTTGAGCAATGGGCATTTATGCCTAAAACGCTATTAGCGAATGTGGATGTTTTCTTCCAAAATAGCCTGCCTAAAAAACACGTTTCAGGTATTGATGGCGGTTTAAACGTTTGGCGTGTGCAATACGATAGTAATAATGATGGGGAAATCGGTGGGGCAGATGATTATAAAACTTACCTTTACTTTGGTTTACGTCAAGGTGGACGAGAGTATTACATGCTCGATATTACCGATAAAAATACGCCCAAAGTGGTGTGGCATATTACCAATAGCATGACTGGTTTTACGGAGTTGGGTCAAACATGGTCAAAGCCAGCCCTTGCGAAAATGCGTATTGCCGCTAATAGCCCTGAAAATACAACCAATCACGCGAATAAATTGGTGGACGTATTAATCTTCGGCGGTGGTTATGATCCGGTAAAAAATAATGAAAATACCACCACGCCAGCTTATACCCGTACAGCGGATACAATGGGGCGTGATGTATTTATTATCCGTGCCGATACGGGCGAGTTGATTTGGTCATTGCGAGCGAATGTTTCCGGTGCAAGCAGCAAACTGTTGGATAGCATTCCGGGCGATATTCGGGTGCTAGATATGGATCGTAATGGCGCGTTAGACCGCTTGTATTTCGCGGATACGGGGGGGCATGTCTGGCGGGTGGATATGGATGTGGATGTTGGCGATGGTTTACCCACTGGGGCGGATACGCTTTACAACTATACCAAAGCGCGTTTGAGCGAGTTTGCAACTTTGGGTGGAACGGGATTGAATAAACGCATGTTTTTCTATGAGCCGGATGTTGCACTCATGACAGTCGGCGGTAAAACGGTTATGACGTTGGCGATTGGCAGCGGTTATCGCACACGCCCTTTGAACCAAGGCGATGACCGTTTCTATGTCATGATTGACCGTAACCCTTACGCCAAAGCACCGGATACCAGTATTTTCCCGATGACAGAAGACGCGAAACTGGTCAGCTTAACCAATGCCGATGGCAGTGATAACACGGCGAAAATTGGCGCGGGGAAAACGCTGTTAACGGATACAACGCTCAATGGGTGGTATTACGATCTACCTAATTTGGGGGAAAAGGTACTTGCCCCGGCGGTGACGGTATTGAATAAAGTGGTCTTTACCAGCTTTTCTTCAGCCGCAGGTACAAGTACTGACCCGTGCGAAGCTCCACCTAACAGTGCGCGTGCTTACGTGTTAGACCTGTTGAGTGGTAGTGCAGTGGCTAACCTTGATCGTAGCGGGGATGGCAGTAAAGACCGTTCTGTGATTGCGGGGGTGAATGAAATCCTTGATGCGGCACAAATTGTCTTCCATAGCCCAGCGGCGGCTGACGGTACGGCTTGCACAGCGACGGACTGCCAAAATCAGTACGTCGAAATCCGTGTCGGTAAGATGAATCTACCCTTGGTGGATAACAGCAATACTTCGGCAACGGATGCAGGCAAGCTGGATATTGGGGAGTTTTTACCGCGCATTTTCTGGCGGGATGACAGTGTGTCAGCGCATTAGTGCTGCCACTGCCCTAAACTGACGCGCTCGTTGCCTGCTAAATCCCGTAGGCAACGCAC
>CAZJDN010000114.1:0-5528 GCA_964544775.1 uncultured Thiothrix sp.
CGAACGGTTAGCGGCGATTACCAAATCAGCGGGAAAGTGCTTATGGGTGGAGTAAGAAAATAAGAGGCACGGATAATGCCTCTCTTTTCTGAGCTGATTACAACCCTTCGGCGACTTTTTTCGCGGTGCCGAAGTCGGTTTTGCCGCTGCCGAGTTTGGGGATTTCTGCCAAGCTGCGAATAGTGGCGGGAATCATCAATGGGTTCATGCCGCCATCGAGTAATTGGCGTTTTACCGCCGCTTCGTCGTAAGTCCCGGTTAACAGGAGGACGATTTTCTCGCCTTTTTTGTCATCGGGTAAATTGACCGCAACTAATTCCAGTTCAGGCTGGTTGAGGATTTGCCGTACTTGTTGTTCTACCGCTGACAAACTGACCATTTCGCCGCCCAATTTGGCAAAGCGCGAATAGCGGTCAACAATGGTAAGAAAGCCGTCTTCGTCGACATGCCCTTTGTCGCCCGTTTTGTACCAGCGTTGCCCGTCAATGGTGGCAATGGTTTGCGCGGTTTTTTCGGGGTTGTGTAAATAGCCTTTCATGACTTGAGGGCCGCCGATAAGAATCAGACCGTCTGTGCCAGTAGGTAAGTTTTCCAGCGTTACGGGGTCAACAATGCGGAAGCTCGTGCCGGGTAAGGGCATGCCAACTGTGCCTTCTTTGCCGCCGAGTTGCACTTTCCAGTAGCGTACATCCAAATGATCGGGCAGGTTAACGCTAGCAACGGGGGAGGTTTCGGTTGCGCCGTAGCCTTCTAAAATGCGTTTACCGAAACGTTCCATGAATGCACGGCGTACTTCGGGGGCGAGTTTTTCCGCGCCTGCAACCACAAAGCGTAAGGATTCAAACATCAGCGGGTTTACCCGTGTGTTTTTCGCGTACAAGCGCAGGAATGTTCCTGTGCCAAACAAAACGGTGGCTTTGTAACGCGCCACACCTTTGGCAATGTTCACCGCGTCGGTTGGGTCGGGGTGGCACACAATGGGGATGCCTTCCGATAATGGCATGAGCATTCCTGCCAGCAAGCCAAACGCATGGAAGGCGGGTAATGTTGCCATAATGGTGTCTTTTTCCAGCATATTCAGTGCGTCGGCAACTTGACGGGCATTGACAGCAATGTTGCTGTGGGAAAGTTCCACGCCTTTGGGTGCGCCTTCACTGCCGCTGGAAAATAGAATAACGGCGGTACTATCAAGGTGAATACGCGGTAAAAATACCCAGCGCAACACGCTAGCAGGGAGCAATTTCACCAACAATAACGTCAGCACGAATTGGTATTGCGGAATGGCTGCTTTCAACTCTTCCAACAGCAGTAATTTGACATTGGGTAAAATGCTGGGAATATCAATGCCCCGTTCGTGCAGTTTTTCCAAAAAGCGTTTAGAGGTGTAAACGGTTTTCAAATCCGCTTGTTGTACCGCACTTTGTAGGGCTTCGGTATTGGCGGTGTAGTTCAAGTTGACAAGGGTTTTGCCCAAACACATGACCGCCATATTAGCAATCGCGCCGCCTGTGGCAGTGGGTAATAACAAACCAATGTTTTGTTCAGGGCTGTGTTGTTTAATCAGTGCAGCAAAGCGCAACACCGCCGTAACAAAGCGCGAATGGTTTAACGGCTCGCCAATTGCGTCGGTAACAGCCATGCGCCAGCTCATGCGCTTGGCAGAACGCAACCACGTATACGGGATCGGTTCAATCATACGGGCGTAAGTTTCCCATGCCGCAAACGACAAATCGAAAACGTGCTGTTTTAACTCGTGCGCTCGTGTGCTGGCAGGCAAGGCTTTACCAAACGAAATCACGACTTGGCGTTTCATGCCTGTGGTGCGGTTTTCGCGCAAAAAAGCACTGGAACGGGAAAAGCGGCTGCCCCATAAACCGTGCAAATAAAACGGGACAATTTGTGCTTCAGTATCACGTATCGCCCGTTCGTAGCCGCGTTTAAAGTCCGCCAATTGCCCCGTGCGGGTAATTGCACCTTCGGGGAATAAACACACCGCTTCGCCTTTTTTGAGTAATGCGGTAACGCGCTCTAAAGATTCCGCACTTGCACTGCTGCTAATGGGAACAACGCCAGCCCAATCCAGCATCCACCGCCAATACCAACGGTCGTAGTAGTTTTTCTCAATCACGAAATGCAAACGGCGTGGGCAAGCTAATTGCACCAATGCCCAGTCCACGAAACTAATGTGATTCCCCAAGACCAATAAGCCGCCTGTTTTGGGGATGTGTTCCAAGCCCAATACTTTGATACGGTAACGCAGTCGAAACAGCAAACCGATCACAAAACGCAAAAACAGCATGGGAATGTGCATTAGCACAAATAAGGCAATTGCCTGAACGCGCTGCAAATAGGGCATGGAAACCTCCTCTGGAAACCTTGTTGTTATGTAAAGTGGAGGATAGAGATTTTATACCCACACGCACAAGCAAAAAGCGCAAAGTAGCATTTTAGTCTACCTTGGGTAGTTGGTTAACGCAGAAAGTCGTACAAATCACTCACGTTGATGGATAGTTCCACGGATTCCAGTTGGAAAGTTTGCCCAGCGGTGAAATATTCCAATGCCCAATCGGTACGGCGGCGGTAAATTTCTACTAACGGTGAGTCTTGGGCGCACAGCACGTATTCCTGCAAACTGGGCAACAAGCGGTAGCCAGTGAGTTTTTCATTGCGATCCGTGCGGGCGGTGCTGTTGGAAAGCACCTCGATAATCAAGCACGGTGCGGTGTTGTAGTGGTTATCGGTTTCTTCTTCGCAAGTGACTTGTACATCTGGGTAGTAAAAGCGCGTGTCATTCAGGGTTTGAATCGCCACTTTCATGTCCGATTGAAACACTTGGCAGCGGCTACCTTTCAAGTGGTTAAAAAGTGAGGCAGCGATATTCATGCAGACACGATTATGGTTACGGCTTGCACCCGCCATCATGTAAACCTGCCCATTGATGTATTCGCATTTTTCAGCGTGATCAGCGCGGTCATTTTCGTAAAATAGGTATTCTTCTGGCGAAATGTAAAGCGACTTGGGCAGTGCTCCCATTGCAGTATCTCCTTAGTGGTGTCCATGCAGTTTAGCAGTCGGTTAGGTTGACGCAAGCGCGTAACAGTATCAGTGTTTGCCCTAAACGTTCTGCGGATGTTGGGCATTTGTGTGCAGATGCAGGCATACTATGCACCTTTTTAGCCCAGTCGTGAGCGAGTGTATGTTTGAACGAATCCGCGAAGATATTTACTGCATCTTTGACCGCGATCCTGCTGCCCGCAATGTGTTTGAAATCATTACCACTTACCCCGGTTTACACGCAGTTTTATTTCACCGTGGCAGTCATTGGTTGTGGCAACACGGTTTTAAATGGTTGGCGCGTGTGCTCTCAAATGTGGCACGTTTATTCACGGGGATTGAAATTCACCCCGGTGCTACCATTGGGCGACGCTTTTTTATTGACCACGGTATGGGCGTGGTGATTGGGGAAACGGCAGAAATCGGCGACGATTGCACCCTGTATCACGGTGTTACCTTGGGTGGTACGAGTTGGCAAAAGGGTAAACGTCACCCGACCTTGGAAAATAATGTTGTGGTTGGTGCGGGGGCAAAAATCTTAGGTCCCATTACTTTGCACAGTGGTGCGCGGGTTGGCTCGAATGCGGTGGTGGTAAAAGACGTACCCGAAGGAGCAACGGTGGTAGGTATTCCGGGTAAGGAAGTGAATACGCACCAGCAAACCGATCAACGCCGCGAAAAAATGGCGGAAAAACTCGGTTTCGACGCTTACGGTGCAACCCAAGATATGCCCGACCCCGTAGCCAATGCAGTGAATCGCATGTTGGATCACATTCAGTTAATGGATGAACGCATGGACAAACTGTGCGGCGAAATTCACCGTTTGGGTGGCAAAGTTGATATGTTGCCACTACCAACTTTACACGCGGAAGGTTTCGGCTCGTGCAAAGAAAAAACGTCCCCGTCGGCGCAAGCATGACAACGGCTTGAATCTGCGCTACAACACAACAAGCAACACTTACCGAGGGAATTTACATGACGCAACCGTTTCACTTTGCTTTAGTAGCAGCGATGTTGGGGGCAACATGCAGCCTTGTCACACCCTGTGTTCAGGCAGATTTAATCGTGCCCGAAGTTGCCCAAGCGCAACAACGTTTTACCGATAACCCAACGATTTTCGACCAAACTGACCAATTTTGTACCGATAAGGGTATTGATGCGGCTTGTACGTTGCCCGGTACGGTGTTTGAAGGCGGCGGTAACGGGCAATGCAAGCGCGAATTAACCGACCTCAAAATTTCCCTGCAATGCCAACGCACCGAAAGTGTGGAAATCGAACGGCAAATTCCCGAAACTTTCAGCGTAGAACCACCGTTCCCCAAAGTCACAGACCGTTTCTGCACCAAAAAGAAAGCAGGGGACAAGTGTTCGGTGAATTTAAATCACGCAGGTAAGGAAGAAACTTACGACGGCGTGTGCGAGGAAAACCGTGACGAACAAGGCTACCGTTTACGCCCACAAGTACGTTTGGTGCTTAGTTGCGAACCCGTAAAAAAACTGCCTGCGCGGGTTTATACGCCCGTTAGTGCGGTGAAAAAGTTGTTCTCGCAAAGCCTGTAATGCCCCTCAAGCCATGAGCCTGACGCAATCTACCGCGCTGCTAGTAACGCTGGCGGTAGAAGTGCCGCTGGTATTGCTGCTAACCCGTCATTGGCATTACCCGTGGGGGCGGTGTTTGGCGGCTGCGGTGTTGGCTTCCTGTATTTCGCACCCGATTGCGTGGAAATTGTCGTGGGTTGCCAGTGTATTACTGCAATCTGCGCATTACGGGTGGTGGTTTGTGGCGATTGAATTCGGTGTGTGTCTCATCGAAGCACTTTTATATTGGCTGGTATTACGCCTGTGTTGGCAACGCGCCTTGTTTTTATCCGTCATCGCTAATGCCACATCAGCCCTATTCGGAATTTTACTATGGTCATAACCCGCCAATCGTGGGCAGATTTATCGTTGCTGGAACTCGGTTTGGTCGGAACGGGTTTGGCAGTCGCGGCCATTTTCGCCCCTTTACCCCTGTATTTACTGGCATTGACGCTGTTTGGCTTGCCGCATGTTTTGTGGGAATTGCGTTGGATTCGGCAAACGTACCAAGCAGCCATTGCACCGCTGGTTTGGTGGTTATGGTGGGGGGTGTTAGGCATCCAAGCCTTGAGTCGTTGCAGTGCGTGGTGGGGAATCATTCCGGCGGATGTAACCGCATGGGTAGATTTACTGACCCTAGCGTTGTTGCTCGTGGTGGCAGCCGTAACCGTAGCGTGTAGCAGAACATTCCGCGCTGGGGTATTTGCCAGCGTGGCGGTGGGATTTGCAACAGCATTGTTATGGGCAATCAATACAGGGGAGGTGGTTGTCGTTTTGGTGGTATTGGCAATCGCACATAATTTTACCCCGTTGTTGTTAGTGACACAGAAACAACGGTTTCATGCTTTGGCGGCGCAACCCGTCTTGTGGGGCTTATTCAGTTTACCTGTGTTGGT
>CAZJDN010000114.1:5628-6834 GCA_964544775.1 uncultured Thiothrix sp.
ATGCTTTGGCGGCGCAACCCGTCTTGTGGGGCTTATTCAGTTTACCTGTGTTGGTTGTGCTTGCATTGCTGGTAGTCGGTAAATCAGTGCCGGATACCACAGGTTGGTGGATGCCCAGTGAGGCAACGTGGGTGCAACAGCATTGGGCTAGTGCTTTTACCGCGTTGTTGTCCGGTTTGGTGCTGGCACAGTGTTTGCATTATTACAGCGTATTGCGTTTGTTACCGACGACCTTGGTTTTGCCTACTGCTTCGGGGTGGTTGGTGGGGGCGATTGGGGTATCCGTCGGGTTAAGCGCGTATTTTATGGTAGATTTCAAGGCAGCCCGTCAATTGTATGCCGTCGCAGCGGGTATCCACGCTTGGCTGGAATTCCCGCTTATACTGTTGTTACTGCATGGCTTAAAGCCAGAAACAGCGTGAGAAGGGGAATCCAAAAGGGATACAAGAAATCATAATACTTGACTGGTTTTGTCGGGAATTGCTACGATTCACCTAGCTTGAATGGAGAGCATGACGATGAAATTGACAACGAAAGGTCGCTACGCAGTGACGGCGATGCTGGATTTAGCCCTACATAACGGGAATCAGCCAGTATCCTTAGCAGAAATATCGGAAAGGCAGGATATATCACTTTCCTACCTAGAGCAACTCTTTGCCAAGCTGCGTAAGGCAGGGTTAGTTGTTAGTATGCGTGGCCCCGGCGGTGGTTATCAGCTTAATGGTAAGCCAAGCGATATTCCCATTTCAGCGATTATTGGTGCGGTGGATGAGAATGTGGATGCAACCCGTTGCGGTGGTTTGGGCGATTGCCACGATAATAAACCGTGCTTGACGCATGATTTGTGGATGGATTTGAGCAAGCAGATTCGGGATTTCTTGTCGGAAATTACCTTAGCTGACATGACCTCACGGTTGGAAATTCGTGAAGCGGCAGCGCGACAGGATAAAAAGCGCATTGATTTCATTTCCAACACACATACCCATTAAGCCTTGCAGGACAAACCCCAATGAGTGAACTAAAACTGCCCATTTATTTCGATTACGCTGCGACAACCCCTGTTGACCCGCGTGTTGCCGAGAAAATGATGCACTATTTGACTTTGGATGGTGTGTTTGGCAACCCCGCTTCTAAAAGCCACACCTTCGGTTGGGATGCCGAAGCAGCGGTGGAAGAGGCACGGGTAAATGTTGCCGCTTTAGTCAA
>CAZJDN010000115.1:0-5394 GCA_964544775.1 uncultured Thiothrix sp.
GTAAATGTTGACTTAAAGGACATTGACCTCGATCAACTGGGGAGTAATTTACCGCAAACAGATCAAAAGTCGCCCCTCTCGCCGACAGATTTCCCGTCCTTGCGGTTAACCTGTAGTGATTGCCGCAAAGGGGATTTCCCCTTGCAAAACCTGACCTTGGATATGGAGAAATCCCAACGCGATTTACGCATCCGTCGTTTGGAAATGCGTAACCCGCAATTGCATTTCATTGCAGAACAAGGACGCTGGTTTACCGATGAAACAGGCGCGAGTCGTACCGAAATAACCGCGCAAGCACACATTCCCCAACCCGCGCAGTTACTTAAAACTGACGGCAGTGACGCAGGCTTTGACGGCGGCGAATTACACACCGATGCAACGTTACAATGGGCTGGTGCACCATTTGAATTCGCCCTGAATAAATTGCGCGGCGATTTGCACGTAACACTTGGCAAAGGCAGTTTGTTGGAAGTTGAACCGGGTGTGGGGCGCTTGCTGGGCTTATTGGACGTACAGCGTTTAAGCAGCCGTTTACAGATGGATTTCCGCGATATGACAGGAAAAGGGGTCGCATTTGATCGCATTTCTGGTCATTTCCACATTGAAGACGGGGTGTTAAGCACGCAAGATACCATCGTCAGTGCCCCCGCAATGGTTGCTGGCATTCATGGCAGTAGCGATCTAATCCACAAAACACACGCACAAAATGTCGTCGTTATCCCCAATTTTCGTGCCACATTACCTGTGGTGGGAGTCGCCGTTGGCGGTGTGGGTGGCGGAATCGCCATGCTATTGTTTAACTCCTTCACGCAACAAGATGCTGCCGAAAAATTGCAAACATCCGGGGGCTTTCGTTACCGTGTAACCGGAGCATGGGAAAAACCTGATATTACCGAGTTAAAAGAAGCCATTCCGCAGCCAAAGGTTGATGTTTTTTCACATTGAACAGACAATGACACCCTGCATAAAATACGGGGAGAGTGAAGCATGGCATTAATCGCAGCACTACAAATGGCGGCTGGACCACACGTCCAAGCGAATTTAATGGAAGCTGGACGTTTAATTAAGGAAGCTGCTGAACGCGGCGCAGGCATGGTCGTTTTACCCGAAACATTTGCCCTAATGGGGATGAATGATAACGAGCGCGTAAAAATTGCCGAAGAATTCGGTAACGGTCAAATTCAAACCTTTATTAGCCAACAGGCAAAAAAATACGGCGTGTGGATTGTGGCAGGTACAATTCCCATTCGCAGCCCCCTCGACCCTGCGCGTGCTTATGCCGCCTCTATCATGTATGACGCAAAAGGTGAAGTTGTTGCGCAATATAATAAGATTCACTTGTTTGATGTCATGTTGAGCGAGAACCAAGAGGTTTATACTGAAAGCGACACGACGGTTCCCGGCAATCAAGCAATGGTTGTAGACACGCCTTTTGGCAGAGTCGGCATGTCGGTTTGCTATGATTTACGCTTCCCTGAATTATTCCGCTATTTATCGGAACAAGGGGCGCAAATCCTGCTTGTTCCGGCAGCATTTACCGAAGTGACTGGCAAAGCCCATTGGGAAGTTTTACTGCGTGCGCGGGCGATTGAAAACCTGTGTTACGTTGTCGCGGCGGCGCAAGGTGGCTACCACGTCAATGGGCGTACCACTCACGGTCACAGCATGATTGTGGATTACTGGGGTCGCGTGCGCGACGAATTGGATAAAGAGGCTGGCGTAGTGTTAGCAGACATTGATTTGGATGCCCTAGAACAAACCCGCAAAACGTTCCCCGTTTTGTCTCACCGTCGCCTCAAATAAAGTATTGAATCAGGAAGAACATGAAACAAGCAATTGACTTCGCCCGCGAGGCATTCCTAACCCCGACGGGTTTGACTGAGCAGCACTTGGAACAAGTATTTAGCCAACTGCTCACGCAAGACACCACCATTGCTGACTTATATTTCCAATCTGCTCGCTACGAAGCCTGGGGCTTGGAAGAAGGCATTATCAAAAGCGGCAGCTACAGCATCGAACAAGGTGTTGGGGTACGTTCCGTTTGTGGCGAACAAACAGGCTTTGCTTACAGCGGCGAAATCAGCTTAAACGCCCTGCTCGAATCCGCCAAAGCCGCGCGAGCAATCAGCCGTGCGGGACAATCCGGCAGCGTACAAGCATGGAAAGTAAACACCCCCGCCCGTGCCTTGTACGGCATGGATGACCCGCTAGCTTCCCTATCAGAAAGCGACAAAATCGCCTTTTTGCGGCAAATCGACAGCATCGCCCGTGCCACTAGCCCTTATGTACAACAAGTCATGGCAAACATGATTGCGGTACATGAAATCATCCTGATTGTAGATGAAAGTGGGCGCATGACCGCCGATATTCGCCCACTGGTACGCACCAACGTTTCCGTTATTGTCGAACGCAATGGGCAAACCGAGAGTGCAATGGCAGGTGGCGGCGGACGTTTCAGCCTCGACTTTTTCACCCAAGGTAACAAAGCGCAAGAATACGCCGAAGAAGCGGTGCGTAAAGCACTGATTAATCTGGATGCAGAAGCCGCCCCCGCAGGTAACATGACCGTTGTTTTAGGCAATGGCTGGCCGGGCGTATTGCTGCACGAAGCGATTGGGCACGGGTTGGAAGGTGATTTTAATCGCAAAGGGACATCCGCTTTCGCCGGACGTATTGGCGAACAAGTCGCAGCCAAAGGCATTACAGTAGTGGACGATGGCACGCTTGAGCAACGCCGTGGCTCACTAAGCGTGGATGACGAAGGCACACAAACCCAATGCACCACCTTAATCGAAGACGGTATACTCAAAGGCTACTTATTTGACCGCCAGAACGCCGCACTGATGGGTACGCAATCCACAGGTAACGGTCGTCGCCAATCGTATTCCTGCCTACCGATGCCACGCATGACCAACACCTACATGCAAGCGGGGAATTACGCACCGGAAGAAATCATTGCTTCCGTGGATAAAGGCATTTACGCCGTTAACTTCTCTGGCGGACAAGTTGACATTACTTCCGGTAAATTTGTTTTCTCCGCTTCCGAAGCCTATATGATTGAAAACGGCAAACTCGGCAAACCCATTAAAAACGCCACCCTCATTGGCAATGGCCCAGACGTATTAACCCGCGTCAGCATGGTTGGTAATGACCTGCAATTGGATTCTGGCATTGGTGCGTGCGGTAAAGACGGGCAAAGCGTCCCCGTGGGCGTGGGGCAACCTACCTTGCGTGTGGATGGCTTGACCGTTGGCGGAACTGCGACAGCATAAGGAATGAGAACATCATGATTGAATTAGAAGATCGTTTTGCCCTTGCAACCGAATTTCAAGCAATGGCTGATCGTTTACTCGACGCAGCTAAAAATAAAGGTGCAACCGCAGCGGAAGTCGACATCGACAAAAGCACGGGGTTATCCGTCGAAGTACGCATGGGCACAGTAGACAAACTGCAATACCACCGTGACCAAGGCATTAACCTTACCGTGTATTTCGGGCATCGCAAAGGCTTTGCCTCGACAGGGGATTTCTCCAAGCAAGCCCTCGATGACACGTTGGAAGCGGCGTGTCGTATTGCCCGTTACACCTCGGAAGATGAATTCAACGGGTTAGCAGAACCCGAAGAAATGGCAACTTACTTACCGAAACTGGATTTGTACCACCCGTGGCATTTGGATGCGGAACTGGCAATCGAAATGGCAATGCAAGCAGAAAGCGTTGCCCGCGAACACGACAAGCGCATTACCAATAGCGAAGGGGCAGCCGTTGACAGTTACGCAGGCTTGAGCTTGTATGCCAACTCGCACGAATTCATGGGCGTGCGCCATTCCACCCGCCATTCTTTAAGCTGCGCGGTAGTTGCACAAGATGGCGATTCCATGCAGCGTGATCACTGGTACAGCGTGTCGCGTGTTCCGGGCTTTTTGGATTCCCCCGACACCGTGGGCGCGGAATCCGCACAACGGGCTTTACGCCGCTTACATGCCCGTTCGCTTTCCACCCGTGAAGCTCCCGTGCTATTTTCACCGCAGTTAGCACGCGGTTTAATCGGCTCATTGGTTGGCGCAATTAGCGGTGGCTCACAATACCGTAAAGCCAGTTTTTTGCTGAATTCATTGGGGCAACAGGTCTTCCCTGAATTTATCCACTTGCGCGAAGACCCGTTCATTCGTCAAGGTTTAGGTAGCCGCTCTTACGACAGCGAAGGTGTCGCTACGCAACAACGCGACATTGTGAAAGATGGCGTGATTCAAGGTTATTTCCTCGGCAGTTACAGCGCACGCAAACTGGGCATGAAAACCACAGGCAATGCCAGTGGCGCAAGTAACCTGCTGTTAGCGGATACGGGAGCAAGTTTCGTCGACCTAATTCAGCAAATGGGCACAGGCTTACTTGTCACCGAACTGATTGGGCACGGCATTAATGGCATCACAGGTGATTATTCGCGCGGTGCAGTTGGTTATTGGATCGAAGACGGCATGATCGTCCACCCCGTTGAAGAAGTTACCATCGCAGGTAACTTAAAAACCATGTTCAAAGGCATTATCGGCGTTGGTAATGACGTAGACGAACGCGGTAATATTCGCACGGGTTCTATCCTGATCGATAAAATGACCATTGCTGGTCAGTAATATCCCTCATACCCACCCCTTTTTTTACACGGAAAGGGGTGTAATTGTTTACACCTAAAGGAAATACGATGAGTCAGTTTGATAATGTCAGTGTTGTAAAAACCGCGAATGTTTATTTTGAGGGTAAATGCGTTAGTCACACCGTTTTACTTGCTGATGGTACGCGCAAAAGCGTTGGCGTAATTCTGCCATCTAGCCTGACATTCAACACAGGTGCACCTGAGATTATGGAATTACTGCAAGGTCGTTGCCGTGTGCGTTTAGCGGGTAGTGAAGACTGGCAAGAATACGTAGGCGGTCAATCCTTCAATGTTGCGGGGAATACTTCCTTTGACATTGAAACGTTGGAAGACCTGCACTACGTTTGTCACTTCGGTTAATTATTCACCAATATGCAAGGCGGGACGTTTTAAAACGTCACCGTCGAGCATTAGCTGATTGCCTTCTAATTTCAAACGCCCTTCGACGAACCACTTCACCACACGCGGGTAAATAATGTGTTCCTGTGTTAGTACTCGTTGTGCGAGTGTCTCTGCGGTATCGCTGGGCAATACAGGCACTTTTGCTTGCATTACCACCGGACCGCCATCCAATTCCGCTGTCACGAAATGCACGCTCACACCATGCTCTTTCGCTTTATCGTCCAAAGCCCGTTGGTGGGTATGAATTCCCTTATACAAAGGCAGTAAGGACGGGTGAATATTCAGCATTCGTCCTGTGTAATGGCGCACGAAATCCGGCGTAAGAATCCGCATAAACCCCGC
>CAZJDN010000115.1:5494-6811 GCA_964544775.1 uncultured Thiothrix sp.
GAAATCAGCACCACCACCCGTTGCGGCAGTGGTGCTTGCGTTTCAATCGACATACTGAACAAACGGTGTGTCAGTGTCGGAATCAGCCCCTGCCATGTGACCAATTTGCCATGCAGGCACGCCATCCAAACGACAAGCGGTGATAATGTCCTCTACCTGTTCCGCCGGAACGACCAATACCATGCCAATACCGCAGTTAAAAGTACGCAGCATTTCTTCATCAGAAACTCCGCCTTTTTCCTGCAACCAATTGAAAATGTCTGGACGTTTCCAACTGCTTAAACTGATTTTCGCCATACTACGGGCAGGCAATACACGCGGCAGATTTTCAGTCAAACCACCACCCGTAATGTGCGCCAGCGCATGAATATCATATTGACGCAGTAAATTGAGCAGCAATTTCACATAAATGCGCGTCGGCTCTAACAAAGCACGACCTAATGTCGTTTCGCCAAATGGTTCGTCCAATGAAGCACCGCTGACTTGCAAAATCTTACGGATCAAGGAATAACCATTGGAGTGCGCCCCACTTGAACCCAAGCCAATCAATACGTCATTGCGATGAACTAAAGAACGATCCAAAATTCTGTCACGTTCAACCACACCCACACAGAAACCTGCTAAATCGAAATCGCCTTCGTGGTACATACCCGGCATTTCAGCAGTTTCTCCGCCAGCCAAAGCAGCTCCAGCTTGCAAACAGCCTTCAGCGATACCACTGACTACTTTTTCAGCCGCATCTACGTCCAGTTTACCCGTCGCGTAGTAGTCCAAGAAAAACAGTGGCTCTGCCCCACTGACTACGATGTCATTCACGCACATGGCTACGAGGTCAATCCCGATAGTATCGAAAATACCTGTATCAATTGCTAATTTCAGCTTTGTGCCAACACCATCCGTCCCCGAAACTAAAACCGGGTTTTTATAATTGGATGGAATCGACATTAACGCGCCAAAACCACCAATACCGCCCAACATTTCAGGGCGCTTAGTGCGTTGCGCAATGGGTTTAATGCGCTCTACCAAATTGTTGCCTGCGTCAATATCAACGCCTGCATCACGATAAGTCAGTGAAGGTTTACTTGAATCCATTAAGACCTGTCTCTTCAGGGCAGCAAAACGGCAAGTCTACCATAGCCACTAATCGGCTGACAGACACTCTTTACGATTGAATTAGGGAAAAAGTACTGGAAATCCACCGAAAGATTCTGTACTATTCGTGTCCTTCGGAGAGATGGCTGAGCGGTCGAAAGCGGCGGTCTTGAAAACCGTTGAGGGTTAAACCTCCGGGGGTTCGAATCCCTCTCTCTCCGCCAT
>CAZJDN010000116.1:0-6757 GCA_964544775.1 uncultured Thiothrix sp.
CGGGGAAAATGTGACGCGGCACGTCCGGCGCGAAAAACTGCAATGCCGCTTCCATCTGGTAGGCGGTGTGTACATCTGGCACGATAAGCAGTAATAAATGCCCTGAATCACGCGCAGTTTGGGCGATTAACCACTCACGGGAACAACCGTATAGTTGCCCCCATTGGACTTTATTTTGCGCCGTGGTGGGGTAGCGTGGTGTAAGCAATGCAGGCATGAAATCAGGCTTTATTTTCTAAAGCCTACTATTTTACTTGATGGAGGCTTGCTTGTCCTGATTCCCTGCGGTTTTGGCGGCAGCTTCCAATTGGCGTTTTAATTCGTCGCGTTCGCCTTGCGTCAATAAATTTAACACGTAATCACGGTTAGCCGCCGCGTGGGTATACCCTTGCGTCGCAGAACGGGACAGCCAGAATGCAGCCTGTGGCAAATCTTTCGCCGTACCAATACCATGAGCGAGGTAAGTACCTAGGTTATATTGCGATGCGGCGTGCCCTGTTTCGGCGGCTTTACGAAACCATTTAATGGCTTCAACAGGATCAGCCGTTACCCCTTGTCCATTAGAAAACATTAATGCGATGGCGTATTCTGCGTCTGTGTAATGCTGATCGGCTGCTTGGCGATACCAGTACAATGCCATTTCATTGTCTTTGTTAACGTCTACACCTTGATCATACATAAAGCCCACGGTATATTGTGCTGCTGGGTTATTGCCATTAGCGGCTTTGCGTATCCATTCAATGGCTTGGTTTTGGTCTTGTTTTATCCCATCACCCAGTAAGTATTTGATGCCTAAATTGTATTGCGCCCCGGCTTCACCTGCTTCAGCGGCTTTGCGATACCAGTAAATGGCTTTATCGCGGTTTTTATCGACTCCATTGCCGTCTTCATAAAGCAAGGCAAGGTTGAATGCCGCAGCAGGGTCATTTTGTTCTGCCGCTCGCCCAAACCAATAGGCGGCTTGGGCAAAATTAATCGGGAGTGCTGTGCCTTTCATGTAACGCACACCCAAATCAAACTGTGCGTCTTTGTAACCATTTTGAGCCGCTTGCGTAAACCAATAAGTGGCTTCGGTCAAGTCAGTAAACCCTGATTCTTTGCTCTCATAAAGCAAGGCAAGGTTATATTGGGCTTCAGGGTCTTTTTGTTGTGCGGCTTTTTCCAGCCAAAAACGGGCTTTTGCATAGTCCGCAGGTTGCTGTAAATGTAACAAGCCAAGGTTGTATTGGGCGTTGATGTAGCCTTGTTTTGCCGCTTGTTCATAAAGATTAGCCGCTTTACTGACATCCTGCTTTACATGCACCCCATTTTCATAGAAATTGGCAAGCTCAAACAGTGCAGGTGCATAATGCTGATCGGCGGAGTGTTCCATCCATTCCAAGCCGCGTTTAATGTCAGCATTGTTGTTGGGATGACTTAATAAATCGCTGGCAAGCGAGAACTGTGCAGATGGCTCTTGCACCGTAGTTGTATCCGCGTAATTCGCAGTAGCAGGAAGTGGGTAACTTAAAGCAACAGCAGCATAAGCAGGAAGTGCTAGGCTCGTGCATAAAGAAATGACTGTCATTGCACGGATTTTGACTGACAAGTGATTGCCCCTGAACATAAATTAAGCCCCAACACAAAAAGTAATTAAGTCGTTTTTATTTGACTTGATTATAAATTAATGAGCTAGAAAGATAAAACCTGTTTGGGTAATTTATATACGCAACGAATGCCATTTATCGGATACTGCTTTCGCAGTAGTGAAAGATTCTCTAAAAAGGAGTGAACATTTTGTCAGCAGATGCAGTCGAAATTAAAGGTGAAATGACCTTGCTCAGTGTGTTGCAAATAGCCTCCTCTGATTTGGCGAAAATTAAACGTAGCTTGAAAGCTAAAGTGGATAGCTCGCCGCAATTATTTGCAGCTAGCCCGGTCGTTGTTGATTGTGTGGAATTAGGTGAAGCGTGTGCGCAGTTAGATTTGCCGGGCTTACGTGAGCTGATAACGACCTTAGGGTTTGTGCCTGTTGGTTTACGGAATATCCCTGAAACCCAGCAAGAAGCTGCAATAAGTGCAGGTTGGGCGATTTTAAGGAGTCCAGCACGGGCGAATGTGCCCCCCCGTGTGGAACGTCCAGTTAATCGCAGTGCAGACGCAACCAGACCCAGTGTGGAAGTTATTGAACGCCCTGTGCGTTCAGGGCAGCAGGTGTATTTCCCTGACGGTGATATTGTGGTATTGCAGCATACCAGCGCAGGTTCAGAAATACTCGCAGGCGGATCAGTACACGTTTATGGTTCGTTACGTGGGCGTGTTTTAGCAGGTATTAATGGCGATACCACAGCGCGGATATTCTGCCAAAAGTTAGAAGCAGAATTGGTCGCCATTGCGGGCACTTACCGCTTATTGGATGAGGTTGAAACGGATTTGAAAGGTCAACCTGCGATGGTTTGGTTGGATGGAGAAAAACTGAAAATTGCGCCAATGTTTTGAAGAATTTCGTGGTATTTTACAAAAAATTGGCATGATTCTGTTAATATTGCGGCATGGCATCAAGACGTGGGTTAGCTCCCAGTCTGAACAATACAAAAGGAGCATCTCTTGAGCAGGATAGTTGTTGTTACCTCAGGTAAAGGCGGGGTCGGAAAAACGACGACCAGCGCGGCGTTTGCCACTGGGCTTGCCATGCGCGGTTATAAAACAGCAGTTATTGATTTTGACGTAGGGTTGCGTAACTTAGATTTAATCATGGGTTGTGAACGGCGCGTTGTGTACGATTTCGTTAATGTCATTAACGGCGAAGCAACGCTAAAACAGGCATTGATTCGGGACAAACACACAGAGAATTTACACATTTTGCCTGCTTCTCAAACCCGTGATAAAGACGCGCTTACCGCAGAAGGTGTGGGTGCGGTTATGCAAGGGTTACAAGACGACGGCTTTGAATTTATCATTTGCGATTCACCCGCTGGAATTGAACGCGGCGCACACATGGCCATGTATTTTGCCGATGATGCAGTTGTTGTGACGAATCCAGAAGTTTCTTCTGTGCGCGATTCTGACCGTATTTTGGGTTTATTACAAAGCAAAACGCAAAAAGCAGAGCAAGGCAGTAATGTCCGTGAACATTTACTGATTACGCGTTATTCACCCACGCGGGTTGCGGCGGGGGAAATGCTGGGTATGGAAGATATTCTGGAAATATTGGCTGTCCCTTTAATCGGCGTGATTCCTGAATCGCAAAGTGTGTTGCAAGCCTCTAATAGCGGTACACCCATTATTCTCGACAAAACCAGCGACGCGGGGCAAGCGTATGATGATTTTGTGCGGCGTTTCTTAGGTGAAACTGTGCCTCACCGCTTCTTGGAAGTGGAGAAAAAGGGTTTCCTGAAACGTCTATTTGGGTGATGTATGATGGGACTATTTGATTATTTCCGACAGGGAAAACAAAATACCGCCAAAATCGCTAAAGAGCGGTTGCAAATTGTCATCGCCCATGAACGCCTTGATCGTAATGGTCCTGATTATTTGCCGCAATTGCGGCGTGATATTATGGACGTTATTCGCCGTTACGTTTTGATTACGGATGAGCATGTCCATGTTCAATTTGAAAAAGGCGCGGATTACGACGTATTAGAACTGAATATTGCTTTACCAGAGCGGGAACGGCGATAACACAACGCAATAACGCAATGGATAATTCTCCTTTTCAACTTGGCGCATTCATTGATCAACATGTGGTTTTTTTCACCGCGTTAGTCATGTTTGCGCTGGGAATGTTACTCGCACGTTGGATTTACCTCACACCTTTGCAGCAAACACGGCGCGAGTTAGAGCGTTTACAGTTGCAATTGCAAACGGAAGAGCAAATCAATGACGAGCGGATTCGTATGTTGGATGAAGCCAATGATCGCTTGCACAATACGTTTGCTGCGGTGTCACAACGGGCTTTACGCGACAATAATACGCAATTTTTGCAATTGGCTCACGAAACGCTAGGGCGGTTTCAGGTAGAGTCACGGGCAGATTTGGAACAGCGCCAGCATTCGATTCAACACTTGGTCGAACCGATTCGTGAGGCTTTGGTGAAAACGGAGGCGCAAATCCGTCAAATCGAAAAAGAGCGACAAGCAACTTTCAGCGTATTAAGCGAACAAATTCGCCACATGTTGCACGATCAAGCAACCTTACGCGACGAAACGGGGCGTTTAGCAGCCGCGATGCGCAATCCCGGTGTACGTGGGCAATGGGGTGAGCTTACCTTGCGTCGTGTTGCTGAAATTTCAGGTATGATTGAGCATTGCGATTTTGTTGAGCAAGCGCAACGCAGCAATGCCGAACGCACGATTCGCCCCGATATGCTGATTCGGATGCCCGATAAGCGCGAAATGGTGGTGGATGCCAAAGCTCCGATGGATGCTTACCTTGATGCGGCAAGTGCGGATAGCGAAGAAACGCGCAAACAGCATTTGCAACGCCATGCGCGGCATGTACGCGAGCATGTGAAAATCTTGGCAGGGAAGCGTTACTGGGAACAATTTGAGCATTCGCCGGATTTTGTCGTGCTGTTTATTCCGGGTGAGCACTTTTTGGCAGCGGCGTTAGAGCAAGATAAAACGTTATTGCACGATGCGTTGCTGGACAAAGTGGTGTTGGCAACGCCGACAACCTTGGTTGCATTGCTGCGTTCGGTTGCGTTTGGGTGGAAACAAACGGTCTTGGCGGACAATGCGGGAAAAGTACGCGAATTAGGCGAAGAGTTGCACAAGCGGCTTACTGTTTTTATTGAGCACATGGAACGCCTTGGGCGCAACCTTGGCAGCAGCGTTGATACGTACAATAAAGCGTTAGGCTCATTGGAACGCAGCGTGTTGCCCGGTGTGCGTCGTTTGGCAGAGTTAGGGGTATCTTCAGGGCGGAACCTTTCCGAACTTGCGCCTGTCGAAGCTGTACCTCGTCGGTCTTATTCAAAGGATACTGGAGCTGATGTTCAAACCGATTAAAACCCGTTACTACCTGACTTTATTGCAAATGTTGCTGCTGCTGTTCTTATTGGGGGCGGGCGTACTGCTGAATCAGGACAGTGTAACGCAGTTTTTTTCTTCTACCCAAGCCGGACAAATGGGCTTGGTACTGAATGGGCTGATTTTACTGATATTTTTGGTCGGCTTAGTGCGCATGATCATTATGTTTCTCAGTTACAGCCATGAGCAGGATGTATTGCAACATTTTGTGAAACGGGTGGAAGAAAATGCGGCTAACCCAGCGTATAACTTATCCGACTCCGCATTGATTGTTAGCCGTTATTACGCCGTGCAAACCATTGCGCGGCAACAAGCCTCGGTAAATCAAGCCGCTTTAGCCGCCACCTTAGTGGCAAGCCAAACCTCGCAATTTACTTTAGTACGGTTTGTAAATAGCATCCTGATTTTAGCAGGGGTATTAGGCACTGTGGTTTCTTTGGCAGTGGCATTAATGGGTGCGGCGGGTTTAATGAATTCACCCGATAATATGAAAAGTATGTTTGATATTATTGGGGGGATGTCGAATTCATTAAGCACTACCGTTACCGCAATTATTTGCTATTTGTTTTTTGCTTATTTCTATTTGCGTCTGCAAGATGCACGCACGCAACTATTAGCTAATATTGAAAATGTTACCACTTTGTATATTATGCCGCGCTTTAAACACACGGAAAATAATTTAATGCAGGATGTTTCCGGCTTATTGGCTGAGTTACGCAAAGCCGCCGAAGGTATCGTGCATGTACAAGACCGTTTCTTACAAGCAGGCGAACGTTTGCAATTAGCCGTCAGTGATTTGCAGGGCGTTATTGCACAAAGTGGGAATAATATTCAGGTTATTCGTGATTCGGTTCGGGAAGGTTTCCGCTTGGATAATAAAGAGGCTTCACGCTCATGAGTCAAGGTTTTCCCTCATTAGACGGTGCGCAGGAAGAGTTAGAAGAAGGCTTCTGGTCATCCTTTAGCAATGTCATGATGGTGATTTTGAAAATCTTCTTATTAGTGATTGTGATTATGGCGTTGAATAACCGCAATCTGCTAGAAGATTTGCGTAACAGTGTGAAGGCCAAACAAGTAGCACAACAAGCAGCTCAAAAGTCGGCGCAAGACGCACAACGTGCGGCACAAATGGCAGAGTTTAAAGTTAAGGAAAATGCCACGCTGGAAGAGCAACTGGATTATTTACAACAACGCAATAATGCATTGGAAATGGAGTTGCTCAATAGTCGTGCGGAAACCGAAGCAGCACGTAATGCCACTACTGCACAAGAAACTGAGTTAAATCGCCAACGTGATTTATCGCGCCAACAAGCTGATGCATTGAATTTACGTGAACAGTCGTTGAATGTATTGCAAACGGAATTAGCCAGCAAAAACGCGGAAATTTCGGGGCTAAACGCTAAAGTAGATGAAAGCCAGAAGCAATTACTCAGTTTGCGTGGTGATTACAGCGAATTGGATCAAAAGTATCAAAAGTTGTTGAAACCTGCACGTTCCAGCAAGGATAAGCAAGTTGTAGATGTTATGTACACCCGCTCCGGTTACAGCATTCGTAAACCCGGTGAAACAGCCCCCCACAGCGTTAGCCGTGATGTACTGGAAAGTGAATTAGCCAGTTTGAAAGCGCAATACAGCACCAGTTTGTATGTGAAAGTCATTATTCCCGACAATAGTGGCTTGTCATACAACGAAGCATGGCAATTTACCAATGACATGCTGTCGAAGTATGACTACTACCACCAACCGGA
>CAZJDN010000117.1:0-6698 GCA_964544775.1 uncultured Thiothrix sp.
TTTTACATTTACGCCAATGCCGCGCGTTTCAGCACGGATGCACAAACCCTGTGCCGCGAAATACTCGATAAAACGGGTGTTACCTTCACACCGGGGATTGATTTCGGCAGCCACCAAGCCAATACCCATATGCGCTTTGCCTACACCTGTAATGTGGCGCGACTCGAACAAGCGGTAGAACGGTTAGCGAAGTTTTTGCGGTAGGGTGAGCGGTTGTATCTGTTTGGAAAGCAAACCCTTTACAGTGGAATGACAACCCGTAATTCTTCACCGAATTCGTAAACTTCTACGGTTTTGCCTAATTGCTGCATTTCACGGAAAATCATGGGAAAACCACGCCCTAGGCGATCAATTAGTTTGACCATTGAATTGTGCGCAGCTTGCCTGTGGTTGCATTCTATCCCTAACCATGCAAAATAAGCCTTCCTTATCCTATTGGCAGGGCTAGCAATGTCTCATTTCCCCGGAATGTACCCCTACACCCGTATGCGCCGTATGCGCCGCGATGATTTTTCCCGCCGTTTGATGCGCGAAAATGTGTTAACTGTGAACGATTTAATCTGGCCAGTATTTGTGTTGGAAGGGGTAAACCAACGCGAATCCATTGCCTCCATGCCCGGTGTGGAGCGTTTGAGCATTGATTTGTTGGTAAAAGAAGCACAAGCCGCCGCGCAATTGGGCATTCCAGCAATGGCGATTTTCCCCGTGACACCGCCAGAAGCCAAGTCTGACAAGGCGGAAGAAGCGTGGAATCCCGACGGTTTGGCGCAACGCGCAGTTCGGGCGTTAAAAGCTGCCGTGCCCGAATTGGGGGTGATTACCGACGTGGCACTTGACCCGTTTACCTTGCACGGGCAAGACGGTTTGATGGATGAAAACGGTTATATTTTGAACGATGAAACGGTTGCCGCATTGGTGAAACAAGCCTTGTCACACGCCGAAGCGGGGGCGGATGTGGTCGCGCCTTCCGACATGATGGATGGGCGTATCGGCGAAATCCGCGATGTATTGGAGCAACACGGGCATTTGAATACGCGCATTTTGGCGTATTCGGCGAAATACGCTTCCAGTTTTTACGGTCCTTTCCGTGATGCGGTGGGTTCGGCGGCAAACTTGAAAGGCGGTAATAAATACAGCTACCAAATGGACCCTGCTAATTCCGACGAAGCCTTGTGGGAAGTCGCACTTGATCTGCAAGAAGGCGCGGATATGGTAATGGTGAAACCGGGTATGCCTTACCTCGACATCGTGCGCCGCATTAAAGACGAATTCAAAGCCCCGACTTACGTTTACCACGTTAGCGGTGAATACGCGATGCTCAAAGCGGCGGGAATGAATGGCTGGATCAACGAAAAAGCCTGCGTGTTAGAAGCCTTGGTCGGGATGAAACGGGCAGGTGCGGACGGCATTTTGACCTACTACGCTAAGCAAGTTGCTGAATGGTTAAAAGCCTAAGGAAAGTGTTATGAACCCGAACTGGATTATTCCCAACTGGTCTGTGCCTGCACAGGTGCGAGCGGTGTGTACTACCCGCCACGGTGGGGTCAGTGTTGCCCCGTTTGACAGTTTGAATTTAGGCGATCACGTTGGGGATGATCCTGCCGCCGTAGCGCGTAATCGCTTGATTGTCGGCGATGTTTTGCAACTGCCCACTGAGCCATTATGGTTGCAACAAGTACACGGTGTTGAAGTTTGCGCGATGGACGTAGGGGCATGTTACCCGCAAGCAGATGCATCGTTTGCTTTGCGTAACAATCAAGTATGCGTTGTCATGACCGCAGATTGCCTCCCCGTTTTGTTTTGCGATAAAGCGGGAACGCGGGTGGCAGCCGCACACGCGGGTTGGCGTGGCTTGGAAGCAGGTGTATTGGAACAAACCGTGCAAAAACTGGGTTGTGCCGCGCATGACATCATTGCGTGGTTAGGTCCTGCCATTGGAGCACAAGCATTTGAAGTGGGCGCGGAAGTACGTGCCGCTTTCATGCAGCATGACCCTGCCGCCGCCGCAGCGTTTCAACCCAGCGTAACAGGTAAATGGCTAGCAGATATTTACCTATTAGCGCGGCAGCGTTTAAACGCAGTGGGCGTGCAGGCGATTTTCGGCGGTGAGTATTGCACCTACAGCGATGCGCAACAGTTCTTTTCCTACCGCCGTGATGGGCAAACGGGGCGCATGGCAAGCCTAATCTGGTTAGAAGCGCATTAGCGTTTAAGCTGTTCAAACCGTTTTAAGGCGCGTTCGCGGCTGCTGGCTAAATCGACAAGTGGTAAGGGGTAAGCGGTTTCACCGTCGCCTAATACCCGTGGTAAATGGATGCGCTTATTGTCGCGGTGGGCTAATTCGGGAAGCCAACGGCGGATGTACGCACCGTCAGGGTCGAATTTCTGGCTTTGCAATACGGGGTTAAAAATGCGGAAATACGGGGCAGCATCCGCGCCACAGCCTGCTGTCCATTGCCAACCCAGTACATTGCTGGCTAAATCGGCATCAACTAACGTATCCCTGAACCAGTTTTCTCCCATTTGCCAAGGTATCAGCAAGTTTTTGCACAGTAATGAAGCCACAATCATCCGCACGCGGTTGTGCATCCAGCCCGTTTGCCACAATTGACGCATTCCCGCATCAACAATGGGGAAGCCCGTTTGCCCTTGTTGCCAACGTGCTAACTGCGGCGCGTAATCTTCTGCCCAGGCAAAGCGGTTAAACCGTTCGTCCAAGGCTTGGGTAACGGTGTGCGGGAAATGATGCAGCAAGTGATAAGCAAATTCGCGCCAACCGATTTCTTGCAGAAAATGGCGTAAACCGCCTTCTGCCTGTGGCTGTGCAGCAAGTAATTGTTCGGTGTAATAAAGCACCTGACGGGGGCTGATTTCACCAAAATGTAAGTGCGGGGAAAGTTGCGAAACACCTGTATGGGCGGGGAAATCGCGTTGCACCTTGTAATCCGCGCCGTGTTGCTGCAAAAAGTGGTGCAGTTTGGTTAGCGCGGCGGCTTCGCCTACTTGCCAGTGCGCCATCATTGCCGCATCCCAACGTTTCGTGGGTAATAATTGCAGCGCGTTTAATGTCATGCTGTGAGGAAATTGCGCAGGGCAGGGGAGCATACCCGGTGCGGGTAAAGGTAAAGTTGTTTCGCGCTTTAATGCCGCGTGCCAAAACGGGGTGAAAACCTTGTACGGTAAACCATCCGCTTTCAGCACTTCCCACGGTTCATGCAACAAACTGGCGTTAAAACTGCGAACTTCGCAGTGCGCTTTCAGGGTTTGTTTAAGCTGCGCATCGCGGGTCGAACAGGCAGGTTCGTAAACACGATTCCAGTAAAGGCGGGTCGCGCCTGTTTCCTTGAGCAACTCTTGTAGAACCTTGAGTGCATTACCTTGGCGTAAGATTAAACGATTGCCATGCGCTTGCAGGCTAGTATCGAATGCCGCAAGGCTATGGTGTAACCACACGCGACTCGCAGCCCCCATTTGCGTGGTGCTGGTTGGCGTGGGGTCATCAATGAATACAGGAATTACTGCCTCGCCCGTGCGCCAAGCATGGTACAAAGCGGGGTTGTCTGTCAGACGTAAATCTTGCCGTAACCAAACCAAAACACTCATGCAATGGGCATTCCTAGTTGGGCATCCAGTGCCGCGCAAATGTCGGCTAATTCCTGCGGTAACACGTACAGGCGCGTATTTTCCATCATTTCCGTAGGCGTAGCTGTAATGAAAACAGGTAGTTGATATAGCGTCGCCAGTATGTCTAATGAGGCGAGATTTTCCGCCCCTACAACCAACATTGCCTCAAAGTGAGTGCGTTCTAGTACCAGCGGTAAATGATCGATACGCATTTGCCCTGCCAACAGGCTGATTTGATAGCCGTGTTGTGCCAATGTATTCGCCAGTAACAAACTGGTTATCTGTTGTGCGGCGGCTTGCATATTTACCAGTAACAAGCGTTTACCCGTTGCATGGCTCAGGTGTTGCAAATACAAACTGCTTAAACGCGCACAGAGAAACTCATGCAAAAACGCAAAGTCCGCCGCTGTTGCAGGTAAATACGCTGCTTGTTGTGCTAGTTGTTGGTACAAGGGTTGTAACAGTTTTTTGTTAACCAATGTTAATGCGTACAAGGCGAGGGCTTCGTTGAATGCTTGTTCCAACGCCCGTGCATCCAGTTTATGGATGCAGCGCAGGAATACCGCGCGGTAATGCTGCCACGGGTCATCCGTTTGCACATCCGTTGCTACCCACAAGTGCGGTATAGGGTTTTGCTTATCCAACACATCACGCACGCGACTGACAGGAATGCCTTGTTCTAGCAGGATTAATACCTGTTGTACGCGCTCAACATCGTGCTGTGCATACAGCCGATGCCCTTTTGGTGTGCGTTGGGGCTTGAGTAAACCGTAACGGCGTTCCCACGCTCGCAACGTTACCGTATTGACACCTGTTTGCTCAGAAACCGTGCCAATCGGAAACAAAGCGGCTTCCGTTGTCAATGCTTGTGTGGTTTTGCTTTTCATAGGTCTAGCGGTAGCTCTTGTACAGTTATGGTGTAACTATAGAAGCTACCACAAAACTTGCCCAATAAACGCAAGATTGCTACGGAAAATCATGCAAATAACGCTTTTAGCAAGCTCCGCGTGTTTTATCTGCAATGACTTGGGTAAAGAAATACGCCACACAACCCAGACCGGGGGGGAAAATGATCACGGGCAACCAGTACAACCGACGACGTTGACGGATCAAATGTGTAATAAGTGCTGCTTGAATCGCAACAATAAAAAACGCCCACATGGACATGGCAAGCCTCCTAGTACAATTATCATTGTTATTATTTGAGCTAATTATAGGCAGGCTATGGCAGTATGGGAAGCCCCTTATATCTGGTCAAACCCTTGGTAACGTGCAATGAAGTGCTCAATGCCCTGTGTGCCAAACCTGTCTACGTCCCACTCAACAGCTTCAAGAATGTTCTGATACGCTTGATTCAGAACGTAAATTTCAGCGGGGAAAGTCCCGTTATTGCTATTGACCACAGTGACAGAAATTCGTTCATAGTATTCGCCCTCAAAATCATCCAAACGGGCTAAATCGGTTGGGCTAACGGCAAAATAGAGGATACCCGTAATGCATTGAGCAGGGTTCGGGACTGCCGCAGGGTATTCTTCCTGCTTGACGGCAAAACGTTGATAGCCGTGTAAGGTTACAGGGCAAGCTGCGTACTGACCGGATACCACTTGTTGCCAAACGCGCTCAAACATCAATGAACCGTAGGTAAAAACATTTTTGTGCATGGGTTAAACCTAAGTGAAAAAAACATTACGTAGTCGAAGGCATTTTTTGTGCCTAAGTATAGTAAGGCTCAAGATTGTTTCCGTTTTCGTTACTGGGTAAGCTGCGCTCCTTTAAACACAGAAATGGCAGTTGCGCGTGGTTAAAACCGTTTTGTCTTCCCCTGTCCACTTCCTCGCCTTTGGTTTTGGCAGTGGGCTGTCACCCAAAGCCCCCGGAACAGCCGGAACATTAGCAGCCATTCCGCTGTATTTACTGCTGGTGCAATTACCGTTGTTGGGTTATTTACTAGCAGTGTGCTTAATCACGTTGGGGGGAGTCTGGTTGTGTGGCGAATCTTCGCGTCGCTTGGGGGTACATGATCACGGCGGTATTGTATGGGATGAATTCGCAGGCTTTTTCGTGACCATGATTGCCGCACCTTCCGGCTGGATGTGGATCGGTTTGGGTTTTGCCCTGTTTCGCTTATTTGATATTTGGAAACCTTGGCCAGTGCGAGTAGCAGATCGTCACATTCACGGCGGTTTAGGTATTATGTTGGACGATTTGCTGGCAGGTGTGTATGCGTGGTTAGTGTTGCAAGTGATTGCGCACTTCAGCCTTGCCTGAATAGTAAAAAGCCTCCCCGAAGGAAGGCTTTTAAGATCAAAGCTTGTTATTATTATTGGGCACTTTGAGTGCTGGTTATAAAAAGAAGGGGTGTAGCCCCTGTTATTATTTTTCTTACCCCTTTAGCCCTTAAACAGTTGCCATTATAGGTTGGTGCACTGAATTGGAACTGAATATTTTGATTATTTTTCATTCAGTTAGCCTTAAGGTTTATTTCAATTTGTTGACTGGAATTGCATGAACGTCAGAACCCGCTTTGCCCCAAGTCCGACGGGCTATTTGCATATTGGTGGTGCTCGCACCGCGTTGTTTTCTTGGTTATACGCCCGTAAAACGGGTGGTACTTTCATCCTGCGTATTGAAGATACTGACCGTGAACGTTCCACGCAGGCTTCCGTCGATGCCATTTTGGAAGGCATGGAATGGCTGAATTTGGGGTATGAAGAAGGCCCGTTTTACCAAACGCACCGTTTTGACCGTTATAAAGAAGTCATCCAGCAATTGTTAGATAGCGGTCATGCTTACCGTTGCTATTGCAGCAAAGAAGAGCTGGATGAAATGCGTGAAGCGCAAATGGCACGCAAGGAAAAGCCGCGTTACGACGGGCGTTGGCGTGATCGTCAGGATGAAACGCCGCCCGAAGGTGTTGCCCCAGTAATTCGTTTCCGCAACCCATTGGATGGTGTGGTGGAAATCGATGATTTGGTACGTGGTAAAATCGTAATCAGCAATACCGAACTGGACGATTTGATCATTGCCCGTTCTGATGGTACGCCGACTTACAATTTGACCGTGGTGGTGGATGA
>CAZJDN010000118.1:0-6615 GCA_964544775.1 uncultured Thiothrix sp.
GGGAGTATACCGGAAAAAGAAAAAGCCCCGAAGTGGGGCTTTTCCCGTAAAGACCTTGTAGGGCTAGGCTTTACTTGTTTTTGCTGATCATGAAATCAACCGCAGCTTTGACTTCAGCATCAGACAGGGCTGGGTTGCCACCTTTAGGCGGCATCATTTTACCCGGCGTAATGTTCATGCGACCTTCGATAGCGGACTTGTGCAGTGCATCAGCACCTTTAGCAATGCGCGGACCCCAATCGGCTTTGTCGCCCATTTTAGGCGCACCTGCAATCCCTTGATCATGACAGGTGATACACAGACCTTGGTAAACTTTTTCACCGTCTACTGCACCAGCAACTTGTGTTGCTGCACCCGCAGCCGCTTTCGCTGCGTCGCCTGCTGCTTTTGCCGCATCACCCGCCGCTTGTGCGGTTGCGTCAACGGCTTTAGCAGCAGTATCACCAACGGCTTTCGCTGCATCACCTGCTGCTTTGGCAGCATCCGTTGTTGCTGTTGCTGCATCGCCGATGGCTTTGGCGGTGTTTTCAGCCGCTTTTTGGCTTGCATCGGCTACTGCTTGCGCTGCTGTATCAACAGCGTTGGCTGGCTTTGCAGCTTCCGCTTTCGGTGCTTCGGCTTTGGGAGCTTCCTCTTTCTTCTCACCACAACCGCTTAACACGCTCATGGCTAATACCAGTGTGGAAATGCTTACAACGATTTTTTTCATTACGTAACTCTCCTGATTTTGGAATCAAAACATCCTAAGTGAAGGATTATTATTGTGTCAATTCAAACTTGAGTCCAACAACACACGGAATTATGCTGCTAGTCTGTAATAACACCCGTAGCAAACTCACATGACTGAAGAACACCCTTATTTAACGGCTTTTCGTGGCTATTTCTCCTGTGTGCTACGTTGGCAGCAATTAGACAGGCTTTGGGAACAAGTGTTCACTGATAATTCACAAGGCTGGTATGTTTATGCTGTGGGTGAGGAAATTCCGACCCAACCGTTGTATGCTGATGCCTTGCGCAAGGTCATTACGGAACTGGATAAACTATTGCGTCAAGATCACTCAGAAGACTATTGCGGCATTGTCTATACTGACAGCATGACGCAACCTGCTTACATCAAAGTATTCGACCCCAACAACCTCGGTTCTACATGCGGTTCGAGTGGAAACCCGCCGCTACCGGGATGGATATTGTCGAAAATGCAACCGATTAACTTACCTGCTGCCATGCCTCAAACGGGCAACCGCCGTCATTGGTGGCAAAAATTATTTAGCCATGCTCATTAAAAATTCATCACACCTGACACATTGTTTCGTTATTGCACTCTTTGCCAGTGGCATAACCGTAGCACACGCCGATAATACCCCTGCGGTAGCGGCGCAATACGATTCCATGCAACAAAGCCTGCAACAAATCATGCGGGAGTTAAGTTCTGTACAACAAGAAAACGCCTTGTTGGAACAACGCATTGAACAAGCATTGCAAGCCAATCAAAAGTTGGATGCAGAAATTGAGAAAATTCGCCCAGAAGTTGCCACTACCCCCGACGCAACTGGCGCAGCAAAAAACGCGCGGGGTGTAAACTCCGGTAAAGCGTTGCCTGCATCGGTAGCGGCTCGTTAGTGATTAATGCGGTGAGTAATTCCGCACACAAACCGCTGCTGGTTAAACCGCGTGAACCGTAGCCTGCGGAAATGAAAACGCCCGACTGATACTGCGCAGGCGGGTAGATTTGCCGCTGATTACCGTGCCGTAACGCAGCGTAGGCTTGCTGAAAAAATGCCACATCCGGTAATGCACCGACCAGCGGGTAACGGTCTGGCGTAGTCATACGCACGGCTGCATGGCTGCTGGCTACCGTTGGCAACTCTGCGGCTAATTCCGGTAAATAACTAGCCAATTGCTGATAATTGATTGTGTCTGCGTTCGGGGTTAACACGGCTTCGCGCACATTTCGCGCAAACGTTGCCCCGAAAATGTGTTGCCCCGCTACTGTAGGGGTAAGGTAGCCTTCGTGCCCCAGTACAGTCCGCAATTGACGGCTGTAAGCGGATACCGTGGCACGGCTGGTTTGCCCTGCGACGGGCATAAACGGTAAGCCATTGGTTTGCAGCCACTGATCCGCTTCGCGCCCATTCGCAAACAACGTAATACCCTCTGCTGCCGCTGTGTGTGCGGTAGTATGCGTGCGGATTGCAATGCGCGGGTGATCGACCAATGCCGCACAGAAACTCGCCGGATTCAACCAACCTGCCTGCGGGAAATAACTCGCCCCCATCGGCAAGGGAATACCCGCCACCGCCGCCGCTTGCTGCGCATCCAAAATCTGAATGAAATCATCCGCCAAACCCCGTTCGCGGATAGCTTGCTGACGGGCGGCTTCACGCGGTTCGTGGGCTAATTGCAATGCCCCACATTGTGCCCAATCAATGGAATGCCCTGCGGCAACCAACTGACGCAGTTGTTGCAGCGCGTACACAAAGGCTTGGCGATAAAACGTTTCCCCCCAACCTGCTTCCGCTGTCATTTTCGGGGTTAATACGCCTGCACGATTGCCGGAGGCTTCGGTAGCTAACCGTGCGTGGCGTTCCAAAATGACGACTTGCCACCCGCGTTCAGCTAAAGCGCGTGCAATTTGACAACCTGCAATACCCCCACCAATCACAGTTGCGTGCTGGGTAGTCGTAACGCTAGGGCGAGCAAACCACGGCTCAGCGTGTGTTGCAATGGCTGCGGGTAACGTAGCGGTGAGCATTTCGCGCTTTTTACCAAACCCTGCCCGTTTGCTTACGTGAAAACCTGCCGCATGTAAATTGCGCCGTACTTCACTTGCCGCCGTAAATGTCGCTAGCGTTGCCCCCGTTTGGCACAGTTTCGCTATTGCTTGCAACACGGGTAATTGCCACATTGCGGGGTTACGGTCAGGGGCGAAACCGTCCAAATACCACGCATCCACTTGCGCAACAATTTCGGGCAAGGCGGCTTGCACATCCATAAAGCACAACGTTAGGGTAATGCGCCCCCCCGCCAACCGCAGGCGATGAAAACCTGCCAACAACGGCGGGTAGTTTTCCAACAATTCCGTGGCGTAGGCATCAAGTTCAGACCAACCACGTAATAACTGGCGTAATACCTCGGCTTTAATCGGGTGCTTTTCGATGGAAATAAAATGCAAACGGGCGCAACGCTGTGGGTCTTGTTGCCATGCATGCCACGTTGCGAGGAAGTTTAACCCCGTACCAAACCCCGTTTCCGCGATGGTAAATTGCGCCTTGCCTTGCCAACGCTGCGGTAAAGCATTGCCTTGTAAAAACACGTAGCGCGATTCAGCCAAACCGTCTTGGCGAGAAAAATAGCAATCGGCAAAATCAGGGGCGTAAGGCGTGCCAGAAGCATCCAACATAACGCTGGCGGGAATCAATTCGGGTTGCATTTAACGGCAGGCTCTTGGAATGCGTTGTACGTCAGAAGTGGCATCAATACTCGCGCTCCACGCTTGTACGGGCGCGTTACTGCCGAAAGGCTCGTCATAATCCAACCAAAAAACCTCCCGTGCCATTTGCTGCTCGGTATATCGCGCATCGTACCCCAAATAGCGCACGTATTCCGCGTGGCGTTTCGCTTTATTCAAATTGTTGAAAAAGCCCAAGGAAATCGCATTCTGATACGGGCCTTCATTAATAATCGACACGTCCAATACGTCGGAACGGGCAATGTCTTGCGCGGTAGCTTCCGCTTGCGCACGATCAACCGCAGGGGGAATGTAAACGAGGAAATTGAGCGTTTCCATACTGCGCATGGAGCGCATTTGCACGGCTAAACCAAAGCCCTTAATTTTATCTGCGACCAACTGCGCGGCTTTCTCACTGTTGTAAGGGCCTAAGGTATAGCAACTGCTTTGCGTGTTATTACCGCTGCTATACACCACTTCGTCCACATCGCGGCGTAACTCCAGCGTGGGAATGCCCGGTTCAACCAACGACGGCAGGGCTTTATCCGCTTTCGGCGCGAGCACCACATTCCATATAAGTAAGGAAAAGTTGAGCAATAACAGAAGAATTAGCACTGGGTACATGCGGTTTCTTGCTCCGTAATGTAGCGCAACCCTTGCATCAGCAAATCCGGCACTAACCAGCATTCAAACGACAACCATTGCCGCAACCGTTCTGCATCGCCACCTGTCAAAACGTATTCCACGGCGGTGGAAAAAGAGTGCTGCATTCGCGCACAAATGCCTTCGATTGCTCCCACTACGCCAAACAAACACCCGCCACCAATCGCACGACTGGTCGCATCAGCAAACACCGTCGGCTCATCAAATGACAGGCTTAAACGGTTTTGGGCGCGAGCAATCAATGCCTCCGCTGACAATTGCAAACCGGGTAAAATGACCCCACCCCAATGTTTCCCCGCGCAATCCAACGCATCAATGGTAATCGCCGTACCACAATCAATCACCACACAGGCTTTTTTTGCCACCAAATGGTGCGCGGCAATTAACCCTACGAAACGATCTGCCCCTAACACGGTTGGATTTTGATAGCCCGACGTAATGCCATACGCTTGTGCCACCGAACGCGCGATGTACAACTGAATCCCGCGCTCCGCACAAACCGCTTGTACGCTGTCGTTAAATAGGTGGGTTAAAACGTGAACCAAGGTAATGCGCGTAACTTGCGGGTACGTTTCTAGCAATTGCAAAAACACCGCTAGCGCGGGGCGTTCCCCATACGCCAATGCCTGCTGCACCGATGTATTGCCCGCTGCATCCAGTTCCGACCATTTCAGGCGTGAGTTGCCTGCATCCACCAGCAAAATTGTCACATCCGCACCGATACATCCGCTGAAGAGAAAACTTTTATTAATCCATCAGTTAATTCGAGTCGTAACTGTCCTTGCGTATCGACTCCAGCCGCAACGCCAGCGATGCTTGCACCACCTGCTAATACCCGCACAGGGGTATCCAACAGCACATCCCAACGTTGCCAATCGCGGTGGAATTGTGCCATATCCAGCGCGGAAAATACCTGCAATCGTGACAATAATCGTGACAATATCACCGCACTAACCTGATTTCGCTCCCAAGGTTTACCCTGAATCTGCTGCAAACTCGTCCACGGCTGATCAATAGCGTCCAGATTATTGGGCAACATATTCACGTTTAGCCCAATACCGATAACGACTTGCTGTAATGACCCCACCGCTTCCAACAAAATGCCACCGAGTTTTTGGATAGGTGCTTGCCCCCCCATCCCTAACCCTTCCCCCGCAAGTGGGGAAGAGAACACAATGTCATTCGGCCATTTTACCCCGTGCCCACGCACCCCCAAATCCTGCAAGGCTTCTGCCACCGCTAACCCCGTGACCAAACTCAACAAGGGCAAATGTTCAGGCACTGCGGTAAAACACCAACGCAACGACAAGTACAGGTTTACCCCTTGCGGTGATTGCCATTGCCGTCCGCGCCGCCCCCGTCCGGCGGTTTGCTGTTCGGCTAAACACACGTCGCCGCATTGCCCTTGCTGCAAAGCCCAACGGTTAGTCGAATCCAACGCGGGGAAAACGTGAATCCCGCGCACGGCTTCCGCAGCACTGGCGGTTAATTGCGCCCGAATGCTTGTTGCGTCCAGTTTACTGAGCATAGCGTTTCCCCAAATCCCGCATGGCGTACAAATACAGGAATAATCCCGCATTGACCGTTACCGCAGCAAGGTAAAAAGTTTGCGTTGCACCCAAGATTTCCCACCCATAGCCGCTCAACAAACTGCCGAGTGCGCCGCCTAACCCGTAACTTACGCCGGAATACAACGCCTGCCCCCGCCCTTGCAAACGCCCCGGAAACACATGATGTACCACATGAATCGCTGACGCATGAAACAGCCCGTAAGTTGCCGCGTGTAACACTTGCGCAAACAATAAAATTGCCACCGAATCGACGTATTTCCCCAATAAAATCCAGCGCACGCCCGTCAGGAATAATGCCAACAGGAATAACCGTTCCGCCCCGAAACGCCGCAGCAAGCTGTGCATAACGATGAACAGTAACACTTCCGCCATTACCCCCAACGCCCACATCCAGCCCGTAAAATGGCGCGAATAGCCGTGATCTTCCAGATAAATGCTGAAAAACGTGTAGTAAACGCCATGACTTGCCTGTTGCAACGTACACGCGAGCAGTAACAACCACACCGCAGGTTGACGCAAGACTTCGCGTAAACGGCTGGTTTGGGTATGCGTTACGGAGTGCGTTCTATCGTTTACCAACCACGTTGCCAACCAAATCACCACAAACAACCCCAACATGGCATCGACAGCGCGTTCCACCCCGTAACGTTCCAACACAGGCGGTAAACTTACCACCGTCACAATGAAGCCAATCGAACCCCACAGCCGAATCCAACTATACCGCCCGACGTGTTCCCCCAAATGATTCAGGGTTAAGGCTTCAAACTGCGGCAAAGACGCATTCCAAAAAAAACCAAACCCCGCCATCACCAACAACACCCACGCATAAGTTTGCTGCCAATACATCCCCGCAAAACACACCGTCGCCAACAAACTTGCCAGCCGAATAATGCGTAACCGCTGCCCCGTATGATCCGCCAACCAACCCCACAC
>CAZJDN010000119.1:0-6339 GCA_964544775.1 uncultured Thiothrix sp.
GTTTTTACGTTCGTGCATGGATGCGCGGGTTTTACACATCATGCAAGAGGCGTAAAGGCTGGTAATTCCCGCCTGTAAATTTGCCATTATTGCACTGTTATTGTGCTGGCGAAGTCAATTTACGCATGGTGCATTGTTTGCGTTGATGCACTGTTGTTGTTTCCAAGCAAATAAAATGCCAAGTAATTACTGTCGTAAACAAAACAATTTTAGGGGTGTTTTCGATTTATATTGCACCAGTAATAAGCATTTCGGGTGATGGCGCAAATAGTCGGATTATTTATTAATCAAATGGGGCTTGCTGTTTTAGCAATAATGCACTGCACCAAAATAATTACCAATGCTGTTACGGTCGTGCATAGCAAATCAGCGAAAAATGGCTGTTATTTTTATAACTTATTGTAATATTTGATATTATTTTGATTGGCACAAGTTTTGCTTGTTAGGTTGTAAGAGCAGTCAACGGCGACTGTTTTTAAAAGATGACGTAATTCTTCCTCTAACTGATGCGACGGCGCATGAGTGAATTGGGTAAAGATGCCCTGACAACTGTTGGTTTCTCCTCACCAGCAGTCGTCAGGGCTTTTTTTTTAGCTGAAGTAAATTTTTGAGGTTCTTTATGACTGATGTGAAAAAACCGGGTACTCCTGCTGATACTAACGCAAACACTATTAATACTGACCGCCGTAACTTCCTGCTGAAAAGCAGTTTGTTGCTGGGTGCTGGTTCTATTATGGCGATGGTTCCAGCAGGTGTGCGTAATGCAGCTTGGGCGGCTGGGTCAGATAAACCAGAAAAAACGGAAGTTAAAGTGGGTTTCATTCCCCTGACTGACTGCGCGAGTGTCGTTATGGCGAGCCTGAAAGGCTTCGACAAAAAGTATGGCATTACCATTACACCCAGTAAAGAAGCCTCTTGGGCAGCCGTGCGTGACAAACTGGTTAACGGCGAACTGGATGCATCCCACGTTCTGTACGGTCTGATTTACGGCGTACAAATGGGTATCGGTGGTACGCAAAAAGACATGGCGAACCTGATGACGATTAACAACAACGGTCAGGCAATTACCTTGTCCAGCCAGTTGCATGACAAGGGTGTTACTGACGGCGCGTCATTGGCGAAATTCATGAAAGAAAACCCGCGCGAATACACGTTTGCGCAAACCTTCCCGACAGGTACACATGCCATGTGGTTGTACTACTGGTTAGGCAGTTTGGGTGTTAACCCTATGAAAGACGTGAAAACCATTACCGTTCCGCCGCCGCAAATGGTTGCGAACATGCGCATCGGTAACATGGATGGCTACTGCGTAGGTGAACCGTGGAATGCACGAGCCATTGCCGACAAAATCGGTTTCACGGCTGAAACCACGCAAGGCATCTGGAAAGATCACCCAGAAAAAATCCTTGGCACAACCGCAGATTGGGTAAAAGCAAACCCGAACACCGCTCGTGCATTGGTTGCGGCGATTTTGGATGCATCCAAATACATCGACGACATGGCGAACCGTGGCGAAGTGGCGAAAGCCATTTCCGATAAAGCCTATGTCAATACCGAAGCAAGCGTTATCGAAGGGCGTATGAAAGGCGAATACGACAACGGTATCGGCAAAACGTGGAAAGACGACAACTACATGAAGTTCTGCAACGCTGGGGCGGTGAACTTCCCTTACCTGTCTGATGGTATGTGGTTCTTAACCCAACACAAACGTTGGGGCTTGCTGAAAGATCACCCTGATTACTTGGCAGTGGCGAAAAAAGTTAACCAAATCGACCTGTACAAACAAGCGGCTGATTTGGCGAAAGTCACTGTTCCAAGCAGTGACATGCGTGAATCTACTTTGATTGATGGCGTGAAATGGGACGGTAAAGACCCGAAAGCCTACGCTGACGGTTTCGCAGTTAAGGCGTAATCCCCATACCCACCCCTCTCTCGTAAAAGGGGGGAGGGGTGTAAAGCGCAAGAATCCCTGAAGGAGTTACTTTATGTGGAAAGAATATTTATTGAGAGGGTCAGCACCCGTTTTAGGTCTGGTGTGTTTTGTCCTGTTGTGGGGGTTGGTTTCCGCAAGTAACCCGCAATTGCCCGGGCCTGGTATGACGTGGGATTCGGCTGTCGAATTGTTTAAAGACCCGTTTTATAGCAATGGTCCGAATGATCAAGGCATCGGTTGGAACATTCTCAACTCGTTGCAACGGGTTGGCATTGGGTTTGGGATGGCAGCATTGATTGGGATTCCGGTGGGTTTCATTATCGGGCGCGTAAAGTTCTTTAACGACATGCTGTCACCGATTATTAGTTTGCTGCGTCCAGTTTCACCGTTGGCTTGGTTGCCGATTGGTTTACTGGTATTCCAAAAAGCCGAACCAGCGGCAATTTGGGTTATCTTTATCTCATCCATCTGGCCGATGATTATTAATACAGCGGTGGGGGTTTCCCGTATTCCGCAAGATTACTTAAACGTTGCGCGGGTATTAAACCTTTCCCCATGGAAAATGTTTACCAAAATTTTATTACCCGCCACCTTGCCTTATGTCATGACGGGGGTACGTCTGGCGATTGGGGTGGCGTGGTTGGTTATCGTCGCGGCTGAAATGTTAACAGGTGGCGTAGGCTTGGGCTTCTGGGTATGGGACGAATGGAACAACCTGAAAGTCGAGCACATTATTATCGCTATCTTTGTGGTCGGTCTCGTCGGTTTACTGTTAGAACAATTATTGCTGCTAGTTGCTAGCCGCTTGAGAACAGAGTGAGGTTGTTATGGACTCTGCAAAATACGTCCAGCTTGAACACGTCAACATGATCTTCAACACCAAGAAAGGCCCTTTCCAAGCGTTGAAAGATGTGAACTTGAACATTGCGGAAGGTGAGTTCATCGCCCTGATTGGTCACTCTGGTTGCGGTAAATCCACCGTATTGAACATTGTCGCGGGTTTACTCAATCACACTGACGGCGTGGCATTGTGTGCGGATCGTGAAATCAAAGGTCCAGGCCCGGAACGCGCCGTGGTATTCCAAAACCATTCCTTGTTACCGTGGTTGACCTGTTTTGACAACGTGTATTTAGCGGTGGATCGCGTATTCGGCAAAACCGAAAGCAAAGCGGATTTGAAACGCCGCACCCACGAAGCCCTCGCAATGGTGGGTTTAACGCACGCTGAGCACAAATACCCGAATGAAATTTCCGGCGGGATGAAACAACGGGTCGGGATTGCGCGTGCATTGGCAATGGACCCGAAAGTCCTGCTGATGGATGAACCGTTCGGTGCGTTGGATGCGTTAACCCGTGCGCATTTGCAAGACGAGTTGATGCGGATCACCGCTGCCACCAAGAAAACCGTGATCATGGTAACGCACGATGTCGACGAAGCGGTTCTGCTTTCCGACCGTATTGTGATGATGACCAATGGTCCGGCGGCAACCGTGGGTGAAATCCTCCACGTTGATTTACCCCACCCGCGCAATCGCTTGGCTTTGGCAGATAATGCGCAATACAACCATTATCGGGCGGAAGTGCTGCGTTTCTTGTATGAAAAGCACGCCCACAAAGATGCGACTTCCACGCCAGCGGCTAAACCCGAAGTGGCCGCAGACGATGAGGAAAGTGAGCCTGCGGAAGCGAACGTGATTCCGCTAAAAACGGCAAAAGCCGCCTAATTGTTAACAGTGTGTCTTCCCGTATGACCGTTTATCGTCATACGGGATTTTTGGGTCAGAATTTGTTATTTCTTGAATAAAATAGTCAGCTATATTGTTCCGCTTTGCCTAATATTAGCAGTTAGCCACCCCCCAACATGAAGCAATAGCAATAAAGGAACTCAGGATGACACAGAGACAAGCCTTAAGATGCAGCTCCGCATTTCACCGTAACCTTTCCCGCATCGCCCTCGCTTTAGGTTTAGCGTTCAGCACGGCTTATGCTGATGTCGGTGCACCGGAAAAAGCCGATCTCAAACTCGGTTTCATCAAACTAACTGACATGGCACCCCTCGCCATTGCGCAGGAAAAAGGTTTTTTTAAGGATGAAGGTTTAAACGTCACCTTAGCCGTACAACCTAACTGGCAATCCGTGTTGGACAATGTTATCAGTGGGCAATTGGATGGCTCGCAAATGCTTGCGGGGCAACCCTTAGCTGCGAGTGTCGGTTTCGGTACGCAAGGGGATATAGTTACCCCGTTTTCGATGGATTTAAACGGCAATGCGGTTACGGTTTCCAATAATGTGTGGGCAAAGATGAAAGTGTATGCCGACACAAGCGGGGACAAACCTACCCACCCCATACAAGCTGCTGCGTTGAAAAAAGTTTTGGACGAAGGCAGTGATCCGTTGGAATTGGGTATGGTTTACCCTACGTCTACCCATAATTACGAGCTGCGCTATTGGTTAGCTAGCGGTGGGATTAACCCCGGTTTTTACGCACCCGCCAAAGGCGATAATAGCGGGACGGCTGGCGGGGCAGTCACCATTTCCGTAACGCCGCCGCCGCAAATGCCCGCTTCTTTGGAGCAAGCCCGTTTGGATGGTTATTGCGTGGGCGAACCGTGGAATCAGCAAGCGATTGCGCAGGGCGTTGGTGTGCCTGTGATTACCGATTACGAAATCTGGAAAAATAACCCCGAAAAAGTGCTAGGGATTACGCAAGATTTCGCCACTAAAAATCCCAATACCACCGTGCATTTGGTGAAAGCCTTGATTCGTGCGGCGCATTGGTTGGACGAAAACAACAATGCCAACCGGAATGAAGCGGTGGAGATTTTGGCGCGTCCTGAATACGTGGGGGCGAAAAAAGAAGTCATTGCCAACTCCATGACCGGAACATTCGAGTACGAGAAAGGCGATAAACGCGAAGTACCCGATTTCAACGTGTTTTTCCGTTACAACGCCACTTACCCGTATTACTCCGACGCAGTATGGTTCTTAACCCAGATGCGCCGTTGGGGGCAAATTGGCGAAACCAAAGACGATGCGTGGTATGACACACTGGCAAAAAAAGTTTACCGCCCTGATATTTACCAACAAGCGGCGACGGCACTGATTGCCGAAGGTAAACTTAAGAAAGAAGATTTCCCCGACTTTGCCAGTGAAACAGGGTATAAGCCTGCTACCAGTGCGTTCATTGATGGCATGAGTTACGACGGTAAAAAGCCTAATGAATACATCAATGGTTTCAAAATCGGTCTGAAAAAAGACGACAAGGTTTGAGTCATCCCGCAAGGAAGCAGATAATTCGCTGATGCACTATCTGCTTCTTTTTACCTCCGCATTGCTTGCCGCTACTATTCTCCCCGCCCAGTCGGAAGCCGTTTTGGTCGGTTTATTGCTGCAAAAGCCGAGCGACTTATACGGGTTACTGTTGGTTGCAACGCTGGGCAATACGCTTGGTGCAATGATTAATTGGTGGCTGGGGCGTTATCTGCAACATTACCAATATAAGGCATGGTTTCCAGTGAAACCTGCGACCTTGGTGCGTGTGCAGCACTATTATCAAAAGTACGGGTGGTGGTCGTTATTACTCAGTTGGCTACCGTTGGTGGGCGACCCGCTTACCGTGGTTGCAGGTATGATGCAAATGCGCTTACTGCCCTTTGCGTGCATTGTTACGCTGGCAAAGGGTGGTAGGTATGCGGTATTGGCTTGGATGGTGACGCAATACCAATAACCTGCGATGATATTAGAGTTCAATATTGCGAGGAACTCATGATGAAAATGACCCATTACGTAGCGGCAGCATTACTGTGTGTTAGCACGGCTTCTTTTGCTGAAGCCCCTTACATTGAGCATAACAGCGGATTTTTCGCATCCAGTATGCCGTTGGCAAAATGCCGTGAGCAAGGTAAACAAGCCTTTAGTGCGTTAGGTATTACGGAAAAAACCTCTACGAAACCGCGCAACGAAGTTGTTGGTTTTAAAGGTGATTTCAAGGTTGTCTTGTATTGCGTCAGTGATGAAGGCGGCTGTGATGAACCCACCGAGCCGACCGCGAGTGCTGGAACGGTGATTGCCGCAGGCCCTGATTACGCCCAAGTCAAAGGTTTGGTGGATGGCGTATCAGCAAAAATGAAGTTGCAATAAGCCGTTTACCCGCAAGTTGTGTCGACTAGCATGGTTGTTGTGGGCAATCTTAGGGCAGGTTCATTTTGGAAGCCCTGCTTTGGTGCGTAATTTGTTGCAATGCAAACGGAAAGGCAATTGAATTTCAGCTATTTTTAGCCTTGGCACTATCTTTGCATTACAAAATGGCATGAATTTGCTTACAGTCAACGGCGATTGTTAAGCGAACTACCCACGCAGCGTTGCGTGACGACACATCACTGGGTAACGAAGCCCTGAATCTCTCC
>CAZJDN010000120.1:0-6249 GCA_964544775.1 uncultured Thiothrix sp.
GGTTATGAAGCCATTCCCGCGTTTAGCCATGCGTTCAAAAAGCATTACGGCATTAGCCCCAGTGAATTACGCGCGACGCAACAAATACCGACCACAACTGAGCAGTTAGCGTAACACTTTGCGCGTTTTGCGATACTCCCGCCGCGTTTGCGCGTGTCACACTGCACGCATTCAAACACAACAAGGAGTCGGACATTATGCGTTACCTAGCGGCGTTAGGTTTAGCCTTCGGTTTAAGCGGCGTGAGTGTCGCGGATACGGCTTTCACCTTGCAAAGCCCTGACATTACTGAGGGCAAAGCCATGAGTAAACAACTGGAATTTCAAGGTTTTGGCTGTGACGGCGGTAATCAATCCCCCGCTTTGCAATGGTCGGGCGTACCGAAAGGCACGAAAAGTTTTGCCCTGACGGTATACGACCCTGACGCGCCAACGGGAAGCGGTTGGTGGCATTGGGTTGTGTTCAATATTCCGGCGGATGCTACCAGCTTACCTGCGAATATTGGCGCGGCTGGCAAAGGTTTACCCGCAGGTGCAGTCCAAAGTTTAACCGACTACGGTAAAGCGGGTTTTGGCGGGGCGTGTCCACCGCAAGGCGATAAACCGCACCACTACCATTTCACGCTGCACGCGCTGAAAACCGACAAGCTGGATTTAAAACCAGATGCTATGCCTGCAATGGTTGGTTATATGTTGCACGCAAATGAACTGGGCAGTGCTTCAATTACTGCCACCTATCAACGCGCTGCGAAGTAATGTAAAGGTTGGCAGCGGTAATACCACCGTAAATACCGTGCCGCCACCGTCGCGGGATTGGCATGTCACATTGCCGCCGTGACGGGTGGCGATTTGTTTGACCCACTACCCCCACTTCAACTTTGAACCAAAAACATGATTGATGCGACGAACGGATAATTTTATTGAGCATAAGGATTTTGCGTTCGTGCGTCAGCCATCAACTATTATCCTGTTTTTATTGTTGGCAGGTGGCTACAGCCATGCCGAAGATGCCACCACCCTACGGCAACTTAATGCTGAAAGCAGCCGCCAAGCCCGCGAACAGGCACGGGCAGCAGAAGGTCAACAAACAGCAAAAGCCCAACGGGAAGCGATACCACCAAGCACAGCCAATACCCAGCTCCCCGCACCGGGTGGTGCTTGCTTCACGATTCAATCCGTCCATTTGCAGGGCATACAAGGCAAATTACCGACCCCCAGTTTTACGCAACGCCTTGTGGGGCAATGTGCCGATGCCAACGCCATTGCCACCTTGGTGGATGACCTGAACCGTTTTTACCAAGATCAAGGTTTCATCACCACACGGGTATCAGTCCCCAAGCAAAACCTCAAATCCGGTAAACTCTTATTGAAGGTCATACCCGGTAAAGTTGGCAAGTTGGGCTATGCCGATGGCAAGCCAGCCGATTCCCGCCTCAGCAGTGCATTCCCCTTAAAACGTGGGGATACCATCGAATTGCGCAAATTGGAACAAGGACTGGACAATTTTAACCATGCCCCCTCCCAATCCGGCAAATTCCAATTGCTGCCCGGCAAAGGTGAAGGCGAATCCGACATCATGGTCAATGCCACCCAAGACAAACGCTGGCGGGTAACAGCCAGTGTGGACAATAGTGGTTATGAAACTACCGGGATAAACAAACCTTCCCTTGACGTGGCAGTGGACAACTTGCTGAGCAGCAATGACACCCTCACGTTAGGTTACAACACCAACGCCGACCGGGAGGGCAATACCAAACTCTCGCAAAGTGCCAATATCCAATATGCCGTGCCTTACAAAGACTGGTCATTTTCCCTTGGGCACAGCCAGCACGAATTTGACCGCATTATTGCGGGTGTCAACCAGAACTACCGGGTCAATGGCAACAGCACCAACACCACTTTTGGCGCAGAAAAATTATTGGGGCGCAACCAAACTGCCCGCCATTATGCCTACGCCAACCTCGCCATCAAGGAAAGCCACAACTATATCGAAGGTTTTGAAATCGACACCCAGCGTCGCAATTTGAGCGTATTAAGTGCCGGGTTTCGCGGTGACAAGGGCTTTGGGCAAAATAAACTGGAATGGAAAGTGGGTGGCAAATTTGGTTTAGGTGCTTTCGGGGCAATGCCGGACATCCCCGGCCCTGCGGTATCCAAATTCAAGCTGGCAGAAGCCAAAGCCACCCTTAAAGCCCCTATCAATGGCGGCAAACTTAATTTTACTAGCATACTTGCAGCACAAGCATCCAGCGATGAGCTGCCCGGCTCAGAGCAGTTTGGGGCAGGTGGGCGTTATGATGTGCGGGGTTTTCATGAGGACGCTTTGTACGGCAATAGCGGTGTTTACCTGCGCAATGAAGTTGAAACCCGCGCTTTTAGTGACGGTGATGTGAAAGCCAAGTTTTACGTTGGGCTGGATGCCGGGAAAGTGGAAAACCCCGCCACCATGCAATGGGGAAAACCCACGGTTGCAGGTGCTGCCATCGGCAGCCGCATTAACCTCGGCAAGTATCTGGAGGCAGACCTGACACTTGCCCGTGCCTTGCAACGCCCGACGGAATTCACGGGTGATAAAAACCAATTTTATTTCAAAGCCACTTGGAACTATTGAGCCGCTAGCCCATAGGACAGGATCACGTTGATGAAAAATACCACCAAACAACACCTCCACCGCGCCCTCAGCCTACTACTGATCATCCAGATGGTCATGCAGCCAATAGTCGCCGCCGCAGCCGGGGCAAGCGAAGCCGCACTGCTGGTGGGCGGTGGCGACCACGCACCCACCGACATCATCCGCCCCTACGTGGATGCCGCACGCGACACCGCACCTGTGGTCAACATCAACACCCCCAACGGCGCAGGGTTGTCGCACAACACCTACGAACATTTCAACGTCGACCCGCAAGGGCTGGTGCTGAACAACAACGCCACCAACGTGCTGACCCAACAGGCAGGCTGGATAGAAGGCAACCCCAACCTGCGCCCCGGCAATGAAGCCAATCTGATCCTCAACGAAGTGGTGGGGGCAAGCCGTTCCGAACTCAACGGATACATGGAAGTGGCAGGCAAAAAGGCGGATGTGGTGGTCGCCAACCCCAACGGCATCACCTGCAAGGGCTGCGGCTTCATCAACACCGACCGCGCCACTTTGACGACAGGTAAGCCGGAGGTAGCGGATGGCGGGCGCGGTGCGCTCAGCGGGTTTGCCGTCCAGCAAGGTGACATCGCCTTTGAAGGCAACGGGCTGGATGCCCGTCAGCAGGGGCAAGTCGATGTGCTGGCACGGGCGGTCAAAGTGAACGCCAAAATCCAAGCCCAACACCTCGAGGTCGCAACCGGGGCGAACCAAGTGCAGCGCGGCGGCACTACGGATGGGCAAGCCACCCCCATCGCTGGGGCAGGGGCAGCCCCAAGCGTGGCGGTGGACGTATCCGCCTTGGGCGGCATGTACGCCAACCGCATCCAACTGGTCGCTACCGACGCAGGTGCAGGCATCAACATGGCGGGGGAAATGCGTTCCGCCACCGACCTCACCCTTGACGTGAACGGCGAGCTTAACCTCGATGGCACAACCCAAGGCGAAACCGCCGTCACTGCCCGTGCCAACACCCTCAACGTGCGCGGCACGGTGCAATCCGCTGGGGATGCCAACCTCACCGCACGGGATGCCGCCACCACCCACGCAGGCAGCAAGCTCAAAGGCAATAACCTCACCCTCACCACCACCGCCGGGGACACCACCCACCAAGGGGATGCACAAGCCAGTGCAGGCTTGACGCTGGCAGCCAGCAACACCCTCACCCACAAGGGCAAGACCACCAGCACAGGCAACACCCAACTCAAGGGTAAACAGGTCAAAGCCGAAGGTGGCAAAAGCACCGCCCAAGGCGACCTGTCGGTGGGCGGCAGCGGCAGCAGCGACCTTGCCGCCACCCATGCTGACAGCATCACCCTCACCGATGCCACCCTGCAAAGCCAAGGCGCTAACCTAAGCCTCAAGACCAGTGGCAAAACCACGCTCACCCGCAGCTCCGCATCCGCCGCAGGGGACACCACCAGCCAAGCCGACAGCCACGAACTCACCAACAGCCAACTTGCCGCACAAGGCAACACCCAAGTGGAAGGCAAAGATGGCGGCAAGGCCACCGCCCTCACCGCCACCGCCAGCACCCTTGTTGCCGCCAACGGCAATCTGGGCATCAAAGCCAACACGATCTACCTCGGCAACGGCAACCAAACACTGGCAGGCACTGACCTCTCCATCCAAACCGACACCTTCACCAACCAGTCCGGCCTGCTGTGGGCAGGCAACAACCTCTGCATCGACGCGGATGGTGCAGGCGGTCGGGTCACCCATATCAGCAACACCGAAGGCGACATGGTGGCCTACGCAGGCGACCTGTCCTTAAGTGCCACCACCATCGACAACAAGGGCAAAGCCCCCACCTACATTGCTGACGGCTATGCCGCCACTTGGTACGAAACTGCCAGCGGCAGCAGTGCTGACACCCTGCCCAACACCTACAAGCTGCTGGATGCCAGCGTCCTTGGTACAGACGGCAAGCCCAAGCCCGAACACGCCACCGCCTACACCAGCCTGCTCGCCAGCCTGATGGCAGGCACAGCCCCCAGTGCCGCAGCCAAAGCCCTGCTCAAGCCCAGCGTCCTCAACCCGGACGGTACGCTCATGGCGGACATGGTTGGCACATGGCAACAGCTTTCTGGCAAAGCCACCCAAGCGGGCATCACTGACTTTGACGCGCACCTCAAACAACTGCTGCTTGCCAAGGCCAATGACAACAGCGGCACGCAAGTGGATGTCATCCAACCCGATGGCAGCATCCATCCCGACTTTGCCGACGAATACGCAGCCTTGTGGGAAGCCGCCATCAGCGGTACCGACATCCCCAGCAACGTCATGGCACTGCTCAAACCTGAAGTGCAGTCCAGCGGCAAGATCATCACCAGCATCAGCAGCCAATGGGACACTATCCGCACGGTCACAGGTGCAGGCTACGAAATTAAAAAGACCCTGATAGCCGACGTGCTCAACCACGACGGCGTACTGGGGCAACTGGTGGCAGGCGGCAATGTCATCATTGACAGCGACAGCTTCAACAACCTCCACGCCAATGTGTCCGCAGGCGGTGACATCGCTGTGACCGCCGCCACCGCACTCACCAACACCGCCTATGGTGCATCGCAAACCCTGCACGAAGTCCACAAGACCGGGTGCTTCACCTGCCACGCCGGGCAACTCGGCTACCGTGAAACCTTCGGCGGGCTGATCGAAGCCAAAGGCAACATCACCCTCATCACAGGCAACTACACCAGCAGCGTTGAAGCCACCCGCAACACCCGCTTCAACCTCCCGACCGTCAACGAATTCCACGACCTCCGCGCCTCCTCCAACCCCACTGCGCGTGACTTCAAGGTGCTGCTCGACGTGCAGTCACCTACCTTCAGCGACACCCTGCGCAGTGCCATGGTCGATGCCAACGGCAACCCGCTCAACTTGGGCAACCTCGGTGGGGCATACAACCCGTTCGCCGTCCCCACCCAAACCGCGCTCCCCTACGCCAACGCCCTCGAAACGCGCTTCCCCTACACCGACTACGGCACCTTCCTAAGCTCCGGCTTCATGGTGTCACGGCTCAAATACTCCCCCGAACACGAGCCGCGCATGAGCAACGACGAATGGGCAGGGTTGCGCCTGCTGGGGAATGTCGCCGCCAACCTGCGCCCCACCGACACCACAGACCAAGGCCAAGCCGCCAACACCCGCAAGGGCAGCACCCAACTCAGCGGCAACAACGTCAAGGTCTACGCCAGCGGCAACATCAGCGTCAGTGGCGGCAATACCCAAGCCAAACAAAACCTCACCCTAAGCGCCGACGGCAACCTCGACACCCAAGCCGCCGCCCTCGGTGCAGGCAACCACCTCGTGGCAGTGGCAGGCAACAACCTCACCCTCACCACCAGCAGCACCGCCAGCGGCGGCAACACCACCCTCGCCGCAGGTAATGACCTTAAACTCGCCAGTGCCACCCAAACCGACAGCGGCACACGCGGTGACGTAAAATGGACAAACAGCCGCGAAGTCGGCAACAGCATCAGCAGTGGCGGCAACCTCACCCTCGTGGCAGGCAATGACATCGGGGTACGCGCCAGCACCGCCACCGCTGACGGACAACTCACCGCCAGCGCAGGCAACAACCTCACTGTAGAAGCAGGCGAAGACTACCAAAGC
>CAZJDN010000121.1:0-6142 GCA_964544775.1 uncultured Thiothrix sp.
AGCTAAGGCTTAGCGATTGCCACGGTTTGGCGGGCGATTGCTTCAATTCCCGCCCAATCGTGTGCATGTAATTTATCCGCTGGCGTAATCCACGAACCGCCGACGCACAGCACATTGGGCAGCGCGAGGTAATGCTGGCAAGTTGCCGCGCTAATGCCCCCCGTTGGGCAGAAACTGACGCTGGGTAACGGACCGTAAATGGATTTCAGCATGGGTACGCCGCCTGCCGCTTCCGCAGGGAAAAATTTCAGTACGTCATAACCTTGTTCCAGCAGGTACATTACTTCGGATACCGTAGCTGCGCCGGGTAGCAAAGGTAACTCGGCATCTTGTGCAGCGGCGAGTAAACGCGCAGTAATGCCGGGGGAAACCGCGAATTGCGCTCCGGCTTGTTTGACCGCTTTCACATCCGCAGGGGTTAATACCGTACCCGCTCCCACAATACTGCCTGCAACATCCCGCATGGCACGGATCACATCCAGCGCGGCAGTCGTGCGCAAAGTGACTTCCAACACAGGTAAACCGCCTTTTACAAGGGCATGGGCTAAGGGTTGGGCAATCGTTGCGTCTTCAATCACCAATACCGGAATCACGGGAGCTTGTTGGCAAATCTGTTTAACGTTCATACACACGTTTCCTTACTGTGGAAATAATGAACTCGCACCATTGGCGGCTTCGCCAACGTGAGAGCGGAATACGGCGAATAATTCGCGTCCTAACCCGACGTGATTGGCACTTAAATCGGCACTAACGGCTTCGCGGTTGGCGAAATCCTCTGCTAATACCATTAATTGCCCAGTGGTTGCATCCAAGCGAATCCAATCGCCGTCACGGATTTTTGCAATCGCGCCGCCATCCATTGCTTCGGGGCTAAGGTGAATTGCGGCGGGAACTTTGCCACTCGCACCGGACATGCGTCCGTCTGTTACCAGCGCAACTTTTTGCCCCCGGTCTTGCAATAGCCCTAATACGGGAGTCAGGCTGTGTAATTCAGGCATTCCGTTGGCTTTTGCCCCTTGGAATCGCACCACGCACACAAAATCTCCTGTCAGTTCGCCTGCATCAAATGCCGCTTTGACGGCTTCTTGGTCGTGGAAAACTTTTGCAGGAGCTTCAATCAGTAGGTGTTCGGGTTTGAGGGCGGAAACTTTAATCACCGCATCGCCCAAATTACCTTGTAAACGCACCACGCCACCTGTTGCTTGGAAAGCATCCGTTACCGGACGTAAAACCGTCAGGTCATGGCTAACCGTTGCTCCGTCACGCCATACCGCGATATTCGATTCCGCCAACACGGCTTCTTGGGTGTAATGCTGTAACCCTTTGCCTGCCACGGTGTCTACGTCTTCATGCAGTAATCCCGCTGCGAGTAATTCCCGTATGACAAACTGCAAACCGCCTGCTGCGTGGAAGTGGTTTACGTCGGCTTCGCCATTGGGGTATACCCGTGCCATGAGCGGGGTAATGGCAGATAAATCAGCGAAATCTTCGGGGCGTAACACAATGCCAGCGGCGCGTGCCATTGCCACTAAATGCAGCAGTAAATTGGTCGAACCGCCCGTCGCATTCAAACCGACAATGCCATTGACAAAGGCTTTCGCGCTTAAAATAGTGGCGGTAGTAATCGGCGTGGTTTGCGCCGTCATGCTGATTAAACGTTGCGTACCTGCAATCGTTAAGGCTTCGCGCAAGGGCGTATCGGGGTTAATAAAGCTGCTGCCGGGCAGTTGCAAGCCCATGAATTCCATCAGCATTTGGTTACTGTTTGCTGTACCGTAAAAAGTACACGTACCCGCACTGTGGTAGGAAGCCATTTCCGCCTGCAATAAGGCTTCGCGCCCGATTTTACCCGCTGCGTACTCTTGGCGTACTTTGGCTTTTTCCTTATTGGACAAGCCCGATACCATTGGTCCGGCGGGGAGGAATAGGCACGGTAAATGCCCAAAACTGGCGGCAGCAATCACCAGCCCCGGCACGATTTTATCGCATACGCCAAGGAAAATTGCCGCATCGAAAACGTTGTGTGATAACGCGATAGCCGCGCTCATGGCAATGACATCGCGTGAAAACAGTGATAATTCCATACCCGCTTGCCCTTGCGTTACCCCGTCGCACATGGCAGGAACGCCCCCTGCAACTTGCGCAGTTGCACCTGCGGCGCGCGCGGTAGCTTTAATCAAAGTGGGATAGTGTTCAAACGGTTGGTGGGCTGACAGCATGTCGTTGTAAGCAGTGACAATGCCGAGATTTGGCGTTTTCTGTGCGACTACTCGTAACTTGTCATTGGTGGGAATCGCCGCCACCGCATGAGCAAGATTGCCGCAAGCTAAGTGGCGATGTGGGTTGTGGTGTGTTGCTTGCGCGATTTGTGCTAGATACGCGGCGCGGGTTGCGGCACTGCGTTCTTCAATGCGTTGGGTAATTTCGATTAAACGTGCGTTGCATTGCATCCTATTTCCCCTTAATCCGCGTAATGGATAACCAAACGTTCACCCGCTTGCGCCAATAACGTTGCAATCGGTAACGTACTGTCGTGTGCGTTTGCGAGCACTTGACGTTTATTTGTGCCTTGAATCAGCAGGTGTAAATGCGTTGCCGTGAGTAAAGCAGACAACGTAAGCGATACCCGTGCTTCTTGCGCAGGCGGCTGTATTGGCATAACAGGTGTTGGGTTGTGCGCATCCAAGGCTTGCGCAAGATTCGGTGAACACGGAAACAACGAGGCAAAATGCCCGTCGTCACCCATGCCAAGAACACACACATCCAACGGTAACAGGTGTTGCGTGAGGATTTGCGCCAGCGTGGTGTAATCCGTATCGCCTGTGTACAGCGGTAAAATTTGCGCCCGTTTACTGGCATTTGGCAAGCATTCCAACACAAAACGTAAGTTAGAACGCGGGTGGTCGCGCTCGACTTGGCGTTCGTCGGTGAGAGTAAGGCGCACGCTTTCCCACGGTAAAGGTGCAGGGTTGAGTTCGTGCAAAAATTGCTGCGGAGTCGTGCCACCGGATAATGCCAACCGCGCTATACCGTGTTGGGTAATGGCAACTTGCAGTTGATCGGCAACCGTTTGCGCAAGGGCTTTGGCTTGGGTGTTGCGGTCTGGGTAGGTAAGAATTTTCATGCTTCAATCTCCCGCCAGCGTCGCCCATCACGCGCCATTAACTCAATCGCTGCAATCGGGCCGGAACTGCCGGATTCGTACTTTTCGGGTTTCGTGCCGGACAATTGCCACGTTTCAATAATCGGGTCGACCCATTGCCATGCGGCTTCCACTTCGTCGCCACGCATGAATAAGGTTTGATCGCCCCGCACCACATCCATGATCAGGCGTTCGTAAGCGTCTGGCATGCGCCAATTTTCCGCCTGTGTTTCTGCGAATGCCATGTCCAACGGAATATCGTGTAAACGGAAGCCCCCCGGTCCTGGTTCTTTGGTCATGATGTGCAAACGGATGCCTTCATCCGGCTGTAAACGGATGCACAGCACATTCGGCGTAATCGGTGAAAGCAATTGGGTAAACATAACGTGCGGCGGTTTTTTAAATATCACCGCGATTTCCGCTGCTGCCGCTTTGAGGCGTTTCCCCGTGCGTAAGTAAAATGGCACACCTGCCCACCGCCAGTTGTCGATTTCCACTTTTAATGCCACAAACGACTCGGTGATTGTGCTTGGGTTATTGGCTTCTGTGACGTAGGCAGGTTGTTCCGTTGCAGCGAGGTATTGCCCCCGCACGGTATTGTTTAATACGTCTTGCCCTTTGAGAGGGCGTAAGGAGCGTAAGACTTTGAGCTTTTCATCGCGTACTGCGTCGGCTTCAAAACGGCAGGGGGCTTCAATCGCAAGCAAACACAGTAATTGCAGCAAATGGTTTTGCACCATGTCACGGATTGCGCCAGCACGGTCATAATAATTGCCACGTTTGCCCACGCCGATGGATTCCGCCACGGTAATTTGCACATGATCGATGCGTTGGCTATTCCACAGCGGCTCAAACAGTGCATTAGCAAAGCGCAATGCCATGAGGTTTTGCACCGTTTCTTTGCCGAGATAATGGTCAATGCGGTAAATGGCTTTCTCGTTAAACACTGCCCCAATGCGTGTATTCAGGGCTTGCGCACTAGCACGGTCACTGCCAAACGGCTTTTCCACCACTAAGCGGGCATTTTCCGTAATCAACCCCGTATTCGCCAAACCGTCGGTAATCGTGCCAAACAAAGCGGGGGCGACAGCGAGGTAATAAACCCGTACCCGCTGCGGATTTTCATTCAGTAAGTTAACTAACGGTTGCCAACTGCCAAGGTCAGCCACATCAGCGTTGAAATAAAACAGTCGGGTAAGGAATTGCTCGATTTGTGCTGCGTCTTGCTCATGTGTTTCAAGGTGTGTTTGCAATGCTACTTTCACTTGCTGGCGAAAGGCTTCGGTGGTGATGGAATCGCGTGCCAAGCCGACAATGCGCGATTCGGGCGGCATTTGTCCCGCTGCATTACGCCGAAATAGCGCAGGCAGTAATTTGCGCATGGAAAGATCACCCGTTCCACCGAAAATAACCATATCAAACGTGGCGACGGGGATGACTGCACTGCTCATAAAGCGACTCCTTGCCGTGTATTGTGGATTGTTGTTGAACATATTTGGTGCAAGTTCAGTGCCAGCTATTGCAACGCAGTCGACGCAGTATGGCAAGCCTTTTTGCCTACTTGCAGAAATTATCCAGCTCCCTACAATTTCGCGCTTCAATTTCAGGGGAAAACACCATGTTGTCACCACGCTTACAACACGCGGCGGCGTTGCTGACCTTATTTTATTCCGCCACGCTGTGGGGGCTGTTTTGGTATCCGTTTCGCTTATTGGAAATCCAAGGCATTGAGGGGCTGATTGCGACCTGTTTAGCCTATTTACTTCCCCTTGTTTTGTTGGGCTGGTGGTCTGTGGCGGAACTCAAAGCCGCTCGTTCTGCGTGGCTGTGGTTATGCATTTTGGGCGTGACATCGGGTTGGAGCAACGTAGGCTATGTGCTTGGCGTATTGGAAGGTGAAGTCATGCGCGTACTATTGCTGTTTTACCTTTCCCCGTTGTGGACGGTAGTGTTTGCCCGCTTGTTATTGGGGGAACGCCTAAACCGGATCGGTTGGTTAGTCATGGTATTATCGCTGTTGGGAGCGGGGGTAATGTTATGGCAGGACGACGGCAATTTGCCTTTGCCCACTAATCGCGCCGAATGGCTGGGGTTATCGGCAGGTGTAACCTTCGCTTTAAGCATTGTGGCAGGGCGGCATTTGGGGGCAACGGTCAGTGATGGCTTGAAAACGGTTGCCGTCTGGTTTGGGGTCAGTTTATTAACGGGGTTGGGTTGGCTGGTGTTGCAAATTCGCATTCCGTGGCAAGCCTTTACTGCTTCCACTTTGCTGCTGTTAGTAGGGCTGGCAGCCGCGATTGGTTCAGTAACGTATGCGGTGCAGTACGGCATTGCGCGGATTCCCGCCAGTCGCTCGAATGTCATTTTCCTGTTTGAATTGATCGTCGCCGCCATCGCAGCGTATTGGTTGACCGATGAACGCATGGAACTGAATGAATGGTTAGGTGCAGGGTTGATCCTTGGGGCGAGTTTGCTATCTGGGCGTATGCACGAGAAATAATAGTTTCTTGGTGAATCTGTAACCGTATCAACTGGACTTTGCTACAAAAATAGCCATATAATTCGCTTACCGTCTATGGTGTATCTGTGTAGACGGTCGCGCTATTCCAGCATACTCAAAATAGCGCGAAAGCCCTTTACGGCACTGTCCGGGACGATAGTGCCCTTTTTTATCTGCGTGGCGGTATTTGTCGGGAGTCAATGTCGACCAACAGCAGCGAGTAGCTTCATAACGATGAATGGGAAAGTGCTAACGTTAGAGATGCTGAAAAGCATGGCTGGCGAAATTGCTGATTTGTTATTGCAAAGAACCGGGGCAAGTCGTCAACAGGTCGAGTTGCAAATTAGTGCATCGCGGGGAGACGGTGGTGTACGGGTACAAATCGAAGCAACCTCCGCCAACGGGCAAGCACTGTTTGCTATTCAAGTCGAAGTATTCGGCGCGTGGTTGGAAGACGCAACCGAATTGAACCTACGCAGCGTGGTTTATAATAGCTAGTT
>CAZJDN010000122.1:0-6092 GCA_964544775.1 uncultured Thiothrix sp.
TATAACGTGCCATGATTATCTCCCGTTACACACGACGTTTCTTAGGTGGACGGCAACCGTTATGCGGGATCGGTGTTACATCCACAATAGTATTGATTTTGAAACCAACGTTGTTCAGTGCACGCACTGCGGATTCACGACCTGGACCTGGACCTTTTACTTCAACGTCCAAGTTTTTCAGACCATAATCTTTCGCCGCAGTACCTGCACGCTCGGCAGCAACCTGTGCTGCAAACGGGGTACTTTTACGAGAACCACGGAATCCAGAACCACCCGAAGTTGCCCATGCTAATGCATTGCCTTGGCGGTCTGTGATAGTTACGATAGTGTTATTAAATGATGCATGGATGTGCGCAACACCGTCAGTGACAGTTTTCTTGACCTTCTTACGAAGGTTAACAGTTGCACCTTTCTTAGGCTGTCTTGCCATTACTTACTCTACCTGCAATCTATGTATTATTTGCGAATAGGACGACGTGGCCCTTTACGGGTACGCGCATTCGTTTTAGTACGCTGACCACGCAGTGGAAGACCGCGTCTGTGGCGGATGCCACGATAGCAACCCATGTCCATCAAACGTTTGATGCTCATGGAAACTTCACGACGCAAATCACCTTCAACTAGGTATTTACCTATTTCAAGACGAATGCGTTCAACTTGTTCTTCTGTCAGGTCACGGATTTTGGTGCTCGGAACGATGTCCGCAGCTTTACAAATATCCGCAGCGCGTGGACGACCGATACCATAAATAGCAGTCAAACCAATAACCACGTGCTTGTTGACCGGAAGATTGATACCCGCAATACGAGCCATTAAAATCTCTCCAGACTACCGGGAAAACCAGCGATTATGCCGGAATCTCTTACCATTATCAATAAATAACCTCTGTCTAGCAGAGGTTACTCAGAAGATTCATTTCTCGGCAAGAAATGAAATAAAAAGCGTTTAAGGATTAGCCCTGACGTTGTTTGTGGCGTGGATCAGCACAGATGACGCGCACTACACCGCTTCTACGGATAATCCGGCAGTTACGGCACAACTTTTTAACCGAAGCTCTAACCTTCATGACAAAAACTCTCCAAATGATTCAAATCAGCGCAATGTGCCAGGGCGTGTCTGCGCTTTAAAATTGGCTTTCTTCATTAAGCCTTCGTATTGGTGTGACATCATGTGTGCTTGCAATTGTGACAAGAAATCCATAATGACAACCACAATGATCAACAGTGAAGTGCCACCAAAATAAAACGGCACATTGAACCACAGGATCAAAAACTCTGGCAATAGACAAACCAAGGTAATATAGATAGCACCAATGCCTGTCAAACGAGTCATCACACCATCAATGTATTTGGAAGTTTGTTCACCGGGACGAATACCCGGAATGAACGCACCTGCCTTTTTCAAATTCTCGGCTGTCTCGCGTGAGTTAAATACTAAAGCTGTATAGAAAAAGCAGAAGAATACGATAGCAACTGCATACAATAAAACATACAACGGCTGACCCGGTTGCAGCATACTGAAGAAGTCTTTCAACCAGCTCATGCCTTCAGCATTACCAAACCATTGCCCCAAAGTAGAAGGGAACAAAATGATACTTGAAGCAAAGATAGGCGGAATAACACCTGCCATATTTAACTTCAATGGTAAATGACTGGACTGTGCCTTCATCATGCGGTTGCCTTGTTGACGATTGGCGTAATTTACCGTAATACGGCGTTGACCACGTTCAACAAAGATAACCAAAGCGGTTACAAGCAATACTAAAGCGAGCAGTAAAATTACCAAAAACGGGGATAATTCACCCGTGTTGGCTAATTCTAACGTGCCACCAACAGCATGAGGCAGACCAGCGACGATACCGGAGAAGATTAATAATGAAATACCATTACCAATACCACGCTCAGTAATCTGTTCGCCCAACCACATCAGGAATAATGTACCAGTGACCAGCGTTACTACGGTAGTAATAACAAAACTTAAACCCGGATGTAACGCAATGGTTTGTCCGCCACCAATTTGCTGACTACCCAATGCAACCGCAACACCAACACTTTGAAATAGTGCTAGTGCAACTGTACCGTAACGCGTGTACTGAGTGATTTTCCGCCGACCTGATTCGCCTTCTTTTTTCAATTGCTCGAAAAAGGGAACAACCGTAGTCATTAACTGCACGATAATGGATGCAGAGATGTAAGGCATTACACCCAGCGCGAATACACTCAAACGTTTGAGTGCGCCACCCGAAAACATGTTGAATACGCCCAAGATTGTGCCATTGTTCTGATCAAAGAACTGTGACATAACCGCAGGATTCACACCCGGAACAGGAATATATGTACCAATCCGATAAACGATCAACGCCAGCAGTACAAAGACTAACCGCTGGCGAATTTCGACCATGTTTCCAAAGCCCCCAAGAGAAGCCGTAGGGTTTTTGCGCATGAGTTATTATCCGTTATTCTTCGATCTTGCCGCCCGCTGCTTCGATGGCTGCACGCGCACCTTTCGTTACGCCAACACCTTTCACGGTTACAGCTTTTTCAACTGTTCCAGACAGGATAATTTTGGCTTGCAGTGCTTGTGCATCAATCACATTTGCAGCTTTCAGGCTTAACAAATCGATAACATCGCCTTCTACTTTCGCCAGTTCACTTAAGCGAACTTCTTCAGTACGACGACCAATGCGAGAAGTGAAGCCAAATTTAGGCAAACGACGGTGCATAGGCATTTGACCGCCTTCAAAACCGCGCTTATTGAAACCGCTTTTACGTGCGTGCTGACCTTTGTGACCACGACCAGCAGTTTTACCTAAGCCAGAACCAATACCGCGACCAACACGGGTGCGCTCTGGACGGCTGCCAGCATCAGGCTGTAGCGTATTCAATTTCATTTTAAACTTCCTCAACCTTCAGCATGTAGGAAATCTTGTTAATCATGCCACGGTTCTCCGGGGTATCAACAACCATCACAGGGTTATGGATTTTACGGATACCAAGACCACGGGCGCACTGCTGATGGCTTTCGAGACGACCATTCAGACTACGCACCAACGTAACTTTGAGTTGTTTTGCAGTGGTCATTGCTTACCCCTTAATCTGCTCAACGCTCTTGCCACGTTTTGCAGCGATCATTTCAGGATCCTGCATCGAAGCCAGAGCAGCGATAGTTGCACGAACGACGTTACCCGCGTTACGCGTACCCATACATTTGGACAATACGTTACGTACACCAGCAACCTCTAATACGGCACGCATCGCACCACCTGCGATAACACCCGTACCTTCAGAAGCAGGTTGCAGGTAAACACGCGCAGCACCCTTTTCGTATTTAATCGGGTATTGCAACGTGCCTTCTACTAATGACACGTTAATCATGCTACGACGTGCTTGATCCATTGCTTTTTGGATTGCTGCTGGTACTTCACGTGCTTTACCGTAACCAAAACCTACACGACCGTTACCATCACCAACCACAGTCAATGCAGTGAAGCTCATGATGCGACCACCTTTTACGGTTTTAGCAACACGGTTCACTTGAACCAGTTTTTCTTGCAAACCGTCGGATGGTACTGCTGTATTTTCTGCCTTCGCCATTGGATAAATCCTTAGAATTTCAGACCAGCTTCACGAGCGCCATCTGCCAGCGCTTTGATGCGACCATGATATTTAAAACCGGAGCGATCAAAAGCAACAGATTCAATACCTTTTGCCAACGCACGCTCAGCAACCAATTTACCAACTGCTTGAGCAGCCGTTACGTTGCCAGTGTAATCCAAGCCTGCACGCAGGTCTTTGTCTAAAGTCGAAGCCGCTGCCAAAACCTGTGAGCCATCAGGCGATACAACCTGTGCATAGATATGCAGGGAAGTACGGTGAACACTCAGACGGTTTACACGCAATTCACGCATTTTAGTGCGAGCGCGTTTACCACGGCGAATACGAGATGCTTTCTTATCCATCTATGCCACCTTACTTCTTCTTCTTGGTCTCTTTACGCAGGATAGTTTCGTCGGCATATTTGACACCTTTGCCTTTGTAAGGCTCTGGTGGACGGTATGCACGGACTTCTGCTGCAATTTGACCAACTTTCTGCTTGTCACTGCCACGGATGATGATTTCCGTTTGGCTTGGCGTTTCCACCGTAATGCCTTCTGGCATATCATGAACCACAGGGTGAGAAAAACCTAAACTGAGATTCAGTTTATTGCCTTGTGCTTGAGCACGATAACCAACACCAACCAATTGCAGTTTCTTTTCAAAACCTTGGCTCACACCAACAACCATGTTGTTTGTTAATGCACGGGTTGTACCAGCTAATGCCCAACCAGCGGAATCACCTTCACGCTTAGCTTTGAATTTCAGTACGTTATTTTCTTGGGATACTTCTACAGCGTCGCTGACTGTAAAGTCAAAAGAGCCTTTGCCACCCTTGACCTTCAGATTTTGACCACTGATACTGACTTCTACGCCTTGCGGCAAAGTCAGATCTTTCTTTGCAATTCTTGACATTTCAACGTCCGCCTTTATTCAACCGTGCAGATGACTTCGCCACCCTGGCCTGCTGCACGGGCTGCGCGGTCACTCATAACGCCTTTGGATGTGGAAACGATAGCAATACCGTAGCCACCCATAACTTTAGGCAGTTCGTCTTTGCCACGGAAAATGCGTAAACCCGGACGGCTAACACGCTTTACGTTGCTGATAACAGGCTTGCCTTGGAAGTATTTCAGTTTCACTGTAGTAACAGGTTTACCTTCGGCTTCACCTGCTTCAAAACCTGCGATATAACCTTCTTCTTGCAATACGGCTAAAATAGCTTGTTTTTGCTTGGAAGTAGGGAAAGAAACGCTAGCCTTGCTTGCACGCTGCCCATTACGGATGCGTGTCAGCATATCGGCGATAGGATCACTCATGCTCATATTCGTCTCTCCCTTACCAGCTTGCCTTAGTCAGACCAGGTACATCACCACGCATTGCAGCTTCACGCAATTTATTCCGGCATAAGCCGAATTTGCGGTATACAGCGTGTGGGCGACCCGTCAAGTTACAACGTGTCATTTGACGTGCAGGGCTACCATCGCGTGGTAACTTTTGCAGTTTTTCAACCGCTTCCATTACAGCTTCAAATGAGCTATCTGGGCTGCTAATAATAGCTTTCAGTGCATCACGCTTAGCCGCGTATTTGGCAACAGCAGCAGTACGGCGTGCTTCACGGGCGATCATGGATTTCTTAGCCATTCGATCTTAATCCTCTTACTGTCTGAAGGGGAACTTGAAGGCTTCGAGCAGTGCCCGTCCCTCTTCGTCAGTTTTTGCGGTAGTAGCAATCGTAATGTTCATACCACGCAGAGCGTCAATTTTATCGTACTCGATCTCTGGGAAGATGATCTGTTCTTTAACGCCCATGTTGTAGTTGCCACGTCCATCAAACGCACGCGCATTGAGACCACGAAAGTCACGGATACGAGGGATGGAAATATTGATCAAACGATCAAGGAACTCATACATTTTTTCGCTACGCAACGTGAGCATACAGCCAATTGGCCAGCCGTCACGAATTTTGAAACCAGCAACAGACTTGCGACTCAACGTAACAACAGGTTTTTGACCTGCAATTTTCGCCATATCACCAGTTGCGTGTTCAATAATTTTTTTATCGCCTACTGCTTCGCCTAAACCCATGTTTAGGCTAATTTTTACCAGCTTCGGCACTTCCATCACATTTTGATACCCGAACTTATCCGTCAATTCCTTGACGACTACGTCGCGGTAGTACTGTTGCAGTCTCGCCATTTTACACCTTAAGCGTCTACGCGCTCACCATTGGATTTGAAGACACGGATTTTCTTGCCATCTTCCAGGAGCTTGAATCCAACGCGGTCACCCTTACCAGTGGCAGGATTAACCAGCATCACATTTGAGCTATTCACTGGCATTTCTTTTTCAACAATGCCACCTTGAATACCTGCATTTGGGTTTGGCTTAACGTGTTTTTTAACACGGTTAACACCTTGCACCAAAACTTTACCTTCTGCCAACACCTGCATGACTTTGCCGCGACGGCCTTTATCCTTGCCGGTGATGACAACTACT
>CAZJDN010000123.1:0-6005 GCA_964544775.1 uncultured Thiothrix sp.
TGCGTAAAACTAGCTCGAATTTGTAAGGCTCTGTAATGTGTGTTTGGGGGCTAATCGCACTGAGGGTTTCGGTTTTTCCTGAACCTGTGTGTAATACCGCACCGGAAATGGGTTTGCTATCCACGCTGTGGGTGTCGTAGATCAGCAGTTGGTAATATTTTCCTGTATTGGGATTCGGCAAGTTGAGGAAACGCATTACGCCTTGCTGTTGTTGCTTATTCCAGACTAAATCGCCTTGCACGTCTTGTACCAGTGGGTTGAGCGTGCGTAACCAATTACCCCGCAGACTGGTTGTGTCGGCGAGTAGGGTGGTGCGTAATTGATCCAGTTCGGTGGTACTGCTTTCAGCTTGTGCATTCCCGCGATTGTGGTTTACGAGGTTTACGCCCCACAGTAACGCGAGCACCAGTGCGATGCCTAGCAGCCAATAGTGCCAATGTGTGTTGGTCATCGGTTTCACGCTTCCCTCGTTATTGACCGTCATGGGGTGTAGATATTCCTGTTGGGGTCTAAATTCTGATTATAATGGATTCTGCGGTGTGCGCTGTGGCACTGCGCTAAAATAATCCAACGCTTTCGACGAATTACCACCAAACGAGTTCCCCTACAATGCAAGAACAAACCTTTATCCCCGGTAAGGATGCCGCGCTGGAAGTCTCAATTGCCGCGCTGCAAGCTAAATTAGTTGCGGCTGGCTTTCATATCGAAGAGGCTTCGTGGCTTAACCCGATTGCTAACGTCTGGTCGGTGCATATTCACGACCGCGATTGCCCAATGCTGTTTACTAATGGTAAAGGCGCATCACGCAAAGCCGCGTTGGCGAGTGCATTGGGTGAATATTTCGAGCGTTTAAGTACCAATTATTTCTGGGCGGATTTTTACCTCGGTAAACGCATTGCTGAGGGTAAGTTTGCCCATTATCCGCAGGAACGTTGGTTTCCTTTAGACGAGCTGGGCAATCTGCCAGACGGTTTGCTGGATGAGAAAACCTTGGCGTTTTATAACCCAGAAGGCGATTTGGATGCACGCAAATTAGTCGATTTGAATTCCGGTAATACGGCGCGGGGTATTTGCGCAGTGCCGTATGTGCGTCAGCGTGATGGGGCAACGGTATGGTTTCCGGTGAATGTGATTGGTAACTTGTATGTTAGTAACGGCATGTCGGCGGGTAATACCCAAACCGAAGCACGCACACAGGCGTTGTCGGAAATTTTCGAGCGTTACATTAAGTTTCGCATTATTGCTGAAGGAACAAGTTTGCCGGATGTGCCGGAAAGCGTTCTGGCGCGTTACCCACGCATTCAAGCGGGGATAGCGGAGTTACGTGCGGCTGGTTTCGGTATTTTGGTGAAAGATGCGTCATTGGGTGGGCAATATCCCGTGATGTGCGTTACCTTGCTCAATCAAGACGATCAAGGGTGTTACGCCAGTTTTGGGGCGCATCCGCGCTTTGAAGTGGCATTGGAACGGGCGTTAACCGAATTACTGCAAGGGCGTGCGTTGGATCGTTTAGCAGGGTTTTCTGAGCCAAGTTTTGATCTGGATGATGTTGCTTCCCCGCAAAATCTGGAAACGCATTTCATTGATTCCAGCGGCCCGATTCACTGGGACTTTTTGTTGAATGCGCCTGACTATGAGTTCGTTGATTGGAATTACAGTGGCACAACGGAAGCAGAATGCGCGTATTTGGTCGACCGTATTCATGCGGAAGATTTCGATATTTACATCATGGATTACAATCATTTAGGGGTGTATGCCTGCCGCATTATTGTACCGGGTATGTCGGAAATCTACCAAGTGGAAGATTTGGAATGGGACAATAACAGCGCGGGCAATGCTTTCCGAGCGGCGATTTTGAATCTGCCCGAATTGGACGAAGAGCAGTGCGTGGAATTGTTTGACCTGATTGATGAGGAAGGTTTAGATGATCACCAACCCGTCGCGGCATTGATTGGGCTTGCGCCGGATGCGGGGTCATTGTGGGCGGATTTGCGTGTGGGTGAATTAAAAACCTTGTTGGCATTAACGATTCGGGATGAAGAAGCGATTCGCGAAGGTTGCCAATGGATTCGCCATTTCGAGCAAATTAACGCGGATCGCCGCCGTGTTTACCGTTGCATCGAAGCCTTGGTGGAAATGGAAGATGCCAGTATTTACGCGCACAATTTACCGTTGTTGTACGGTGAAACGGTTTACCAACAAGCGCAAGATTTGCTGTCGGGTAAATGGCGTTTCTGGGGAATTACTGCGCCCACGCTGGACTTGCATGGCTGCAATACCCACCAACAGTTATTGGCTGCGTACCGGAAAGTCCACCCTGAGTTAGCGTAATGCTCGAAATCCTTTACCGCGATAACCACCTCGTTGCTATCAACAAACCTGCGGGTTTGTTGGTACACCGCAGTTTGATTGATCGGCATGAAACGCGCTTTGCGATTCAGCTTACCCGCGACCAAATTGGGCAGAAAGTTTACCCCGTACACCGTTTGGATAAACCAACCTCTGGGGTATTGTTGTTTGCGTTAGACAGCGAGACCGCGCGATTACTGACGGAACAATTTACCGCCGGATTGGTGGATAAAACCTATCAAGCCATTGCGCGAGGTTATGTGGCAGATAGTGGGGTGATTGATCACCCGTTACGTGAGGAGTTGGATGCACTAGCCGACGCAAACGCTGACCCGCATAAGGCAGCGCAAGCGGCGGTGACGCATTACCAGTGTTTACAGCGGTTTGAATTGCCGTATGCGGTGGATCAGCATCCGACTAGCCGTTATTCGTTGGTAGCGTTGCGCCCTAAAACGGGGCGTAAACATCAGTTGCGCCGTCACATGAAGCACATTTCCCACCATTTGATTGGCGATACGACACACGGTAACGGTAAGCATAACCGCTTCTTTCGTGAGCAACTGGGGTGTTCGCGTTTGTTGCTGCACGCCACGCAATTGCAGTTAGCGCATCCTCATACGGGGGAAAGGTTGCAACTGGATGCGAGCTTGTCGGAAGAATTCGCCCATGTGGTACAGTTATTGCTTCCTTTTCTAAAGTAATCAATAAACTATAGCTCCACACAGGCGAGGTGCTTTATGGAAAGGAATTCGCAATTGACCTTAGCGCAGATTTTGACAAGATTGTCACAAGTTTTGGCAGAAAAGTCGTCTGGGACGTTTTTTGTTGCCACCGATATTAATACTTCCTGCCGCTTTGCGATTGCGGATGGAAAAATCACCCATTGCGTACACAAGCGTGATCAAGGGATGATAGCGGTAAGTAGTTTCTTGGAAACGGGCGGTGGTAGTTGTTCGTTTTCGGAAAATCAATTTGCCCCGTTTCGTGAAGATGCGTTGGTTAAGCACCAAGAATGCATGGATTTGTTAGGAATCCGCCCAGTGTCACGTTTAGAACGCCCGTTGTATGTTGCACCACCACCAACATCCGCGCCCATTTCAGCACCTAGCCCCGTTGTGGTAGCACCTGCGAAGGTGAATAACCGTTTCTATCGTGGTGGGTTTGCGGCAGGTTAAAATAAGTTATGCCTATCACCCTATGAAAAGTGGTAGATTACACCCATCTTACTTCAGTTTGAATGAAATTGGTGGGTGTTACCATGCGTTTTGATGCCATTATAACCCGATCTCCGGCAATGGAAGCGGTATTGCGTTCCGCGCATTTGATTGCGCAAACCGATGCTAGTGTGTTGATTATGGGCGAATCCGGCACAGGTAAAGAATTAGTTGCCCAAGCCATGCACGCCGCTAGCTTGCGCAGTAAACGCCCTTTTATCACCGTGAATTGTGCGGCATTACCGGAATCATTAGCCGAATCCTTGTTATTTGGGCATCGTAAAGGTGCGTTTACGGGGGCAGATAATCACCATGCGGGATTAATCGGTGCGGCAGAAGGCGGCACGTTATTCCTTGATGAAATTGGTGAGTTGCCTCTCAATTTGCAAGCAAAGCTATTACGCTTCCTCGAATCCGGTGAAGTCTTGCCACTCGGCGAAGCGCAAGCCAAACGCATGGATGTGCGGGTATTTGCGGCAACCCACCGCGACTTGCATCAAATGGCAAAGCAGGGGGCGTTTCGCACCGATTTGTTTTACCGCCTGAATATTATTCCCGTCGAATTACCACCGTTGCGTGAACGGCGTGAAGATGTGGAAGTACTGCTGAAACATTTTCTGCAACAATTTGCGACGCAACACTATTTACCCCTTGCCACGTTGGATAAGGCGGCACGGCAACACTTAACCCGTTACGCTTGGGCGGGTAATGTGCGTGAGTTACGCAACCTGTGCGAGCGCTTGAGCATTTTGTTAGCTGGGCGGGAAATTGGCGTGCCTAATTTGCCGCTGGAAATCCGTCAGCAGCCTGTTGCTAGCGACCCATTACGTGCGCCGTTTTGCCTGCCTGCATCGGGAGTAAATCTGGACGAATTGGAACGTGATTTACTCAACCAAGCCTTAGAACGTACCCAAAACAATAAAACCCATGCCGCTAAGTTACTGGGTATTAGTCGTGATGCACTTAATTATCGTTTGAAAAAACAGCTACTTGCATAGGTTTTAAGAGCTGTTTCCAGTACAGCCCCTGTTTTATACCTCATATCGGAAATCAATGCCTGCGCCGTTTATCGGTCGTGCACACTGAGCACAAATGGTTTCATCGCGAGGTATGAAGCGTGAACTGGCAGGATAATCTTTCGGCATTCAAATATTCCTTATTCGGCTCGGCAATGTTGCTGCTGGCTGGGTGTAGTTCTAATCCGCGTGCTTTAGCAGAGGCTAGCCCTACGCAGCAAACAGCGGCGGATGATGGGCAAAAGCGGGTGACACAAGCACAACCGAAACGCCCGCACATTACCCGGTTGGCGCGTTCTGACAAGTCCGCCTCCATCCCGAAAGCAGCACCGCGTAGCACCTTGGAGCGTGTGACGTGGTGTGCGCGTAATCAGCAAGGAAAATTGTATTGTTGGGGCGGCAGTAGCCCTAAAACGGGTTTCGATTGCAGTGGTTTAACCAAGTATGCTTTTCAGCAAGGGGCTGGCATTACCTTGCCACGCACGGCTGCCGATCAGTATGCCGCTTCGGAAAAAGTCCCCGATGTGGAGGCAAAGCGAGGGGATTTAGTTTTCTTCCGTACCCACGGTAAGCGTGTTAGCCACGTTGGCATCTATTTGGGGGATAATAAATTTATCCACGCTCCGCGCACGGGTAAAAGCATTACCACCAGCCAATTAAGCGGGTATTGGAAAAAACGTTTGGTTGGGTTTGGGCGTGTTGCGGGGGCTTGCCGCCCCATGTATACCTAACAGGCGCGGCAAGCAATAGGTTTAGTGTGCTTGCATTCCGTGCTGCATTGCCGCTGGCGGGGTAACTTCTTTGATGGGGGCGTTAACCGTGGTGGTGCTACCGTCGTCAAATGTGAGGGTAATCGCCACGGTTTCGCCTGTTTTCAAATCTTGTTTCAAGCCTAGAAACATAACGTGTAAGCCACCGGGGGCAAGCTCAACACGTCCTTTGGCGGGGACATCGATTTGTGGTATTTGGCGCATTTCCATTACACCGTTGTTATTGGTATGAGTGTGTAATTCCACACTGTTGGCAACGGGGCTGCTAGCGGATTTAACGCTGTGGTCAGTGTCGCCCGTATTTACAAAGGTCATGAATGCGCCGCTATTGGCTTGACCGGGGGGAACAGCACGGGCATACGGGTTTTCTACTTTCACCACGCTGGCGGCAGTGCTTGCTTGGCTCGCGGTTGGGGCAGCGGGAGCTTTGTTGGTGTTGTTTTCCGCTTTACACGCAGCAGTCATGGCAACTAATGCACTGAGTAGGGCGGCACGAATAACAGGTTTCATGAGTCGTCTCTCCAAATGTCAGATTTAAAGGGGGAATAGCAACAGTTATGCCAAACATTTATTCCTTGCTATTCAATGGGTTGTTTTTTCTTGGTTAAGTCAAGTGTGTGATTAAACGCATTATTGCGTGTGAAATCACGCGCTAG